>DASSKO010000160.1:0-49115 GCA_035690425.1 Nocardioidaceae bacterium
TCCAGCACGCGGCCCGGCAGGGTCAGGCTGGGGCCGGTGGAGACCTCGGCCAGCCGCGTGACCAGCCTCCGGTTGTCGATCAGGCCCACCGTGGCTGCCTCGTTCTCGACGCGGTAGAGGTTCAACACCCGAAGGAACTCCACGCTTTCGGCGTCGAGGCTCGTGTTGCGGTTCGGGCCCTGCTCCAGGTCCTCGACCCGGGCGTCGATGCCCACGGCCTCCAGGAAGTCCTGGTAGAGCGACCCATCGACGAAGCTGTCGCGCTCGTAGCGGCGGATGACGAACCCGGTGGGGGCCAGCAGTTGCTGGTGCCTGCGGAGGCGGGCGTGGTAGTCATAAAGGTCGGCCATATCGTGCTGCGCCCACTCGTCCAGCCGCAGGACCCGGCCGATCTTGACCCCCTGCTGATAGCGACTCACCATGTGGTCGTCCTGGCGGCGCAGGTAGACGACCAGCCGCAGGCTTTGGGCGATCGGGTCGGTGAGCCGGCGCAGACGTCGCAACGCCGGATCCGTGGACCCGAAGAGAATTTCGTCGGATAAGAGGACCCGGGACAGTCCTGAGCCCCCGATCTCCGAGAGCAAGTCGCGCCGAAAAGCCTTCCGGAACGTCGCCGGGTCGGACTCCTTCTGTCTGTGCCATTCGGGCGAGTTCTCGAGTCCTGCGTCGGACTTGATGAACAGACCCAGTCGGCCGTGCCGCGCCCGTCCGGGAGTCTGTGGGTAGAGGTGGCCAAGCCTGGCGAGCCGGTCGCGGTTGTCGCGGAGGAGGTACTGGATCGAAGAAGTGCCCGTCTTGCCGGTGCCGATGTGCAAGACGATGTCCACTGGCTGGCTCGGTGGTGACGTGGTGGGCAAGGGCGCTGCTTTCGTGACGGGTGACTGGGGGCACCTTCTCATGCTGTCCGCGACACGGGCACCGCTCGCCACATCGCTGCCTCAGTGGCCGTCGCCGAATCCGCTGTGGGGAACCGCCAACGTTAGCCGCCACCACGCCCGTTTCGGCCTTGTCGGCGGCCACGTGCGGTCTCCCCGGCAGCGCTGGGAAGGGGCAGGCGACGGCCCAGCCGCCGCACTACCCTCGACAGCGACTTCCGACCGGGCACATGCTCGGCGGGGGAACGCTGGAGCTGTTCGATCTGCTGCACGGCACGTCGCGCTGCGCGGGAGTGCTGCCGCTCGCGCTTGAGCCAGGCCCATGCCGCGGCAGCTTCGCGGTTGAAGCCCTGGTGCTGAATCGGGTTCCACACCTCCGCGGAGCCTAATCGGCCGGCTCCCCGCTGGCGGGACCGCAACTCGGCGATGACCTCCTGGCGCTCGAGCGCCATCTGCGCCACCGCGCTGCGCTCGCGTCTGATGGGCGCGAGGAAGCCTCGCCACGAGTCGAGCAGGTTGGCGTCGCCCGGCTGGCTGTCGTCCTCCGACCAGCGCCGCAGAACGTCGTACACGGGTGTAACCGCGGCGACCGGGCCTTTCAGGGTGGACGCCGGTGACTCGTGGACCAGGCCGGGCTCGATGAACTCGCCGACGGCATCGGCGATGTCGTCAGGTGCTTGTGGCCACTCGACGGCGAGGGCTCGCGAGATTCGATCGACCTCGGACCGCCAGTCGCGGAGGAGGTTCTCGAAGGAGACGACGACCCGAGGCTGCGTGCGGGTGTGGAGCTCCGCATCGAGCGAGTGCGCCAGCCACGACAGCGTCGCCGCCTTGGGCTCCAGCCCGTTTCGCCGTGCCAGCGAGCCGGCCACCGCACCGGGGTGGCGCAGCGCGACGATGTGCACGCAGCGAAAGCCCTCCTGTTCGAGCGCCCGCGTCCACAGCGGCAGCAGTCGTGAGATTCGCGGGTCCTTCAAGACGATGAGGTCCGCGTGTGCGAACTCGTCGCGGACGAGCCTTCGGGCACTCTCGACCATGCGGGTGAGGACCAGGAGTTGCTGCGGGTCGATGCGGTCCCAGCCACCCCACCAGGACCCGAATCTCTCCAAGACTCGGCGATCCAGGTCGACGACAGAGCGTCCTTCCCAGAAACCACGCTCGTTGTCGTCGCGGGGCTCGATCAACTGGTCCGGCAGGGCAGCACCGAGCAGCGAGACCACCCGGGTGATCGCGGACGTCCCCGAGCGGTGCATCCCGCTCACGACGATCGCGGTCCTTTGGCGGCCGGGGTCGTGGTCACCCGTCTGCACCGGTCTCCCTTCGCCCGTGATCGGTCCTGCCAAACCCTAACGCAGCGCCGCTTTCGAAAACCTTGCCCTACCTGTCGACCCCTACTTGTCGACGTCGCCGACCACGAAGAACATCGACCCGAGGATCGCGACCATGTCGGCAACCACGCGCCCTCCGAGGACTTCGGGCAGCGCCGAGATGTTGTTGAACGACGCCGAGCGCAGCTTCATCCGCCACGGCGTCTTCTCGCCGCGGGAGACCAGGTAGTAGCCGTTGATGCCGAGCGGGTTCTCGGTCCAGCAGTAGGTCGCCCCCTCCGGTGCCTTCAGGATCTTCGGCAGCCGCTGGTTGATCGGGCCGGCGGGCAGCGAACGCAGTCGCTCGATGCAGGCGTCGGCGATGTCGAGCGACACCTGCACCTGCTCCATCAGCACGGAGAACCGGGCATAGCAGTCGCCCTCGCTGCGGGTCACCACACGCAATACGCCGTCGGCGGCCAGTTCGTCGTACGCGAGGTAAGGCTCGTCCCGGCGCAGGTCGAGGTCGACGCCACTGGCCCGGGCGATGGGTCCCGAGACGCCGTAGGCCTGCACGAGCTCGGGCGAGAGCACGCCCACTCCTTCGGTGCGGGCCTTGAAGATCTCGTTGCCCAAGATGATCTGCTCGATGTCGGGCAGTCGCGCGCGTACGGCGGCCAACGCGGCCGATGCCCGGTCGAGCCAGCCGGCCGGCAGATCATCCTTGAGCCCGCCGACCCGGTTGAACATGTAATGCATCCGGCCCCCGGAGATCTCCTCCATCACCTGCTGGATCGTCTCGCGCTCGCGGAAGGCGTAGAAGATCGGCGTGATCGCGCCGATCTCCAGGGGGTAGGAGCCGAGGAACATCAGGTGGTTCAGCACCCGGTTCATCTCGGCCAGCAAGGTGCGTGACCAGGTCGCGCGGACGGGCACCTCCATGCCGAGCATCCGTTCGACTGCCAGCACGACTCCGAGCTCGGAGGAGAACGCCGAGAGCCAGTCGTGCCGGTTGGCGAGCACGATGATCTGGCGGTAGTCGCGCACCTCGAACAACTTCTCCACACCGCGGTGCATGTAGCCGACGATCGGCTCGCAGCCGACGATGCGCTCGCCGTCGAGGGTGAGCTTGAGTCGGAGTACACCGTGGGTCGCCGGGTGCTGAGGCCCGATGTTGAGCACCATGTCCTCGGTGGCGAGTTCGTCACCACCGCCGCGCTCATGCCCCCCGAAGCCGGCTGCTCCCGCGCCGATCCCGACGATGCGTTCCTCGGTCATGGTCTGCATCGTTCCACAGTCGGCCGTGACACGATTGGGGCGTTCGCCTTGAGACCAGGGAGCGTCATGACAGTGCGTCAGCGGATGCGCCGGGTGCTGCGGCTGGGCGGTGCAGGGACGCGGGACACGCCGAGGCTCAGTGTCATCGTCCCTGTCTACAACGTCGAGCAATACCTCGCTGAGTGCCTCGACAGCATCTTGGCGCAGACCTTCGGCGACTTCGAGGTCGTGCTCGTGGACGACGGCTCCACGGACTCGTCGAGCGACATCGCAGCCGACTATGCGCGCCGGCACTCGGCGGTGCGTGTCATCGCGTCGGAGAACCGGGGGCTCGGCGCGGCGCGCAACCTCGGCGTCAGCGAGTCGGGCGGCGAGCTCTTGACGTTCGTCGACTCCGACGACACCGTGCCGCCCGAGTCGTTCGAGGTGATGCTGAGAGCACTCGACGAGTCCGGCTCCGACTTCGTCGTCGGCTCGATGAAACGACACCTGCCGGATGGCGAATACTTCCACCCGCCGTGGCTGCGCATGCTGCATCGCCGGCGCAGGCTCGGCGTTGTCGCCACCGACTTCCCGGAGATCCTTGCCGACGTCTTTGCCTGGAACAAGATCTTTCGCCGCGGCTTCTGGGACCGTGAGGGCCTGGCGTTTCCCGAGGGTGTTCGCTACGAGGACCAGGTGACGACGACCGAGGCCTACCTGACGGCTCGGAGCTTCGACGTCATCCGGATGCCCGTATATTTCTGGCGGGTTCGCGATGACGGCACCTCCATCACCCAGCGCAGGCACGAGATGGAGGACCTGCGAGACCGGATCTCTACCAAGCGGACATCGCTGCGGTTCGTCGAGGATCTCGGAACGCCGGAGCTGCGGCGCGTCTTCTACAACTTCGTGCTGAGTATGGATCTCCCGAGCTATTTCCAGGAGCTTCCCGGCTGCGGCGACGACTACTGGGAGCTGCTCCGGGACGGGCTCGCGTCGTTGTGGGAAGGAGCCCCGCCGTTCTCCGACGCCGCGATGCCGGTGCACTACCGCCTCGTCGCGTGGTTGGTCGTCCAGGGGTGGCGGGAGCAGGCGGCGGCGGTCGCGGACTTCGCCGAACAACACCGGCCCGACATCCCGCTGCTGCTCCGAGCCGACCATGTTGTTGCCGACCTGCCGTATCTCGATGACTCGGCCGTGGGTATCCCGGCAGAGCTTTACCGACTTCGCGAGCGCGAGATCCCGTGGGAGATCGGGCTGGCCGGGGTCAACTCCGACGGCAGAGCGCTGACGATCGCGGGCAGCGTGTGCGTGCGGCGGCTGCCTCGGACCGACGTCGACGTGGAGGTGCGGGCGACGCTGGTGTCCGAGGGCGGTGCGGAGATCGCACTCGAGGTGGAGCCGGGTGACGGCCACGGCGCGTTCACCGCCCGGCTCGACCTGGGGCGCTTCACGCAGGCGCAACGGTCGCAGCCCGAAGGCGCCGGGCAGACCTGGACGGTGCGGGTCTGGTCGCGCCTGGCCGGCATCGAGCACTCAGGTGGCTTCACGCGGGCGGCCTTTACGCCCGCGCACGCCGACGATGCGGCACCGGACGGTGTCGACATCTGGTTCACCCCCGAAGGCGGTCTGCATGTGCGCCGGCGTCAGCCCGAGGCCCCCGCCGTACCGTAAACCCCTAGGGGGCACAGGCCGAGTCCAGAGGTGAGCCACTACGCTGACGGGCGTGAGCAGGATCTTCACCACCAGCTTCGCCTCGGTCTATCCCCACTACGTGAAGAAAGTGGAGAGGAAGGGGCGCACGAAGGCCGAACTGGATCAGGTGATCCGGTGGCTCACCGGCTTCGACGAGTCAGCGTTGAGTCGCCACCTCGCTGCGGGTACGACATTCGAGGCCTTTTTCGCCGATGCGCGCCTCAACCCGCATGCCTCGTTGATCACCGGAGTGGTGTGTGGGGTGCGCGTCGAAGACGTCGATGATTCACTGATGCAGAAGATCCGCTACCTGGACAAGCTGGTCGACGAGCTCGCCAGGGGAAAGCCGATGGGCAAGATCCTGCGGGCGTGACCGTCAGCGGCGATCGTCCGGGCCGCGCCACCGGCTCACCGATGTAGCAGCCGGTAGCCGTCGAGATGGGCGCCGACTCGCCACTGACAGGCCGGGTTCTACGCCGAGGTCGGACTGGACAGCACCGGGGAACGAGGCCGGGTGCTTATGGTGCGATACCTGTATGACGAACCTTGGCGGGAGGGAACGTCTTCTGGCTGAGTGGGGTCAGGGCTGTTCGGAGGAGTCTCTTCCCGTTCATTTCTAGGCGAGGGGGCGGACACCGTACGCGATCTGCTCGGCCGCCGTGGCGATGTAGGGGTCGAGCGCTGGGTCGGCCAGCGGTTTGGTGAACGCTGGAAGTGCGGGGAAGACGTCGCCGGGGGGAGCGTAGAGCGCGATGCAGTCGCGGCCCGCCATGCCGGTGTATATGAGTCCGTCGTAGCCGGGATGCGCTGAGCGGATGGCGTGCGCCCATGCGCGGCACCGGTCCTTCGGCCCTGAGTTGACAAGGTGCGATGCGCCGATGGTGATGGGCCAGCCGCCCCTGAGGTCGAGGAGGTGTAGTTGTCGGGTGGGTTCGAACGCCGTCAACTGCGCCCCACCCTCGCGGTCGACGATGCGCCGTGCTTGGAACACCTCAGCAAGGCATGTCGGTATGTCGAATGCGAAGTAGCCGGCGCCGGAGGTGACTTGGTCCGCCTCCCTGTCGTCGGGCGGCGGAAGCCAGGGGTCGAACCGCGCGCCGGGTAGCGGGCCAAAGGAACGCAACTCGTTCCAACGCAGCGGGTAGTCACCCGGCGGCGCATGTAAGCGCCACAGGTTGCGGTCGACCGCGACTACAGCTGCGCCAACGCTGGCAACCTTCGCTGGGTCGGGCCAAGGAAGTTTCGCCATCCTCAGATGAGCCGCGCTTGGGACTCAGCGAGCGCACGGGCGATCTCCGGGTCGCCACCATCGCGTAGCCAGTCAAGCAGCGGAACGGTAACGCCGTTGTCGGGATCGTCGACTTCAGCGTTCAAGGCGAACGCTCGAATGTCGCTGGGCCTGAACCGCTCCGGCAGCGCGTTGAGAACCGCTGCCAGATGCGGCACGGGCTCAGGGCCGTGGAACTGCCAGTGCGGAATCTTTCTGCCGACACCGCGGCCACCAGACGGGTAGGCGTAAACCGACCCTTCCTTGATCCGGTGACGAACCCGGCTGGCGGAGATCTGCATGAGTTCGGCGGCCTGCTCGACCGCCATGTTCTCCCGCTCGACGGTGCCCTCGCGTACGGCGCCCGCGACGCGGCTCTTGACGAGCGCTTGGCGGTCGTCGGTGACTCCACCGTGCTGCTCGAGGTAGTCGATCTCCGTGGCGGTCAGTCCGGGCGGAGCGTCGGTCAGCCATCCCTGCGCCCGTAGGCTCTCGAGCGCGTCGACAACCATGGCCTCGTCCACCTGCGCGCCAGTGGTCTCGTTCCACTCGGCGACTGTCTCCGCTGGCGTGCGGCTTCGCTTCGCTCGAAGCATGGCTACCTCCCTGCGCGCAAGTATAGCCCTTACGTCTGAAGGTGTGCGGTCGCAGCTCCCGTACCCGGCGCCAGGACGCCGTTGAGACCGCCGAACGCGAACATGCCGACCGCCCCGAACCCGACCGCGGCGCCGATCAGCAGGCAGCGCGTCGACGGTGGAGGGGACGCCGCCTTCGGCGTGGGTGGTCACGGCGCCCGCAGTCCGCAGGGTGAGGTTGTAGCCGTACGGTGCGGCGCTCGCCGCGGTGCGAAGGTGCTGTCGGTATCGGCACCGGCACCGGCGCAGCGGCGGTGACCGATCACGGCCGGTGGCTGATCGCCCAGAAGAAGTCGCCGAGGCCCCCGACGGCCGTGAGCTCGGCGGCCGCTGACGCCCTGCTCAGCTCCCGCACATAGCCGGCCGGGTCCGTGCCCGCCAGCGAGCGGGCCGGTCGAGCGCCGCTGATCCCGAGGCAGTGCAGCATGTCTCGCTGGGTCAGCAGCCGGTCGGCGTGCAGGGAGTCCATCGCCACGTGTGCGGTGATGTCGCGGCTGCCATCGGCGAGTACGTCGACCTCGCGCCCGCCCCGATAGGAGCGGAGCGAGCCGAACGGCGGGCGGCTCTGAAGCGCGTGACCGTAGTCGATCGCGACGGCCATCCCTCCGGACAGTCGGCCGACCACGTCGCCCCAGGCCTCGTCGCGCGTCACGCCGATTTCGGCACGGGTGCCGGGCTCGCGCAGCGGCCACCACGTATGCAGCCATGCGTCGTCGACATCGGCGCCCAGCCGCTCCTCACCCGTCGACGGGTCGACGTGCACGACGCGTACGGCGCCGTCCTCGTCGGCCTCCACCACGTCGCAGGGAAGGTTGTCCAGCCACTCGTTGGCGATGACGAGTCCGTGCAGTCGCGCGGGCATTTCGGCGTACCAGGTGATGGCGGGAGGCAGCTCGGCCGGGCGACTCGCGACCTCGATGCCGACCAGCTCCAGGGCAGGGTCGAGCACGTGCACGTGCGTGAGCAACTCGCCGGCCCCGGCACCGATGTCCACGATCGTGTCGAGGTCATGGCGCCGCGCCAGCGCCACGATGGCCTCGGCGAACAGCGGCGAGGCGTGCACCGACGTGCGGAAGTGGTCGATCGGACGGTTGTGCACAAAGAAACCGTCCGGACCGTAGAGCGCGTCCTGCCACGCCTGACGCCAGGTCGGCAGCGGCTGTGTCCGTTCGGCCATGCCCGCAGACTATTCGGGTTGCTCAGCCGGCACGGACCGCCTGGAGGTGCACTCGAGCGTTCCTCGCGGGTTACGGTCGGTGTGTGTGGAAACTACGGGTCAACGAAACCATCGCACGCGTCACTGGCTTTGAGCTGAGACGCGTCCAACCACGGCCGGCGCAGCCCTCCGTGGAGCCGGCCGCCCCGGCCCCGGCGCCACCGCGGCCGGCGCCCCGGCCGCGCGCCAACGCGGCGGATCGCCCGGGGCGGGGTCTGCCGGGGCACTACGACAATGACGCGAAGCAACTGATTCGCACCGTGAAGCCGCGGACCATGACCTCGCACGAGAAGCTCTTCGGCCTCATCCTCGCGACCCGTTACATCGCTGCCCATCGAATTCCCGGCGACATCGTGGAGTGTGGAGTCTGGCGCGGCGGCAGCATGCAGGCCGTCGCATTGACCCTGCTCGCGGCCGGCGTCTCCGACCGTGACCTGCACCTGTTCGACACCTTCGAGGGCATGTCGGCTCCCACCGAGAAGGACCGCCGCCGCTGGGGCCAGGGCGAGTCGGCGGCAGAGCTGCTGGCAGCATCCGACCGCGATGCCAAGATCTGGGCGTTCGCACCGTTCGACGACGTACGCGCCGCGATGGACGAGACCGAATACCCAGCGGAGCGCATTCACTATCACCAGGGGCTCGTCGAGGAGACCGTGCCCGAGCTGGCGCCGGAGCGCATCAGCCTGCTGCGGCTCGACACCGACTGGTATGAGTCGACGCGGCACGAGCTCGAGCACCTCTACGACCGGCTGGTGCCCGGTGGGGTCTTGATCATCGACGACTACGGCGGCTGGGAGGGGTCCCGGCTGGCTACCGAGGAGTTCTTGGCGAAGACCGGCGCGCCGCTGTTGCTGTTGCCGCTGAAGACCGGGCGGATCGCGGTCAAGCCGGGGCCCTGACAGTCCGGCGGCCGGCAGTCGGGCGGCGTACGCGGGGCAAAAGTGCGATGTCGGCGCGAGGGCGGGTGGGCGGCTACCCTGGGGCGACCCGCATCGAGGGACAGGCGCACGGGAAGGGCTGCAGATGTCGGTGCCACACGTCGCCGTCTCGGCGCTGACCCACCAGGGCGTGCTCCGCGACCACAACGAGGACAGCGTGGTCATGGGGCCGTGGACGGCGTGCGCGAGCGTCACCGACACCCCGGCGACCCTGTTCTTCCCGATCGCCGCGCCGCTGCTGGTGGCGGTTGCCGATGGGGTGGGCGGCCACCCCGCCGGGGATGTCGCGAGCGGCATGGTCGCGCAGGAGCTGAGCCGCGCCGGCCGCACGCTCACTGACGAGGCGTCGGTGCGCGCTGCCCTGGATGCGTGCAACCAGTCGGTCTACGACGCTGGCATGCGCGACGCCGAGCGCACCGGGATGGGGACCACCATTGCCGGGATCGTCGTCGACGAGACAACCGTCCGTGTCTTCAACGTCGGAGACAGCCGCGTCTACGCCGTCGACGAGCACGGCCTGGAGCGCCTCAGCACCGACGACAACCCGCCGCTGACGCCGGGTCAGACGCACACGTCGGTGCTGACGCAGATGCTCGGCGGGTACGCCGGCGACCGGCGGATCAACAGCCACGTATCGAGCCGGCAACGAGCGGACAACTGCCGCTACCTGGTCTGCACCGACGGCCTGAGCGACGTCGTCAGCGACGACGCGATCGCCTCGGTGATGGCACGGGGCCGCGGCGCCGAGGCCGCCTACGAGCTCTGGCGGATGGCCATGGAGGCCGGCGGACCGGACAACATCACCATCGCCGTGGTGAAGCCGGCGGAGGCGTGAGCGGCTCGGGGGCGCGGCAAAGAGCAGTGCGGCGGGCAGGCGAGCCGGTGATGTGGACGGGGCCGCGGGAAGCCCGAGTGTCGCCCACGCGTTGTTGCCTCTAGGCTGATGCGCGCACTCAGCCACGCACACCGTCTGGTACCCCGCACCGGGGACTGAAACGTTAGGCAAGGCACATGGCCCACATCGGGGTAATCGGCGCCGGTCGAGTCGGCGCAGTTCTGGCCGCGGCACTGCGCGCGGCCGGTCACACCATCGCCGCCGTCGGCGGCGAGTCGGACGCTTCGCGCACCAGGATCGAGACCCTGCTGCCCGGTGTGCGGGTCGACAAGCCGTCGGCCGTCGCCCGTGCCGGTGACGTGCTGCTGCTGACTGTGCCCGACGACGCGCTCGGCAATGTCGTTGCGATGCTTTCGGCCTCCGGAGCGGTCCAGCCCGGCCAGCACGTCGTGCACACCAGCGGTCGCCACGGTGCCGACGTACTCGCCCCCGCCGCCGACATCGGAGCGCACGTCGCGGCCATGCATCCGGCGATGACGTTCGCGGGCACCGACCGGGACCTCGAGCACCTGCCCGGCACCGTCTTCGGCTGCACCGCCGCGGAGGCTGCTCGTCCGGTCGTCGAGTCGCTGGTGGCCGACCTCGGTGGCCGGGTCAACTGGATCGAGGAGAGCCAGCGGGTGCTCTATCACCTCGCACTCGCCCACGGCGCCAACCATCTGGTCACGCTGGTCAGCCAGGCGGCCGACCTGCTGCGTGCCTCCGGAGCGATCGACCCGGCGACCACACTTCGCCCGCTGCTGCAGGCCGCGCTCGACAACAGCCTCGAGTACGGCGATGCCGCGCTGACGGGGCCGATCGTGCGCGGCGACGTCGATACCGTGCGCAGGCACCTGTCGGCGCTGCTCGACTCCGCGCCGGAGACGCTGGATTCCTACGCGACGATGGGCCGGGCCACCGCGGCGCACGCCGTGCTCGACGGTCGCCTGCACCCGGCCCGCGCGGCCGAGATCACCGGCCTGCTCGACGACGCCTTGCTCTGGACCGGCTCGTGACGCCGACGCTGGTCCACACCCGGGGCCAGCTCGACGCGGCGCTGGGGTCCGCGCGCGATGCGGGCGGCCGCTTCGGCGCGGGCGTCTCCGGCGACGGGCGCGTCGTGTTGGTGCCGACGATGGGTGCGTTGCACGAGGGCCACGCCGCGCTGATCCGCAGCGCCCGCGAGCTCGGGTCGCGGGTCGTGGTGTGGATCTTCGTCAACCCCACCCAGTTCGCGCCGGGGGAGGACTTCGAGCGCTATCCGCGCACCCTCGACGACGACCTCGTCGTGTGTGCGGACGCCGGGGCAGACGCGGTGTTCGCGCCGTCGGTGGAGGAGGTCTACCCCGACGGCGACCCCCGCGTGTATGTCGACTCCGCCACGCTCGGCGCGGAGTTGGAGGGGGCCGTGCGGCCGGGCCACTTCCGCGGTGTGCTCACCGTGGTCGCCAAGATGCTCGCGCTGGTGCGGCCCGACGCCGCGGTGTTCGGCGAGAAGGACTACCAGCAGCTGGTGCTGATCCGCCGAATGGTCCTCGACCTGTGCCTGCCGGTGGAGGTCCACGGCCATCCGACCGTGCGGGAGAGCGACGGCCTGGCGCTGTCGTCCCGCAACCGCTACCTGTCCCCGGAGGACCGGCAGACAGCTCTCGCGCTGTCTCGATCGCTGCGTGCCGGGCGGGATGCGGCGGCGGCGGGGCAGACCGCCGTACTCGCCGCCGCGCACGCCGTGCTCGACGAGACGCCGCACCTTGCGCTGGACTACCTGGCGCTGCGTTCGCCGGACCTCGGGCCCGCGCCGGAGACCGGAGCGGCGCGGTTGCTGGTCGCCGCACGGCTGGAGACGGCCCGCCTGATCGACAACGTGCCCCTGACGCTGGGCGACCCGCCGGACCGGTCATGACGTTGCTGTGCGTCGACGTCGGCAACAGCCAGACGGTGCTGGGCCTTTTCGCCGGCGAGGAGATCACTCACCACTGGCGCGTCGGCACCGACGGCCGGCGTACGGCGGACGAGTGGGCGGTGGTGTTCTCCGGCCTGCTCGGTGACCTGGTCTCCGGCATTGAGGGGATCGCGCTGTGCTCGACCGTGCCGGTGGTGCTGCACGAGATGCGGGAGATGCTGGCCCGGCACTACCACTCGGTGCGCAGCACGGTCGTCGAGCCCGGCGTGCGCACCGGCGTACGCGTGCTGATGGACAACCCGCGCGAGGTCGGCACCGACCGGATCTGCAACGCGCTGGCGGCGTCCCGGCTGCACCCGGGGCCCAGCATCGTCGTCGACCTGGGCACCGCCACCACCTTCGACGTGGTCAGCGCCCGCGGCGAGTACGTCGGGGGAGCGATCGCGCCCGGGATCGAGATCTCGCTGGATGCGCTCGGCGAGCGGGGAGCCCAGCTGCGGCGGGTGGAGCTGTTGCGCCCGCGAGCGATCGTCGCCAAGAACACCGTGGAGGCGTTGCAGGCCGGGGCCGTGTACGGGTTCGCCGCGCAGATCGACGGGCTGGTGGCGCGGATGGTCGAGGAACTGGGCTGGTCCAGCGCGGACGTCAACGTCATCGTGACCGGCGGGCTGGCGCCGTTCGCGCTGGAGGAGTGCCGCACGCCGCTGGTGCACGAGCCGTGGCTGACGCTGATCGGGCTGCGGCTGGCCTACCAGCGCAACCTCTAGGGTCCGCCCGCCCCCTCACCCCCCGCGCCGCGCCCCGTACGTCCTCTACTGTTCCGTGGAAGACGTACGCCGAAGGCGCCGAATCGCGTACGCCTTTCACGGAACAGTGAAAGACGTCCGCCGAAGGCGGCGGCACGGACCGCGGGCGACCGCAAGGCGGTATAGCCTCGGCGGCCATGGACGAACACACTCGACGCGGGGTCCTGGTTACGGGCGCATCACGAGGACTCGGGGCCACCGTGGCACGGATGTTCGCGGAGCGGTGTGGCGATCGGGTCGCGGTGCACTGCCGTGGCGGCCGGGCGGAGGCCGAGGCGGTGCGCGACTCCCTGCCCGGTGACGGACATCTGGTGGTGCAAGGCGACCTCGCCGACGCCGAGCAGGTACGCCGTTTCGTCGCTGCGGCGATCGAGGGCCTCGGCCGCATCGACGTGCTCGTCAACAACGCCGCGCTGTTCGCCGACGACCCGGCCACCGAGGGACGGCGGCTCAACCTCGACGTCGCCACCTCCTCCTACACCGAGTGGGTCGACGGTTGGCGGCGCACCACCGACGTCAACCTGCTCGGCACGGCGAACGTGACCTACCAGGTGGCGCGGCAGATGATCGACACTCCGCCGCCGACCGGCGTACCCCGCGGGCGCGTGGTCACCGTCGGGTCGCGCGGCGCATACCGCGGTGAGCCCGAGGTGCCCGCGTACGGCGCGAGCAAGGCCGCCGTGCATGCGATGACCCAGTCGCTGGCGGTGGCACTGGCGCCGCACGGGATCGGTTGCGTGGGCATCGCGCCCGGCTTCATCGCGACCGACATGACCGCCGAGCTGTTGGCGGGCCCGGCCGGTGACTCCCTGCGCTCGCAGAGCCCGTTCGGCCGGGTGGCGCATACCGACGAGGTCGCCGCCGCGATCATGTCGCTGGCCGAGCCGGAGGCGGAGTGGGCTGCCGGGGCGATCGTCGATCTCAACGGCGCGTCCTACCTGCACTGACAGCGCTTCGTGGCGGGGCAGCCCGTCCGGCCGGATCGTGGGGCGGCCGTAGGCTAGACCACCATGAGCGAGCCCCCCGACGTGACCGCGCCAGACGACCTGCCCGAGCAGATGCGGGTACGCCGGGAGAAGCGGGAGCGGATGCTGGCAGCGGGCACCGAGCCCTACCCGGTCAGCGTCGAGCGCACCCACACCCTGCGGCAGCTCCGGGAGTCCTACGACGACGCGGGGCTGGAGCCGGACACCCACACGGGCGAGCAGGTGGCAGTGACCGGCCGGGTGATCTTCTCCCGGAACACCGGCAAGCTGTGCTTCGCCCGGCTGCGCGAGGGGGACGGCACCGAGCTGCAGGCGATGCTGTCTCTGGCCGGCGTCGGCGCCGAGTCGCTGGCCGACTACAAGGCGCTGGTCGACATCGGCGACCTGCTCGCGGTCCAGGGCGAGGTGATCACCAGCCGCCGTGGCGAGCTGTCGGTGCAGGTGACGTCGTGGCAGCTGGCCGCCAAGGCGCTGCGCCCGCTGCCCAACGAGCACCGGCCGCTGTCCGATGAGGCCCGGGTGCGGCTGCGTTATGTCGACATGATCGTGCGCCCGCAGGCGCGCGAGATCGTGCGGGTCAAGGCGGCCGTGCTGAAGTCACTGCGCGCCACCCTCGACGCCCGGCAGTTCGTCGAGGTGGAGACACCGGTGCTGCAGCTCACCAACGGCGGTGCCGCGGCGCGGCCGTTTCGCACGCACCTCAACGCGTTCGACCAGCCGATGCTGCTGCGGATCGCGCTCGAGCTCGACTTGAAGAAGGCGATGATCGGCGGCGTCGACCGGGTCTACGAGATCGGCCGCACCTTCCGCAACGAGGGTCTGGACTCTACCCACGCGGCCGAGTTCTCCATGCTGGAGGCCTACGAGGCGTACGGCGACCAGCGCTCGATGATGGAGCTGACCCGGGCGCTCGTGCTCGACGCCGCGCGCGCCGTGGGCCGCACCGTGGTGCCGGCCCGCGACGGCACCGAGATCGACCTGGAGGCCCCCTGGCGCGAGGCCGCGATTCTCGACCTGGTGTCGGACGCGGTCGGCGAGCGGGTCGAGGTCGACACTGGCGCGCCCGCGCTGCGCAAGCTCGCCGAGCAGCACAATGTCGAGTTGCAGCCCGACTGGGGGCCGGCCGAGATCGTGGTCGAGCTGTTCGAGCAGCTGGTCGAAGACAGCTTGGTGCAGCCGACGTTCGTGCTGGACTATCCGGCCGCGGTGAAACCGCTGGCGAAGTCGCACCGGTCCAAGCCTGGCCTCAACGAGGCCTGGGACCTGATCATCAACGGCGTCGAGCTCGCTCCGGCGTACTCCGAGCTCAACGACCCGGTGGTTCAGCGCGATCGGCTCGTCGAGCAGTCGATGCTGGCGGCTGCGGGGGACCCGGAGGCGATGGAGCTCGACGAGCAGTTCCTGCGCGCAATGGAGTTCGGAATGCCGCCGGCGGGTGGGATGGGCATGGGCGTCGACCGGCTGGTGATGTTGCTCACCGGCGTCGGAATCAGGGAGTCGATCCTCTTTCCGCTGTTGCGGCCGGAATGAGTTGTTTCACCTCCGGGTGCTTCGACGCCGGCATTGCCCGGGACCCCGCAGGCAGCACCGTGTCGAGACGTGAGAACGTCGAGGACCCTGAATAGCCGGGAGATCCTGCTTATCCACAGGTGGCGGCAGGCAACGTCCGAGGTCACTGCCGATCGTGCGGGCCTGCCGTCAGAAGCGGGCAATAGCTGAGACGTGCCCTGGGTGTTCTCTCGGCGGGTCGTCACGGGGCGTGCGACTGCGGACACGGAGCCGAACTCACCACCGCAGATGCTGAGATCTAGGCAGCGCGTATGCGTATGCGCATTCTCGGTCATATCGAGCAGTGTTTCAGTGTGCGCTCACCGGGGGACAGATGTGTCGTTTGTTCAGACCCGAGGGGTCGAGCAGATACGCCATATTTGCGCTACCGTTATAGGCGGCAATTCCACTCGGGGATATATGCCGAGCTTTTTCGACGCGGGTCGCGGCCAACGGTCCGCCCCAACTGAAGGGAAAACAACGAATGGCTCAGCGACTAAAGGTCGAGCTCATCGACGACATCGACGGCACCGACGCCGACGAGACCGTGACCTTTTCGGTCGACGGGGTCTCCTACGAGATCGACCTGTCGACCAAGAACGCCGCCAAGATGCGGGACAGCCTCGCCCTGTACGTCGGCTCTGCCCGCAAGGTCGGTGGGCGACGCCGACGGGGCAGCGGCTCGGGCGCGAGTCGCTCCGGCGGAACCAACACCGCCGAGATCCGCGACTGGGCCCGCAGCAGCGGCTACGAGGTGTCCGAGCGGGGACGCATCCCCGCCGAGATCCGGCAGGCCTACGAGGCCGCACACTGACCGGGCGCGAGCAGCGCCCTCCGCAGCGGGCCCGCGCCTGACCAGGGCTGTTGTTCGCTGCGGGCGTAACCGGGGGCGCCGCGGGAACAATGCAGGTCACCGACCGGTTGGGTCCGTATGCGGCCGCCCGCCGGCAACAATCTGCCCACCGAGGCTGAAGTGCCGGGTTGGCTGGTCGATGAGTCGGACTAGAGTGGTCAGTCGAAGGCGTGGCCCCCGACGTACCCGCGAAATGCCACGCCGCAGTGAGGCCCAGCAAGGAGTGTTGAGCAGATGTTTGAGAGGTTTACCGACCGAGCTCGTCGGGTTGTCGTCCTGGCTCAGGAAGAAGCCCGCATGCTCAGCCACAACTACATCGGCACCGAGCACATCCTCCTGGGACTGATCCACGAGGGTGAGGGTGTCGCCGCGAAGTCTCTGGAGAGCCTCGGCATCTCCCTGGAGGCCGTGCGCGCGCAGGTCGAGGAGATCATCGGTCAGGGCCAGCAGGCCCCGAGCGGTCACATCCCCTTCACGCCCCGCGCCAAGAAGGTGCTCGAGCTGAGCCTGCGCGAGGCGCTGCAGCTCGGCCACAACTACATCGGCACCGAGCACATCCTGCTCGGCCTCATCCGTGAGGGTGAGGGCGTGGCCGCACAGGTGCTGGTCAAGTTGGGTGCCGACCTCAACCGGGTCCGCCAGCAGGTGATCCAGCTGCTGTCGGGCTACCAGGGCAAAGAGAGCGCCACCTCCGGTGCCCCTGCCGAGGGCGCGCCCAGCAGTTCGCTGGTGCTCGACCAGTTCGGCCGCAACCTGACCCAGGCCGCCCGCGAGGGCAAGCTCGACCCGGTCATCGGCCGGGAGAAGGAGATCGAGCGGGTCATGCAGGTGCTGTCCCGCCGCACCAAGAACAACCCTGTCCTGATCGGTGAGCCCGGTGTCGGCAAGACCGCCGTCGTGGAGGGCCTGTCCGCCTCGATCGTGCGTGGCGACGTGCCCGAGACGCTGAAGGACAAGCAGATCTACACGCTCGACCTCGGCGCCCTGGTGGCCGGGTCGCGCTACCGCGGTGACTTCGAGGAGCGCCTGAAGAAGGTGCTCAAGGAGATCCGCACCCGCGGCGACATCGTGCTGTTCATCGATGAGCTGCACACGCTGGTCGGCGCCGGCGCCGCCGAGGGCGCCATCGACGCCGCCAGCATCCTGAAGCCGATGCTGGCCCGTGGCGAGCTGCAGACGATCGGTGCCACCACGCTCGACGAGTACCGCAAGCACCTGGAGAAGGACGCCGCGCTGGAGCGCCGCTTCCAGCCCATCCAGGTGTCGGAGCCGACGATCGCGCACACCATCGAGATCCTCAAGGGTTTGCGTGACCGCTACGAGGCGCACCACCGGGTCACGATCACCGACGAGGCGCTGGTGTCGGCCGCGACGCTCGCCGACCGCTACGTCTCCGACCGGTTCCTGCCCGACAAGGCGATCGACCTGATCGACGAGGCCGGCTCGCGGCTGCGTATTCGCCGGATGACCGCGCCGCCGGACCTGCGTGAGTTCGACGACAAGATCGCCGGCGTGCGACGCGAGAAGGAGGGGTCGATCGACGCCCAGGACTTCGAGCTCGCCGCCAACCTGCGCGACGAGGAGAAAAAGCTGATCGCGGCTCGCAACGAGCGCGAGAAGCAGTGGAAGGCCGGCGACATGGACGTCGTCGCCGAGGTCGACGAGGAGCTCATCGCCGAGGTTCTGGCCACCGCCACCGGCATCCCGATCGTGAAGCTCTCCGAGGAGGAGTCCAGCCGCCTGCTGCGCATGGAAGAGGAGCTGCACAAGCGCGTCATCGGCCAGGAGGAGGCCGTCAAGGCGCTCTCCCGCGCCATCCGGCGTACTCGTGCGGGTCTGAAGGACCCGCGCCGTCCGGGCGGGTCGTTCATCTTCGCCGGGCCCTCGGGCGTCGGCAAGACGTGGCTGTCCAAGGCGCTGGCGAACTTCCTCTTCGGCGACGACGACGCACTGATCCAGCTCGACATGAGCGAGTTCTCCGAGAAGCACACGGTCTCCCGGCTGTTCGGCTCCCCGCCCGGGTACGTCGGCTACGAGGAGGGTGGGCAGCTGACCGAGAAGGTGCGGCGCAAGCCGTTCTCGGTGGTGCTGTTCGACGAGGTCGAGAAGGCCCATGTCGATATCTTCAACTCGTTGCTGCAGATCCTGGAGGACGGTCGCCTGACCGACAGCCAGGGCCGGGTCGTCGACTTCAAGAACACCGTCATCATCATGACGACCAACCTGGGCACCCGCGACATCGCCAAGGGTGTCAACCTCGGTTTCCAGCAGGCGGGGGATACCCAGACCTCCTACGACCGGATGAAGAGCAAGGTGCAGGACGAGCTCAAGCAGCACTTCCGCCCCGAGTTCCTCAACCGAGTCGACGAGATCATCGTGTTCCCGCCGCTGTCGGAGAGCGAGATCATCGAGATCGTCGACCTGATGGTCGAGCAGATCGAGGTGCGGCTCAAGGACAAGGACATGGGCATCGAGTTGACCCACGCGGCTAAGAGGACGCTGGCGACGCGCGGCTTCGACCCCGTGCTCGGCGCGCGGCCGTTGCGGCGCACGCTGCAGCGCGACGTCGAGGACGTGATGGCCGAGAAGATGCTGTACGGCGAGCTGAAGTCCGGCGAGATCGTGGTGGTCGACGTCGACGGCGACGGCCCCGACGCGACCTTCACGTTCGAGGGCACACCCAAGACGGCGCTGCCCGACACCCCGCCGGTGGAGACCGCCGGCCAGGAGTGAGCCGGTCCGTGTGATCGAGGAGAGGCCCCGGCATCCGTACAGGGTGTCGGGGCCTTGCCCCGTCCGGCGGGGGTCAGCTTGCGAGCCGCTCCGGCAGCACGAAGCCACGCCGGCGGCCGTCCTGGTCCTCGACGTAGCCCACCACGGAGCCATCGGCGCACACCCCGGTCGCCGACGACCGGCGGCTGCCGGCGAACCGCAGGTCGATGCACTGTCTGCGGCTGCCGTCGAACGCCATCGCGTGACTGCTGACGCCGGCCCGGTAATGGCCGGCCAGGTGCAGGCGGTCACCGGCGAGGGCCGACCACTGACGCGCGGCTGGCTGCCAGGTCGGCTCCGGGGCCAGGTGCAGGTGGTTCGGCTGCCCGATCAGCAGTGGTGGCTGCCCTCCTCTGGGACGGCCCACAGCCACGACCGTGCCATCGTCGTCGATGTCGAGCACGTACGCCGAGTTGACCGGCCGGAACTCGGTGCCGTCGAGGACGAAGCCGTGCATCTCACCGTCGCGGTCCTGCCAGCAGCCAGCGAGCTGTCCGTGCCGGTTGATGCCGGTGACCCAGGTGTGTGCCGCACCGGGATGGTCGACGGGACGGGTCCGTACCCCGTCATGGACGAACCCATGGTGCCGGCCACGGGTGTCGGTGTAGTCGCCGGCCACCGTGCCGTCGTCGGTGATCCGCTGCGCGAAGGTGTCCATCGCGCCCGGGATCTCCAACACGTGCTGGACCCGGTCGGTGTCCTGGCGGAAGGCGTGCACCCGATGCCCGGAGCGAAAGACTCCGACGACCTCGCCGGCACGGTTGGTGGCGTTGACCACGGTGGAGTGGCCGAGGACGGAGACCCATTCCACCCCGGTGCCGTGGTTGACGTGGCGCTGCATCTGCTCGTCCCCGTGTCTGTCAGGTGCGTGGTGGGCGTGCCGGAACTATATGCACAACGCGACAGGACATGAACCGAGCGTTAGCGAATCGTTGTTGAAGTCGTGCCGCTGCGCGCCTGGCGGGGCTGTTCCTGTGGATTGGAAGCACGCAGCGGCTGGCGGGTGGCGGGCGTGCGCGCGGGGCGTGACGCTGCGAGCGCGTTCAGGGCCCGCCGGGAAGCCGGTACATCTGGTCGCCGAGCGGTTCGACGAGGCCGTCGGCGACCAGCGCGTCGAGTGCACGGTCTCGTTGCAGGCCGTCGTTCCACACCTGCTCGAGTCGGGAGCGGTGCACCGCGTCTTCGTCGTCGCGGAGTACGGCGAGCAGACGGCCTCGGCACTGCCGGTCCGTGCCGGCGTAGGTCTGCCCGCGGCGCGGTGGGCCGTCGTGCGCGGGCGAGCCGGCCAGCCGCCAGGCACACTGCGTGGCCAGCGGACAGCGCGCGCAGCCGGGTGAGCGCGCCGTGCACAGCAGTGCGCCCAGCTCCATCGCGGCGACCGACCACCGGGCCGCCTCGGCGTCGTCGTCCGGCAGCACCGATGCACCCAGTCGGCGCTCCGCCGCGTTGACGGCGTCAGCAGGAAACTCTGCTGCGGTGATCGCGCGGGCGAGCACCCTGCGCACGTTGGTGTCGAGTACGACGTGGCGGCGGCCGAAGGCGAAGGAGGCGACGGCCGCAGCCGTGTAGTCACCGACCCCTGGAAGGGCCCGCAGCTCGTCGTACTCGCTGGGCACGGACCCGCCGTGCCGGTCGCGGATGGCGCCGGCGGCGGCGTGCAGCCGTAACGCCCGACGTGGGTAGCCCAGCCGCCCCCAGGCTCGCACGGCAGCGCCTGCCGGCTCGGCGGCCAAGGCGGTCGGCGTCGGCCACGTCTGCAACCACGCCTGGTGCACCGGCAGCACGCGGGCCACGGGCGTCTGCTGCAACATGAACTCGCTGACCAGCACCGACCAGGCCGACGCCTCGCCGCGCCGCCAGGGCAGGTCGCGGGCGTGGTCGTCGTACCAGTCCAGCAGCGGCTGGTGCAGCGCAGAGGCAGGCATCGGCACCGATCCTGCCATGCCCGCGGTGTGGCACCGACCAATGGCCGGCGTCGCGGATTACTGTGCCTGCCATGAGCAACGGGGCGAGGCCACGGGGGCGCGAACCGGCTGCGGTCTATCGGCGGCGGCGCATCGTCGTGCTGGCCGTGGTGGTCGCTCTGGTGGCGCTGCTCTGGTGGTGGCTCGGCGGTGACAACGAGTCCGCGCCGAGCACCCGGCCGGCTGCGGCCGTCGACCGGCCGGAGCCGAGCGAGGCGGCCACGGCTGCAGAGAAACGCCATGTGGACAAGAAGAAACCTAGACGACCGAAGCAGCGGATCAGCACCGAGCTGGCGGCACCGCGGGGCAGCTGTGACGTCGCAGACGTGGTGGCGGTCCCCGACGTCGCCGACGCCGAGACCCGTGGCCCCGTTCCGCTGCGGCTCGGGCTCTCCACCACCGCGGGCAAGGCCTGCACGTTGCACCTGACCGCCGACATGCTGGCGCTGGACATCACCTCCGGTGACGAGCTGATCTGGCGCTCGAGCTACTGTCCCGACGTGCTCGACCCGCAGTCGCTCACACTGCGTCCGGGGTGGCTGAGCTATGTCGAGGCGACCTGGAGCGGGCGCCGGGGGAGTGCGGACTGCCTGGCCGCCAACGAGTTCGCCGAGCCGGGCTACTACTGGGCCGAGGCCGCGGTCATCGGCGGCGAGCCGGCGCGCGGGCAGTTCGAGCTCGAGGCGCCCCCGCCCCCGCCGTCGAAGGCTCCGCGCGGCGAAAGCGAGGATCAGACGTAGCGCTCGAGGATGCTGGACTCGGCGAGCCGGGACAGCCCCTCGCGCACACTGCGAGCGCGCAACTCTCCGACGCCGTCGACGATCTGCAGATCGTCGATGCTCGCCGCAAGCAGCTTCTGCAGGTTGCCGAAGTGGTCCACCAGCCGGTCGACGACGGCGCCAGGCAGCCGCGGCACCTTCGCCAGCAGCCGGTAGCCCCGTGGCGTGATCGCGGTGTCGAGATGCTCCGGACCGCCGAGGGCCATCGCCCGGGCGACGGCGGCGACGTCGACCAGGTCGCCGGGAGACAGCCCTTCGACCTCGCGCAGCACCGTGTCGGCGTCCTTGCCACGCCGCACCGGCAGGTAGTCGCGCACGACGAGCTCACGCTCGCCGTCGACTCCGGAGACCAGTTCGTCGAGCTGGAGCGACAACAGCCGGCCGTCGGTGCCGAGCTCGACGACGTAGCCCTCGATCTCACGAGCAATGCGCAGGACCATCTCCAGGCGTTGGGCGACCGACGCCACGTCGCGCACCGTCACCAGGTCTTCGATCTCCAGCGCCGACAGGGTGCCCGACACCTCGTCGAGGCGCAGCTTGTAGCGCTCCAACGTCGCCAGCGCCTGGTTGGCCCGCGACAGGATCTGGCCGGAATCCTCCAGCACATAACGGGTGTCACCGACGTACACGGCGATCAGCTGCATCGACTGCGACACCGAGATGACCGGCAGCTTGGTCTGCCGGGCCACCCGGTCGGCCGTGCGGTGCCGGGTGCCGGTCTCGTCGGTGTGGATGGAGGGGTCAGGCATCAGGTGCACACCGGCCCGGATAATCCGGGTCGCGTCCCGATCGAGGATGATCGCGCCGTCCATCTTGGCCAGCTCGCGCAGCCCCGTCGCCGAGAACGGCACGTCCAGGCTGAACCCACCGGTGCTGACCGACTCGACCGTGCGGTCGTGGCCGAGCACCAGAAGCCCGCCGGTGCGCCCGCGCAGGATCCGCTCCAGCCCCTCGCGCAGCTCGGTGCCGGGTGCGATCGTGGCCAGCGTCGCGCGCAGCCGGGCATCGCTGCTGTGCTTGTCGTTGGCCACTGCGCTCCCCGCCCATCGATGACGTCGTCGACAGTCTAGAGCTTCCCCATCTGTAGAGCCTGGTAATACGTTGCCGTATGCGACCCGCGATCCGCGTCGGTATCTCGGGGTGGACCTATCCGCCGTGGCGTGGGCGGTTCTACCCGTCCGGCCTGGTGCAGCGACGAGAGCTCGAGTACGCCGCGGCGCGCGTCAGCTCGATCGAGCTCAACGGTTCTTTCTACTCGTTACAGCTGCCTTCGTCGTACCAGCGCTGGTGCGACCAGACGCCATCCGGATTCGTGTTCGCGGTGAAGGGCGGACGGTTCATCACCCACATGAAGAAGCTCGCCGGCGTGGAGTCGGCGCTGGCCAACTTCTTCGCGTCCGGTGTGCTGGCGTTGGGCGACAAGCTGGGCCCGGTGCTGTGGCAGCTCCCGCCGACGCTGGGCTTCGACGCCGACCGGCTCGCGGCGTTCTTCGCCCTGCTGCCGCGTACGACGGCCGAGGCCGCTGCGGTCGCCGCCGAGCACGATTCCCGGCTGGACGGCAGGGCCTGGACCACCGTCGACGTCGACCGGCCGCTGCGGCATGCGCTGGAGGTGCGGCACCCATCGTTCGAGACGGCGCAGTTCGTGCACCTGCTGCGGGCACACGACATCGGGCTGGTCTGTGCCGACACCGCCGGCCGGTGGCCGATGCTCGACGACGTGACCTCGGACTTCGTCTACGTGCGGCTGCACGGTGCCGAGGAACTCTACGCCAGCGGGTACGGGGGCGCGGCCCTGGACCGGTGGGCGGATCGACTCCGCATCTGGCGGTCGGGGCGTACGCCGACCGACGGCCGGACTCTGGCGGATGCCGCACCGGTGCGGCCGCGAGCGGTCTACGTCTACTTCGACAACGATGTGAAGGTGCATGCGCCGTTCGACGCGATGGCATTGATCGAACGCCTCGGCTCGTAGACCCGCCGGGTACGCCGATCGGCGTACCCGGCCGGCAGGTGCCCGAGCCTGGGTGCCGTCCCCGCTCAGCGGGTGTTGCTCCAGTCGAACTCGTAGGAGATCCAGTTGGAGTCGTCGAAGGCCAGGGACAGACCCTCCACCTCGAGCGAGAACGACCCGACGCCGCACTCTCCCTTGCTCCAGATGAACCCATCGGGCAGCACGATGTGCGCTTCGTGCCGGTCGCCGGTGACCGGGTTCTTGAAGTAGTCGCCACGGGCACTGCCGATCCCCTCGACGGTCATCGACATGGTCAGCCCGTCTCCGTCGATGCTGATCGGTGCCTTGACCAACCCGGCCACCTCGAAGGTGCCACCGAGGATCTCCCACGGCATCCCGCCGAGCTGTCCGGTGAAGATCTGGGCGAGCGCGCCGACCTGCTGCTCGCTGGTCTCCGGGGAGACGATGAACACCGCCCGGCCGCCACCGTCGTGGATGGCGTGCGGCCAGTCGATTGCGGCGATGGCGGTGACGCCGCTGAGGTCGACGTCACCGCAGTGGCCCGAGGCGATCACGTTGCCGACAAACGCCTTGCAACTGCCGTCGGAAGAGCTGGGGAAGCCGGAGAAGTTGCAGGTACACCCGGGCTTGCAGTTGCAGAACTCGTAGCCCTTGCCTGCCACGTGGTACTGGGTGCGCTGCGTGGTCTCCGGCGCGGTCGCGGTCATGAGGACCTCCTAGATGCGGATGAGCGGTTGAAGCAATGGCGGCGAGGCGATCAGTGCCACGCCGAGGACGCCGGCGACGGCAGCGGACCCGCGTGCGACCGCTGCACCCCACGGAGCGAGCTTTTCGAGAGCGATGACGACGGTGAGGGCAAGCGCCCAACCGAGTTGCATTCCGCCGAGCACGATGAGCACGGCCATCAGCGCCCAGCAGCAGCCCAGGCAGTACAGGCCGTGCCCGGCGCCGGCGGTGAACGCGGCCCGTGGACGAGACAGCCCGCCCCGGCGCGACAGGAAGAAGGTCATCGGCGAGCGGCAGTGCCGCAGGCACATCGCCTTGATCGGCGTCAGCTGGTAGGCCGCCGCCGCCAACAGCGTCACGCCGGTCAGGCGAGCCACCCAGGGCTCTCCTGCCATCAGCGAGTCGGAGACGGCGAGGGACACGACGTAGGCCGGCACGCCAGAGACCGCCCACACCAGCAGATAGCCGGCGACAAAGACCGGTACGGCCGCGACGACACCCCGCCGCGCGGCCAGCGCGTAGAGGCCGACCACGGGGGCGACGGCCGGCAGCATCATCGCCACCATCATCAGCACCCACGCCGCCACGTACGCTACGGCGGTCATCCCCATCGCGCCGCCGGTGCCGCGGACGGTCATGGTCCATGCCACGGCGGCGACCACCAGGACGGGGAGGACTGCCCGCACGAGCACGCCGCGGCTGTCTCGAGCGAGCAGCGCGGTGACCGCGGTGCCCGAAGCTCGCGTAGTCGCTGTGGTCGCGGACTGTGTCCGGCTGTCCATGGTGCCCCCCGGGCCGCTCAACGACCCTCCCTACAGGTGTACACCTTCCAATCGGCCACTGTCACGACCTGACCGGACGCGCGGTGACCGGACCACGTGGCTGCCCGTGCAACTACTCGAAGCGGCTCGGATCCCCTGCGCCGTGCCGCAGCACCGTGGCCCGACCATCGGCGAACTCGACCACGGTCGTCGGCTCTGCGCCGCCTTCTCCGGAGTCGAGGACAGCGTCGACCTGGTGCTCGAGCCGCTCCTTGATCTCCCACCCTTGGGTCATCGGCTCAGCGTGCTCGGGCAGCAGCAACGTGCTGGACAGGATCGGCTCACCGAGCTCGGTCAACAGAGCCTGGGCTACGACGTGGTCGGGGATCCGGACACCGACCGTCCGCTTCTTCGGATGTAGCAGCCTGCGAGGCACCTCCCGAGTGGCAGGCAGGATGAACGTATAGCTGCCCGGAGTGGCTGCCTTGATCGCTCGGAAGATCGTGTTGTCGACGTGCACGAACTGGCCCAGCTGCGCGAAGTCCTTGCATACCAGCGTGAAGTGGTGCTTGTCGTCGAGCTGGCGAATCTGCTTGATCCGGTCCTTACCTTCCCGGTTCCCCAGCTGGCAGCCGATGGCGAAGCAGGAGTCGGTGGGATAGGCGACGAGTCCGCCGGAGCGGACGACGTCGACGACCTTGCTGATCGACCGCGGCTGGGGGTTGACCGGGTGCACATCGAAATATCTCGCCATCTCAGCAGCCTAGGCGCTGCGGCGACCGGGTCAGGTGTCCAGTGCGTCGAGTTCGGCTGCGGCCCGCTCGCGCTCGCTGCGGGCGTCGCGGACCTCGCGCTCAGCGTCGCCGGCGCGGTCCTGGCTGGACTGCTCCTGCTCGGCCGCGGCGTCTGCCTCCTGCTCCGCGCCGGTGAGCTCGGCGCGGAGCCGCTCGACCTCCGCGTCGGCGGCTCGCCGTGCCTCGGTGGCTGCATGCTGCTCGTGCTGCGCCAGCCGGAAGGAGGACTGCGCCTGTTCCAGGGCCTGCTCGGCCTGCTGCAGGGCTTGCTTCGCCTGCTCGCGGGCTCTCCCGGCGCGCTCACGGCGGTGGCTGTCGAGGTCGGTGACGGCCGCCTCGGAGCGGCTGGTGGACTCCGCGCGCGGCTGGCGGTCGTCGGGAGCGAACACACCGAAGCCGACCTGCTGCAGCGGCTGCGTGAGGCGACCGGCGAGCACGGCCGTGGCGGCATCGGGGTCGGCGAGGCTGGCCTCCAGCGTCCCGCGAACCTCGTCGGCCACTGCGTTGCTGACCTTGATGCCGTGCTCGCGGCCCCGACGGCGAGTGACCTGGACGAGCGCGTGCACCACCTGATGCCGTTGCCTGGTCAGCGCGCGCAACTCGTCACCGCCGAGCGAGCCACCTGCCGCACGCAGGTCGCGGCCGAGCGCGAGCAGCGGCTCCAGCTCGTCGGCGTGGTGGCGAGCCAGTTGGTTGACCAGCCACGCCGACGTGGTCGGCTTGCGGAGGCGCTGGATCTGCTGGGCGAGGTCACGGTCTCCGTCGGCTCGGGCCTGCTTGGAACGCTTGTTGCGGACGGTCGTGAACTCGTCCATCGGAAGACCGAAGAGCTCCTGCGCCACGGAGTCGACGTCCATGGCTCAGCGGTCGGTCGCCCGGCCGAGACCGAGCATGGTCAGCGCCGCCTGCAGGCCGGCGACCGGATGCACCCGCAGACCCGGCATCGAGCTGAGGTCGACCGGGCTGGGCCCCCGGTCGGCGGGGACGACCGCGTGCTCGATGCCGAGGCGAGCTGCCTCGGCGAGCCGTCGCTGGACCCCGGGCACTCGGCGGATCTCTCCGGCCAGCCCTACTTCGCCGAGCGCGATCATGTTGGGCAGCGGAGTGTCTGCGGCCGCCGAGGCGACCGCCAATGCGGAGGCGAGGTCTGACGCCGGCTCACCCAAGCGAGCGCCGCCGACCGTGGCGGTGTAGACGTCGCAGCCGGCCAGAGGGAGCAATGCACGCCGCTCCAGCACGGCCAGCAGCATGGCGACTCGTGCGCTGTCGAGCCCGCTGGTGGAACGGCGAGGAGCACCACCGGTCACCTGCGGACCCACGAGGGCCTGCACCTCGGCGAGAAGTGGCCGCCGCCCCTCGAGCGTCACCGTCAGGCAGGTGCCG
Organism: Nocardioidaceae bacterium; assembly: GCA_035690425.1. Classification (GTDB taxonomy): domain Bacteria; phylum Actinomycetota; class Actinomycetes; order Propionibacteriales; family Nocardioidaceae; genus DASSKO01. The sequence goes on from DASSKO010000160.1 coordinate 27,318, forward strand.
GGGACGGGCTCGTCGTGGCGCGACACGAAGAGCCCGGTCGGATCGGTGACCTCGACGATGCCCTCGTCGGACAGCTCGAAGCACCCGATCTCGTCGACCGGGCCGAAACGGTTCTTGACGGCGCGCACCATCCGCAGCCGGGAGGCGCGCTCACCCTCGAACTGCAGAACGACGTCGACCAGGTGCTCCAGCACCCGGGGGCCGGCTATCGTGCCGTCCTTGGTGACGTGGCCGACCAGCAGGGTGGCGATGCCGAGCTGCTTGCCGATGCGGGTGAGCACCCCCGACACCTCTCGCACCTGGGTGACCCCACCGGGGATGCCCTCGACGCCGGGAGCCGCGATGGTCTGCACCGAGTCGACGACCAGCAGCTGGGGCTCCACCTGCTCGATGTGGCCGATCACCGCCGCCAGGTCGGTCTCGGCAGCGAAGAACAGCCGGTCGTGCACTGCACCGGTGCGCTCTGCGCGCATCCGCACCTGGGCGGCCGACTCCTCGCCGGAGACATAGAGGGTGTCTTTCCCGGACCGCGCCGCCCGAGCGGCCACCTCCAGCAACAGCGTCGACTTGCCGACCCCCGGCTCACCGGCGAGCAGCAGCACCGCACCCGGCACCAGGCCGCCACCGAGCACTCGGTCGAGCTCGCCCACGCCGGAGGGAGTGGCGTGGGAAGCCTCGACGTCGATTGCGGTCATCGCCCGCGCGGGTGCGCTCACCGGGCCGGCGACCGCGCGTGACCGTGGGCCGCCGTGCTCCTCCACGGTGCCCCAGGCCTGGCACTCCCCGCACCGTCCGACCCAGCGGACGGACTCCCAGCCGCACTCGGTGCAGCGGTGGTTGGGCCGGGCCTTCGTCGGGGTCGCTCTAGCCATGCGACAGGACGCTAGGGCACCGCACCGACATCGGCCCGATCGACGTGCCGGGGCGGCGAGGAGAGTCCTGGGGGAGATGCGTCCGGGCGGGCCGGCCGGATCTTCGCCGGGCTCGGGACTGCGAGGGACGAGCTCCTGACACGGCAGGGCGAGGACCCGAGCGACTACGAGCCCGAGCACCGGGAGCGCCCATCGCCGCGGCTGATGGTCGCTATCGCCGGTCTCCTCGTCGCCGCCGGCCTGCTGACGGCCTTCATTCCCGACTTCGCCGGCGATGCCCGAGACGCGGCACAGCGCTTCATCACACGGCCCGTGCCCCCTACCGAGCTGCCGCCGGCCGCGACGGCACACTCGCCCACAATCACCTTCCGCAGCTTGATGTTCGCAGTCGGGTCGGTCGTTGGCGCGGTCGTCGTGGCATCGTTTCAACTGTTCCGCCACCGGCTACTGCCCGCCCGGCTGCTGCGAGCCCAAGAGGCGTTGCTCCGCCCAACCTACGACGCGCTCCGCAGACTGCACAGCGGACACGTAGGCGACTACCTCGCCTGGATGATGGTCGGATTCGCGGTTCTGGCCGCGACCTTCGGCTTATCCCTCGGACTCGGACCGGCCCGTTAGGTCCCATTCCTGACACCCGCCCCACCGGTCGGAGAGGTCGGACTTGTCGAGTGTCGCCAGTGCGGTAGCGTCAATGACGAAGTTGCGGGGCAGGCCGGTCGACGCGGCCGACCCGGCGACCCGAGCACCGGCCGTGGCACGAGGCGTCCGCGGCCACGTGCACGACGAGACGGTTGAGCATGGCGGTTCCTGGTAGACCCGCACCAGTGGGTGCGCCACCCGAGCTGGCGGGCAGTGAGCTGTTCGCCGTCGACGCGTACCTGCGCAGCTTCGACGCCGACGTCGTCGAGGTCGATCGGGAGCAGGGCCGCGTCGCACTACGGCGTACGGCGTTCTATCCCGGTGGTGGTGGGCAGCCGCACGACCTCGGCGTGCTGCGATGGGACGGCGGGCAAGCCCCTGTGACCCGGGTCAAACGCGAGGGCGGCCAGATCTGGCACTGGCTCGGCGGTGCAGGCGTACCGGGCCCGGGCAGCGAGGTACAGGGCGAGCTGGACTGGTCCCGCCGGCACCTGACCATGCGCACGCACACGGCACTGCACATCCTCTGTGGCGTGATCTGGAGCGAGTTCGGTGTCGCGGTGACCGGCGGCAACATGGAGCCCGGCACGGGGCGCCTGGACTTCGCGCTCGAGGCGATGTCGGCCGAGCTGGGGCAGCGGATGGAGCGCCGCATCAACGAGGAGATCGTGGCTGCCAGGGAGATCCTGGTGGCTTTCGTGGGGCGGGAGGCGGCGGACGAGGACATCGCGCTGATCCGCACCTCGGCGAACCTGATCCCCCCGGAGATCGACCCGCTGCGGGTGATCGACATCGTGGGGCTGGACAAGCAGGCCGACGGCGGGACGCACGTGTTGAGCACCGCCGAGGTCGGTGGGGTCGTAATCTCGGGCACCGAGTCCAAAGGCAAGGGCAACAAGCGGATCCGGCTCGAGGTACGCGACTGACGCGGCGCTAGCCGTCGCACCCGCGGATCCGTTACCACTCCCGCCACCACAGGTTGACGGCATAGTCGACCGTGAGGCCGCCGTGCTCGGCCAGGATCCGATCGGCGTGCTCGGGGGCGAACTCGATCCGCACCACGGCCTCGAGGTCGCTGCGCCGGTCGAACGTCCACTGCAGGTCCAGGGGCTCACGCTGCCAGCCGGCGCGGGACCAGAACCGCTCGACCGCGGCGGCGTCGTACCCGGGCAGTGCGGCGGCGAACCAACGACCGAAGGTGCTGCGGGTGGCGTCGTTGTCGATCACGAACGAGACGCCGCCGCGGCGCATCACCCGCGCCAGCTCGGCCAGTCCCGGTTCGCAGCCGGGTCCGAAGAAGTAGGCCCAGCGGGCGTGGCTGACGTCGATGCTGTGGTCGGGCACCGGCACCGACTGCGCGCCGGCGGTCAGCACCCGCACCTGCGGCAGTTGCCGGCAGCGGCGCCGGGCAACGGCGGCCAGCTCGCCGTGCGGCTCGATCCCGACGATGCGGGCAGCGCCCAGGCGGGCGAACCGCGGCAGGTGGAAGCCCGTCCCGCAGCCGATGTCGAGCAGGGATGCACCGCCGAAAGGGCGGTAGGACTGCATCGCGGCCTCGACCAGGCCGGCCCGGTCCACGGCGAGATTCTCGACCTCGTAGACCTGTGGGTGCTGCCAGATGTTCGGGCTGGCGATGGCGCCGCTGACGACGCCCCGGCGGTTGGCGATCAGACGCGGACGACGCCGTCCGGGGTGCGGAAGTGCGCCGCGACCACACCGGGAGTGCCGTGGGGCGCCACCCACTCCACCTCGAGGCCGTCCAGGGCACCGGCGGGATCCTCCCCCAGCCACTCCTTCACCCGCTTGGGGTCGCCGGCGATCTCCAGCTTGACCAGCGAGACGTCGCCGGTCGCACCGAACGACGGGTGGTGCTTGGGGTCGCTCTCCCAGTGGATGAAGAACGGCAGTTGCGGGTCGGCCTGCAGGCCCTTGACCCCGATCTGCCGCCAGCGCAGGTCGACGCCGTCGGGCCGGTACCGGTTGCCCTGAACCGACTCGCGACCCAGACGGTTCTCCACCGGCGCGATGTCGTCGACGCTGACGACCCAGCCGAGCCAGCCGCCACCGAGCTCGGACCGGGCTCGCACGGCCTGGCCGAACGGCGCCTTGTCGGAGGCCGGGTGGTCCAGAACCTCGACGATCTCGACGAACTGGTTGTCGGTGATGGCCAGCGTCATGTTGCGGGTGCCGAAACGCGGATGCAGGCCGCCGTCGACGAACTTCTCACCGAGCAGCTCAGCGAGTCGCTGTGTGGTGCCGGCCAGCCCGTCGGGTCCCACGGCGTACGAGAGATGGTCGAGACGCATGCAGAGCATTGTCACCATCGCGCCGTGCGGCCATGACGGCGGGGTCCGGTTTGAGCAGTTCCGGCTACCCCGGGTCGGCGGGGTGGACCGCCACCCGGTTCTGGGAGGCCAGGTGCTCGGTGCAGTGCCGCGCGAGCTCGTCGTAGGCGGCCGACCCCATCAGCTCGGCCAGCTCCGGCTGATAGGACACGAAGACCGGGTCCGATCCGACGTGTGCCTCGGTGTTGCCGGTGCAGTACCAGCTGAAGTCGTGGCCGCCCGGGCCCCAGCCGCGGCGGTCGTACTCGGTGATCGTCACCTCCGAGTACGCCGTGCCGTCGGTCAGCTCCACATCGCGATAGCTCCGGTGGATCGGCAGCTGCCAGCAGACGTCGGGCTTGGTCTTCAGCGGATGCAGGTCGTTCTTCAACGCGTACGCGTGCAGCGCGCAGCCGTAGCCGCCGGCGAACCCGGGGCGATTGTGGAAGATGCACGCGCCGTCGACGCGACGCGTCTTGCGCTCACCGTCCTCGTCCACCTCGACCCAGCCGTTCGTGCGCCCCTCCGCGGCGTACTGCCAGTCGTCCTCGGTGAGTCGCCGGACGAACTTCTTGACCCGCTTCTCGTCGGCCTTGTCGGCGAAGTGCGCACCGTGGGTGCAGCATCCGTCGTCCGGCCGGTCCGCGTAGATGCCCCGACAGCCATTGCCGAAGATGCAGCTCCATCGTGACGTCAGCCAGGTCAGGTCGCACCGGAACACCTGCTCGCGGTCGGCAGGGTCGGTGAACTCCACCCAGGCACGGGGGAAGTCCAGATCCACCTCAGGCATGGAAAAACCGTATCCGCAAAGGCAAGCGAGGACGCCGACGGTGCGAAACGTGGTTACTGCGACACGGGACCTCTACCCTGTGGACGTGACACCCGCCGACCAGCAGCCCGCAGACGGCTTCGTCCTGCGCGCACCGGTCGCGCGAGTCGGCCTGTCGACTGCGTCGGTCTATCCCGAGTCGACCGCCAGTGGGTTCGAGTTGGCCGCGCGCCTCGAGTACGACGCCGTGGAGGTGATGGTCGGGTTCGACCCGATCAGTCAGGACATCGGCGCGGTGCGCCATCTTGCCGACTACCACCAGCTGCCGGTGTGCGCCGTACACGCGCCTTGCCTGCTGATCACCCAGCGAGTGTGGGGGACCGAGCCGTGGGTCAAGCTGGAGAAGAGTGCGGAGATGGCCGATGCGCTCGGTGCCGACGTCGTGGTGGTGCATCCGCCGTTCCGCTGGCAGCGGGACTACGCCCGCAACTTCATCGAGGGAGTCGCCGATCTGGAGGCCCGCACCGGCGTGCGGTTCGCCGTCGAGAACATGTACCCGTGGCGGGCGTCGCGTCGGGAGGTGCAGGCCTACACGCCCGGCTGGAACCCCGTCGAGCACCAGTTCGCCAACGTCACACTCGATCTGTCGCACTCCGCGACGGCGGGCACCGATCCGGTGCAGATGGCGAGCGAGCTCGGCCGGCGGCTGCGGCACGTGCACCTGGCGGACGGCTCAGGCTCGGCCAAGGACGAGCACCTCGTCCCCGGACGCGGCAACCAGCCGTGCGCCGAGTTTCTCCAGTTGTTGGCCGATGAGACCTTCGACGGCTGTGTCGTGGTCGAGATCAACACCCGCCGCTCCGGCAGCCGCGCCAACCGCGAGCAGGAGCTGGCCGAGGCGCTGGCGTTCGCCCGTCTCCACCTGGTGCCGCAGGCGGCCTTCGAGGTGGATTCGAGCGGGCTGGCCCGACGGCGCGACCGATGAGCCGCGCGGCCGGTCGGGGCCGACGGCGCGGCGGACCCGACACCCGTGGCGCCATCTTGGAGGCAGCTCGGGCTTCCTTTGCAGGCAAGGGCTTCACGGGTACGACGATCAGGGGCGTCGCTGCGGATGCGGGCGTCGACTCGGCGCTGGTGCACCACTACTTCGGCAGCAAGGACGACCTGTTCCTGGCCGCCCTGGAGCTCCCCATCGACCCGCGCGAGCTCGTGCACAAGGTTTTCGGCGAGGGCGTCGACGGGGCGGCCGAGCGGCTGCTGCGGATCTTCTTCTCGGTGTGGGACGACCCCCAGCTACGGCAGCCGCTGGTCGCCTTGGTGCGTGCCGGCCTGGCCGGTGACACCACCCACAGCCTGCTGAAGGACGGCATCCTGTCGCTGATCTTCGCGCCGGTGGCCGAGGCGCTCGGGGAGGCGGAGAGCCGCCGCCGTGCGCAGCTGGTCGCCAGCCAGATGCTGGGCCTGATCATCGCGCGCTATGTGGTCAAGGTGGAGCCACTCGCGTCGATGCCGCCCGAGGAGCTGGTTGCCTGGATGGCCCCCAACATCCAGCGCTATCTCACCGGCCCCCACCCCGATTCGGCCGCGGCCGCCCGCCGCGAAATCGGCGAGTGACCGCAGACGCATCAGGTTGTTGACGGGGGGACACCGGACGAGCATCATTCATCACATGATGAATAATGCGGCGGTGCGGGTGGCGGGCCTTCGCGTCGAACGCGGCGGCCGCCAGGTGCTGCGAGGGGTCGGCTTCGAGATCGCTGGTGGCGAGGTCGTCGGCCTGCTCGGCCCGTCGGGCTGCGGGAAGACGACGCTGATGCGTGCCCTGGTGGGAGTGCAGGCCAACTGCACCGGTGCGATCGAGGTGCTCGGCGAGCCCGCCGGTTCGGCGACCCTGCGGCGCCGCGTCGGATACGTCACCCAGGCGCCCAGTGTCTACGCCGACCTGACCGTGCGCCAGAACCTGCAGTTTTTCAGCGCGGTCCTCGGCGCCGACCAGGCCGACGTCGCGCGGGTTGCCGACGACGTGGACCTCGCCGACCACGCGGATGTGCCGGTCAGCCGGCTCTCCGGCGGCCAGAGCTCCCGGGTGTCCCTGGGGGTGGCGCTGCTCGGCGCGCCGGAGCTGTTGGTGCTCGACGAGCCGACCGTCGGTCTGGACCCGGTGCTGCGGCGCGACCTGTGGCAGCTGTTCCACCGGCTGGCCCGCTCCGGTGTCACGGTCCTGGTGTCCAGTCACGTGATGGACGAGGCGGACCGGTGTGAGCGGCTGCTGCTGATGCGCGAGGGCCTGCTGATCGCCGATGACACACCGGCCGCCCTGCGCGATCGCACCGGTGCGGCCGACATCGAGAATGCGTTCCTCGCCCTCGTCGAGAAGGAGGTTCTGCAATGAGCCCGCGGATCACCCTCGCCGTCACCACCCGGGTGCTCACCCAGCTGCGGCGTGACCACCGCACCGTGGCGATGATGCTGCTGGTGCCCTGCTTCCTGCTGACGCTGCTGTGGTGGATGTTCGAGGGCAACGACGTGATCTTCGACCGGTTCGGGCCGCCGATGCTGGCGATGTTCCCGTTCATCGTGATGTTCCTGGTCACCTCCGTCACCACCCTGCGGGAGCGCTCCTCCGGCACACTCGAGCGACTGCTGTCGATGCCGATGGGCAAGGGCGACCTGCTGCTCGGCTATGCCCTGGCGTTCGCCCTTGTGGCGCTGCTGCAGGCCGCTCTTGCGGTCGGGCTGATGGTGTGGCTGCTCGACCTGCATGTCGCCGGTCCGGTGTGGATGCTCACCCTGGTCGCCGTACTCGACGCCGTGCTCGGCACCGCGTTGGGCTTGCTGGTCTCTGCGTTCGCCAACACCGAGTTCCAGGCGGTGCAGTTCATGCCAGCGGTCGTGCTGCCGCAGGTACTGCTGTGCGGGCTGTTCGTGGCACGCGACGCGATGCCGGCGGTGCTGGAGGCGATCTCCGACGTGCTGCCGCTGTCTTACGCCGTCGACGCCATGCAGAGCGTGCAGACGACCGCTGAGCCGGCCGGTGACCTGGCGTCCGACCTGGCCGTAGTGGTGGTCTTCGCGGTGGCGTCGCTGGCGCTGGGGGCCCTCACCCTGCGCCGGCAGACGGCGTAGCCTGGGGCGTCCCTGGGGGCAGGTGCTCCCGGGCTCGCCAGTCCGAGGAGGAACACCGTGCTCCGTCAGCCGCTGCTGGTGCTCTCGCGCAGTGCGCAGGTCAAGAAGATGGCCGAGACGATGCCGGTGTCGAGTGGCATCGTCGCGCGCTACGTCCCGGGGGAGACCGCCGACTCGGTCGTCGAGGCGGCCCGCGACGTGGTGGCGGACGGACGCCTCGCGACGCTGGACTTCCTCGGCGAGGACACCGTCGACCGCGCCCAGGCCGACGCCACCGTGCAGGCTTACCTGTCGGTGCTGCAGGCGCTGACCGTCGCCGGGCTCACGCCGGCCACCGAGGTGTCGCTGAAGCTCTCGGCGCTGGGTCAGGCGCTGCCCGGCGACGGGCGCAAGATCGCCCTCGACAACGCTCGGCAGATCTGTTCGGCCGCCCGCAACGCTGGCACGACAGTGACCCTGGACATGGAGGACCACACGACGACCGACGCGACCCTGGAGACCCTGGTGGAGCTGCGGCAGGACTTCCCGGAGACCGGTGCCGTGCTGCAGTCCTACCTGCACCGCACCGAGACTGACTGCCGCGAGCTCTCCTACGCGGGCTCCCGGGTCCGGCTGTGCAAGGGCGCGTATAAGCAGCCGGAGTCCGTCGCCTACCAGAGCAAGTCGGAGGTCGACCGCTCCTACGTGCGCTGCCTGAAGACCCTGCTGGCCGGCCGCGGCTACCCGATGATCGCGACGCACGATCCCCGGCTGATCGAGATCGCCGGCGCGCTCGCGACCCGCTGGGAGCGCGAACAGGGCAGCTACGAGTACCAGATGCTGTACGGCATCCGTCCGGTCGAGCAGCAGCGGCTGGCCGAGGCCGGCGAGAAGATGCGGGTCTACATCCCGTACGGCAGCGAGTGGTACGGCTATCTGATGCGCCGCCTGGCGGAACGTCCCGCCAACCTCGGCTTCTTCCTGCGATCGTTGGTGTCGCAGCGTTGACGAACCGCGATGACCTGGCCGGCGTTGGCCGACAGCGTTGGTCTCGACCGCACGGAGGCTCGTGAGAATGACCGGAACCGTTGCCGTCCTGGGCGCCGGAGTCATGGGCGAGACCGTCGCCTCCGGGATGCTGCGCGCCGGGCGCCCGGTCGATACGTTGCTGCTGACCGCACGGCGCTCCGAGCGTGCCGACGAGCTGCGGGAGCGCTATGGCGTGGAGGTGGTTGGCAACGTCGACGCGGCGCGGCGTGCCGAGACACTGCTGGTCGGTGTCAAGCCTCAGGACATGAACGATCTCCTCGACGAGGTCGCCCCGCATCTGCATCCCGGTCAGCTGGTGGTGTCGCTCGCAGCCGGCACGACGACCGCGGCAATCGAGGCACGGTTGCCCGAGGGGGTGGCGGTGGCCCGCGTGATGGTCAACACCCCGGCGCTGGTCGACGAGGGCATGGCCGCCCTGTCCGCCGGAGTGCACTGCGACGAGCAGCACCTGAAGGAGGCGGAGGCGCTGCTGTCCACGACCAGCCGGGTGATCCGGCTGCCGGAGAAGCACCTGGACGCGGTCACCGCGATCAGCGGCACCGGTCCGGCGTACCTGTTCTTCGTCGTCGAGTCGATGATCGAGGCGGGTGTGCACCTGGGTCTGCCCCGCTCGACCGCGACCGAGCTCGTCGTGCAGACGATGGTCGGCTCCGCCAAGCTGCTGCGGGAGACCGGTGAACACCCGACCGTGCTGCGCGAGCGGGTCACCTCGCCCGCGGGTACGACGGCGGCGGCGGTGCGCGAGCTGGAGGACCACAAGGTGCGCGCGGCGTTCATGACGGCGTTGGAGGCGGCTCGGGACCGCTCACGTGCGCTCGCCGAAGGCCGCAGCAGCCGCTGAGTTGCCCGTCCGGTGGGCGGGTGATGCAGACTTTGCTGCCATGACGACTGTGATTGTGCGCCGCACCGCGCAGGCGACCCCGCCGCGCGTGTGGTCGGTGGCGACCGACATCGACCACTGGCCCGAGACCATGTCGGGCATCGACGCCGTCGAGGTGATCGCCGGGTCGGGCTTCGACGTCGGCACCCGGTGGCGGGAGACCCGGACGATGTCCGGCAAGCAGGTCACCGAAGAGATGGCGGTGACCGCCATGGAGGACGGACGCTCCTACACCGTCGAGTCCGGCGGTCGCGGCGCCCACTACGTCTCGGTGTTCAGCTTCCTCCCAGCCGGGAACGGAGCAACCGAGATCGAGCTGTCGTTCACCCTGCAGCCGACCAGCGCCGTCGCGAGGATGCTCGACCGTCTCGCCGCGCCCCTGACCCGGCGCACCCTCGTCAATGGGTTGCAGGGCGACCTCGACGACGTCGCCGCCGTGGCCGAAGGCGGAGCCGGACTCGGTGCCTGACGCGGGGACTGACGCGGGGCCTGACGCGGGGCCCGATCGGAGGCCGCTGAAGTTCGCCCGCGTGCAGCCTCGTGACGTGCCTGCCGTACGCGGTGACCTGCTGCGGTTGTGGGTCGACGCGACCAACGCCGGCGGGTCGATCGGGTTCGTGGCACCGGTGACCAACGACGACGTGGCGCCGCTGCTCGACGCCTCGCTCGCGCGGGTGAGCGACGGTCCTGACGACCTCGGCGTGCTGCGTGACTGCAGCCGGCACGTGGTCGCGATGGCCTTCCTCACCGCCCGCCCGGGCTCGCTCTCCGCGCACTGGCGCACGGTGCTGCGGGTGGCCGTGCACCCGTCGTTGCAGGGGCAGGGCGCCGGCCGACGGCTGATGACCGGCCTGCACGACCTCGCCCGCAGCCTCGGTCTGGAGCACCTCCAGCTCACGGTGCGCGACGGCAACGGACTCGAAGGCTTCTACGGCCGGCTCGGCTACCGCGTGGTCGGCCGGCACCCCGGCTCGGTGCGCGTCGCACCCGGGGACGACCGCGACGAGATCATGATGGTCTGCCCGCTCTGAGCCGACACCACGTCGACGATTGCCGCCGCACCACGTGCCGGACTGCGCGCAGTTGTTCCCGCCGGGCACCGACCCGGCCACCTCGGGTGTCGCACGGGAACACTGGTACACCTGCTCGACGCGCTCACCGCATCTGCTGACCGGGCATCACTGCACGCCGGCTCGCTGCGTGCCGACACTGCGAGCACCACCATCGGATAAGGTCCGATCATGGCCGGCTCCGCGTGCGTGGTCTTCGACCCCTCCTTGACCGACTACGACTTCGGCCCGATGCACCCACTCGACCCAGTGCGGGTCGACCTGACGATGCGGCTGGCGCGGGCGATGGGAGTCCTCAACGCCGGCAGGCTCGTGCAGGTCGACGCGCCGGTCGCGCCTGACGACCTCATCGCCACGGTGCACAGCGATGCCTACATGGACGCCGTGATGCGGATGGGAGAGGACCCCTACCGGTCCGAACCCGAGTACGGGATCGGCACGCCGGACACCCCCGCGTTCGCGGGGATGCACGCCGCCTCCGCGCACATCGTGGGCGCCTCCGTCGAGGCCGCCCGGCGGGTCTGGGAAGGCGAGACCCTGCACGCCGCCAACATTGCCGGCGGCCTGCACCACGCGATGCCCGACTCCGCAAGCGGCTTCTGCGTCTACAACGACCCAGCGATCGCGATCCGCTGGCTGCTCGCGCAGGGCGCGGAGCGAGTGGCCTACGTCGACGTCGACGCGCACCACGGTGACGGCGTGCAGACGGCGTTCTACGACGACCCGCGGGTGTTGACGCTCAGCATCCACGAGACGCCGGAGACGATGTTTCCCGGCACCGGGTTTCCGACCGAGACCGGCCGCGGCGGCGGCGTCGGCAAGGCGGTCAACGTCGCGCTGCCACCGGGCACTTCGGATGCGGGCTGGCTGCGGGCATTCCATGCGATCGTGCCGCCGCTGCTGAATGAGTTCGACCCGCAGGTGATGGTCACCCAGCACGGCTGCGACTCCCACGTCGACGACCCACTGACCCACCTGATGCTCACGGTCGACGGCCAACGGGCGGCCCATCTGGCGCTGCACGAGCTGGCCCATCAGGTGTGTGCCGGGAAGTGGGTCGCGCTGGGAGGCGGCGGATACTCGATCGTCGACGTGGTGCCGCGGACCTGGACACACCTGCTGTCCATCGTCGGCGGCCATCCCATCGACCCGGGTGCAACGGTCGACGGGGGCTGGCGGGAGCATGTGCGCGCGCTGACCGGCGGCCACGCTGCCCCGACGCAGATGACCGACGGGCGAGCGCCGGAGTTCAAGGACTGGTCGATGGGTTACGACCCGGCATCCTGGCTGGACCGGTCGATCCAGGCGACGCGGGAGGCGATCTTCCCGCCGAACGGGCTCGACGCCCACTACTGAACCGCTGCCGCCGATCGCGCATTTTCCGTCAGCACTTCCCCAGGCGTCTCATCAGGCACTACTCTCACGCTACGCAGGCACGTGTGGCAGCCGAACGAGAAGTCGGGCAGCGCGTGCTGGAGATGTAGGTGAGCATGGCACAGAACCCACCGCCCGGCGACGGTGACCAGCCGCTGTCCGAGACGACGTTCCTGACCGTGGCCGAGGTGGCCACGGCGATGCGAGTCAGCAAGATGACGGTCTACCGGCTGGTGCACTCCGGGGAGCTGCCGGCGGCCCGCGTCGGGCGTTCGTTCCGAGTGCCGGAGAGCGCCGTCGACGAGTTCCTTCGCAAGTCCTACTTCCAAGCCGGCTGACAGCGGTCGCAGGGCGCCTGACCGCCGGAGGTCGCGGCTATCTCGGCGGCGGGTAGGCTTGGGCAGGTTCGCGGCCAATGTGCTGCCGTGCGCACAGCTCCGCCAGGAGCAGTCTCCTCGTAAGTGAAGGGTCGTCCGTGGGTTCCGTCATCAAGAAGCGCCGCAAGCGCATGGCCAAGAAGAAGCACCGCAAGCTGCTGAAGCGGACGCGCATCCAGCGTCGTCGCCAGGGCAAGTAAGCCTCGAGGCTCCCCAGCGTCAGGGGCATCACAAGGGGTCGTCGATGGGTCGCGTCGTCCTGGTCACCGGGGTCGCTCAGCACCTCGGCGGTCGGCTGGCGCGAGCGCTTGTCGCCGACCCCGATGTCGCGGACGTCATCGGCGTCGATGTCGACCGGCCACGGGATGACGTCGGCGCCGTGCGTTTCGTCCGCACCGACATCCGCCACCCGGCGATCGCCGACGTGCTCGTCGGTGCGGGCGTCGACACGGTCGTGCACATGAGCGGGGTCGCAGCAGCTGGCCGCGTCGACGGCCGCTCGACGACCAAACGGCTCAACACCATCGGCACCATGCAGCTGCTCGCCGCCTGCCAGCAGGCGCCGCAGCTGCGCAAGCTGGTGGTCAGGTCCAGCGCCGCCGTCTACGGCGCCTCGCCCCGCGACCCCGCGATGTTCACCGAGGACATGGCGCCCGAGCGTGGGCCCCGCACCGGGTTGGGCAAGGAAGCCGTCGAGGTCGAGGCATACGTGCGCAGCCTCTCGCGGCGCCGCCCCGACATCACCGTCAGTGTGCTCCGTTACGCCGACCTCGTCGGCCCGGGGCTCGACTCCCCGATGGGTAGATACCTGTCCCTGCCTACCATCCCGACCGTGCTCGGCTTCGACCCCCGGCTGCAGTTCTGCCATGAGCGTGACGCAATCGACTCGCTGCGGCGCGCGGTCTCACACGACGTACCCGGCACCTGCAACGTCGCCGGTGACGGGATCCTGACGCTGTCCCAGGCCGCCCGTCGTGCGGGCCGACCGACGGTGCCGGTGCCCGACCATGCGCTCGGTGCGGTGGGCGGGCTGTTCCCGGCGGCCCGGCTTGCGGACGTCGCTGCCGAGCAGGCCGCCTATCTTCGCTACGGCCGTGGCGTCGACACCACACGGATGCGCACCTGTCTCGGCTTCGAGCCGGCGTTCACGACCGAGTCGGCGTTCGACGACTTCGTGCGAGGTCAGCCACCGGGTGTGCTGGCTCAGGATCGGGTCGCCGCGGCGGGGCGCACGCTGCACCGACTCCTGGGCGGGCGGGCCCTGCATGGCTGAGGTGAAGCCGCCAAACCTCGACGGCGAGGGGTTCGACGTGGCTGCGGCGATCGTCGATGCCGCCCGCGAGGTCTTCGGCGACGACTGGGAGCGTCGGCTCGCGCGGCTGCTGACCTTCCTCCGGCGCCGGCTGAGCGGCGACTACAGCGTCGACGAGTTCGGCTTCGACGCCGAGCTGACGACGTTGACGATGGCCGTCCTGCGCCCGTTGGCCGAGCGCTGGTTCCGGATCGACGTACACGGCCTCGACAACATCCCCGCTGACGGCGGCGGCCTCGTCGTGGCGAACCATTCCGGCACCGTGCCGGTCGACGCGTTGATGACCGGGCTGATCGTGCACGACCACGCGCACCGGCAGCTGCGGATGCTGGCTGCCGACCTGGTCTTCCGGCTGCCGGTCCTCGGCCGGCTGGCACGTCGCGGCGGTGCGACCCTCGCCTGCGGCCAGGACGCCGAACGGCTGCTCGGCCGCGGTGAGCTGGTGGGGGTGTGGCCGGAGGGCTTCCAGGGCATCGGCAAGCCGTTCCGGAAGCGGTACACGCTGCAGCACTTCGGGGGCGACGGCGTAGGGAGCAACGGCTTCGTCACCGCGGCGCTGCGCACCCGCACGCCGGTCGTGCCGTGCTCGATCGTGGGGGCGGAGGAGATCTACCCGCTGCTGGGGAACCTGCCGTCGCTGGCGCGGTGGCTGCGGGTGCCGTACCTGCCGGTCACACCGTTCTTCCCCTGGCTCGGCCCGCTGGGGATGGTGCCGCTGCCGAGCAAGTGGTTGATCGAGTTCGGTGCGCCGATCCGCACCGACGCGTACGCCGACGACGCAGCCACCGACCCGAGCGTGGTCCGCGGCCTCACCGACCAGGTGCGCGAGACCATCCAGCAGACGCTGCACTCCTTGCTGGCGCAGCGTCGCGGCGTCTTCTTCTGACCGGTTCCCTCGCCCAGAGCCTCAGCGCAGCCGTCGGCGGATCGCAGCACCGGCCGCCACCGAACCGACGGTGGCTCCTGCGCCGGCGGCGCCCCACAGGCCCATGCGGGCCGCCTTCCGGCCGGCGCGGTAGTCGCGGACCCGCCAACCCTGGGCGTGCGCGTGCTGGCGCAGCTTGGTGTCGGGGTTGATCGCGCCGGGGTTGATCGCGCAGGGGTTGATCGCGCAGGGGTCGCCGACCAGCGACCCAGGTCGATGCCTTCGGCTTCCGCGAGCGCAGACACGGCATCGGCCTTGGCGGCTCGTGCACCAGGTCTCCCACCAGCCGGCCGGTGTAGACGCCGCCGCGGTGCTCCGCGACGGTGCCGAGCGCTCCGGTCAGGCCTGGGCGCGAGGCCATGACCCTGGCGGCCTCCACCGGCGCTGCTCAAGGACCCGGCCGGGTCTCCGCGGCGGCACGTCGCGAGCGTAGCCGCGCCTGCACCGGACCGCTCCGGTGCGACTCCAGGCGGACATCTGCCAGACTCGGCGGGTGCAGTCGCGTGACCCCGCCGAAGTGGCCCGGCCTGGTGGCGAGCGGGTCGTCCTCTACGGCCGGCCGGGATGCCACCTGTGCGACGACGCACGCGCGGTGATCGCCGAGGTGTGCGCCGAGCTCGGCGTGGCCTGGACCGAGGTCGACATCAGTGCCGACGAGCAGCTACTCGCGCGCTATTGGGAGCAGATCCCGGTGACGGTCGTCGATGGTGCGCAGCACGACTTCTGGCGGGTGGACGCCGGGCGGCTGCGCGCAACCCTTACCCGCTGACCGGTCGTGCGGCGGGCGGACCCGACGGGCGCAGCGCCGGGTACCTCGCCGGGCTGGGGGCGCTGTACCACGACGACGCGACGTCGCGCACCGCCCCCCGTCCCACGATTTTGTTCTCGCGTTCACAAACTCTTAGAGTGGTTCTCATCGCCACGCAGGTCGGGCCAGCCACCACGCATGCGCGGCGCAGGAGTCAAGCTCGGGTGTCCTCGACACTCGCACCAGAGTCCAGTCAGAGCCAGCGAGGAGCACCGTGACGTCTTCGCCGTCATCGCGCAATCGGCGGGCTGCCGCCCGGGCCGACCGGCTCGACCGCGGCATCCCTGAGGCGACGGTGGCGCGGCTGCCCATCTATCTGCGGGCGCTGACCGCCTTGTCCGAGCGGAGCATCGCGACCGCGTCGAGCGAGGAGTTGGCGAGCTCGGCCGGTGTCAACTCCGCGAAGCTGCGCAAGGACCTGTCCTACCTGGGGTCCTACGGCACTCGCGGCGTCGGGTACGACGTGGAGTACCTGCGCTACCAGATCGCCCGCGAGATCGGCCTCACCCAGGACTGGCCCGTCGTCATCGTCGGAATCGGAAACCTCGGGCACGCCCTGGCCGGGTACTCCGGGTTCGCGTCCCGTGGCTTCCGGGTCGCCTCGCTGGTCGACATCGACCCCGCACGGGTGGGCGAGCGGGTCGAGACCTTGCGGATCGAGTCCTACTCCTCGTTGCGCCGCATCATCGACGAGCACCGCGTGGCGATCGGCGTGATCGCGACGCCGGCCGCTGCCGCACAGCCAGTCTGCGACGACCTCGTCTCGGCCGGTGTCACCAGCATCTTGAACTTCGCCCCGGCCGTCCTGTCGGTGCCGGACGGCGTCGATGTGCGCAAGGTCGACCTGTCGATCGAGCTGCAGATCCTCGCCTACCACGAGCAGCGCAAGGCCCTGGCCACCGACCGGGTCGTCGTCGGTCCCACTCCGGACGGTCCCACTCCGGACGGTCCCACTCTGGACGGTGCTGCTCTGGACGGTGCAGCTCTGGATGGTGCCGTCAAGCCGGCGATGGGCGTGGAGCGGGCATGAGTGTGCTGGTCGTGGGCGTGTCCCACCGCTCCGCGCCGGTGTCGGTGCTCGAGCGGGTGGCGCTGGACTCCGACGGCGTGGCGAAGCTGGTAGCCGACGTCGCCGACTGCGCGCACGTCAGCGAGGTCGCCGTGGTCTCCACCTGCAACCGCGTCGAGGTCTACGCAGAGGTCGACCGTTTCCACGGCAGCGTCGAGGCGGTCTCGGCGTCGCTGGCGGCCAGGGCGGGCGAGTCGCGGCTGGAGGTCGCCCCACACCTCTACGTGCACTACGAGGAAGGCGCCGTCGCGCACCTGTTCGCCGTGGCGGCCGGCCTGGACTCGATGGTCGTCGGCGAGGCGCAGATCCTCGGCCAGGTGCGGGAGGCGTTGCGGCGCGGGCAGGACGCCGGCTCGGTCGCGACCTCCCTCAACGCGGTGTTCCAGCAGGCTCTGCGAGTCGGTAAGCGTGCACACGCCGAGACCGACGTCGACCGTGCCGGGCAGTCCTTGGTGACGGTCGCGCTGGACCAGGTCGACGGCGGCCTCGAGGGCCGCCGAGTGCTGATCGTGGGTGCAGGGTCGATGGCCGGGCTGGCGGCGGCGACCGTGGCCCGCCGTGGTGCCGGAGCGATCGTGATCGGAAACCGTACGCCGGGCCGAGCCGAACGCCTGGCCGCCACCTCCGGTGGAGTTGCCGTGCCGCTCGAGGAGCTGCAGCGGGAGATCGCCCGTGCCGACGTGGTGATCTCCTGCACCGGGGCTACCGGACTGGTCGTGCGCACCGACCTCGTGGCGCCGCGGCCCACGGACAGTCCGCTGACCGTGGTCGACCTCGCGCTTCCCCATGACGTGGACCCGGCCGTCGCCGAGCTGGAGAACGTCACCCTGGTCAGCCTGGAGGACCTGGCCGAGCGGCTGCAGGGCGACACCGCGGCCGACGTCGACGCGGTGCGCCGGATCGTCGCCACCGAGGTCACCGCGTTCGCGACCGCGCGCCGCGCTGCCCAGGTCACGCCGACCGTGGTGGCCCTGCGCAGCCTGGCCACCGACGTGGTCGACGCCGAGCTGGGACGACTCGCCGGCCGGCTGCCCGAGCTCGATCCGGTCACCCGCGCCGAGGTCGAGCAGGCGGTGCGTCGCGTGGCCGACAAGCTGCTGCACGCGCCGACCGTGCGGATCAAGGAACTGGCCAGCAACCCCACCACGGTCTCCTACGCCGACGCCCTGGCCGAGCTGTTCTCGCTCGACCCCGACGCCGTCAACGCCGTGACCCGTGCCAACACCAGGGAGGACGGATGAGTGACCCCACGGCCGGGCGCGGGCCCGGCGCCCGTGCGCTGCGGGTGGGCACCCGTGCCAGCGCCCTTGCAACCGCGCAGTCCCAGCACGTGGCCGACCGGATCACCGAGGTCACCGGCGTCGCTACCGAGCTCGTGGAGGTAACCACGAAGGGTGACGTCGACAGACGTCCACTGGTCGACTTCGGCGGTGTCGGAGTGTTCGTGGGCGCTCTGCGCGATGCACTGCTGTCCGACCGCGTCGACGTGGCCGTGCACTCGCTCAAGGACATCCCGACGGCCCCCTCCGATGGGCTGGTGCTCGCGGCGGTCCCCGCCCGCACCGACCCGCGCGACGTACTGATCGCTCGTGACGGCCTGACGTTGGGCGAGCTGCCGGTCGGGTCCAGGGTCGGCACGGGCTCTCCACGACGTGCGGCCCAACTGCGTGCGCTCGGTCTCGGTTTGGAGATCGTGCCGATCCGGGGCAACATCGATACCAGGATGCGACTGGTCTCCAGCGGCGAGGTCGACGCTGTCGTGCTCGCTCGAGCGGGGCTCAGCCGCACCGGCCGTCTGGATGCAATCACCGAGACTCTCGATCCGCTGCAGATGCTCCCCGCCCCCGGCCAGGGGGCGTTGGCGGTGGAGTGTCGGCGTGCCGAAGGCGGGGCCGACGCCGAGCTCGCCGTGCTGTTGCAGCAGGCACTCGACGACCCGGCTGCACGCACGGCGGTCAGCGCAGAGCGCAGCCTGCTGGCGACGCTCGAGGCCGGGTGCACCGCGCCGGTCGGCGCGCTTGCCGAAGTTGCATTGGGCGACCAAGGCGAGGAAGTCTGGCTCCGTGCCGTCGTCGGGGCAGTCGACGGCAGCCAGCTCATCAGGATGTCCACGACGGGCGCCGTCGCTGACGCGATCGGGCTCGGCCGCGCACTGGCCGAGGAGATGATCGCCGAGGGAGCCGGTGCTCTGGTCGGGGAGCGAGTGCCATGACTGTTTCTCGCAACACCCGCGGCAACTCCAGGAAGAAGAACGCAGTGACGAGCACCACGGTGTCCAGCAAGACGGCGACCGCCGGCGAGCCAGCGGCGCGCAAGACGACCTCCGCCAAGTCCAGCATCCCCGCCCGAGCGCGGACCAAGTCCTCCGTCGAGCAGTCTGGTGAGAAGCGCTCCCGCGCCAGGACGGCCAAGGAGTCGAGGCACCCTGCGGGTTTCGTGTCGTTCGTCGGCGCCGGCCCCGGGCATCCGGATCTACTCACGCTGCGGGCGGTGGAGGTGATCCGTGACGCCGACGTGGTGGTCACGGAGTCCGCCGAGCACACCGAGCTGCTGCGTGCCGTGGCGCCCGACTTCGATGGTGAGGTCGTCGACGGCGGCTACGGCGAGGACGGCCAGCCGCTGACCCACGCCTCCCGGGCCAAGCTCTTGGTCAAGACCGCCAAGGGCGCCACCCACGTCGTCCGGCTGCTGACCGGAGACCCGTGGCTGTACGCCACCGGCCCCGAGGAGGCGCAGGCCTGCGCCAAGGCGGAGGTCTCGTTCGAGATCGTGCCCGGGGTGTCGTCGGTCACCGGTGTCGCCGCGTACGCCGGTGTGCCGCTCACGACCCGCACCTGCCGCGAGGTCGCCGTGGTCAACTGCGGGGAGACCAAGGTCGACTGGTCCCGCTACGCCACCGACCAGACGTTGGTGCTGCTGTCCGCGGTCGGTTCGATCCGCGAGGTCGCCGACGCCTTGATCGCGGCCGGCCGCTCACCGCAGACGCCGGTGTCGATGACCCGGGTGGGCACCACCACCGCCCAGCAGACCGTGGTGTCGACGCTGAAGACGGTCTCCGCCGACGCCAAGGCCGCGAGGATGACGCCGCCGGCGATCACCGTCGTCGGCGATGTGGTCGACCTGCGCTCGACGCTGTCGTGGTTCGAGACCAAGCCACTGTTCGGCTGGCGGGTGCTCGTACCGCGCACCAAGGAGCAGGCGGCGTCGCTGTCGCTGCGGCTGCGTGACCACGGCGCGGTGCCCGAAGAGGTCCCGACGATCTCCTTCGAGCCGCCCCGCAACCCACAGCAGATGGACAAGTCCATCCGCGGGCTGGTCGAGGGCCGTTACGAGTGGGTTGCCTTCACCTCTGTCAACGCCGTCAAGGCGGTGCGGGAGAAGTTCGACGAGTACGGCCTCGACGCACGCGCCTTCTCCGGACTCAAGATCGCGGCCGTCGGCGACAAGACCGCGGCCGCGGTCGCCAGCTGGGGCATCCGTGCCGACCTGGTGCCGTCCGGTGAGCAGTCGGCCGCCGGCCTGCTCGCGGACTGGCCGCCCTACGACGACGTGCTCGACCCGATCAACCGCGTCTTTCTGCCGAGGGCGGACATCGCGACCGAGACCCTCGTTGCCGGGCTGGTCGAGATGGGATGGGAGGTCGACGACGTCACCGCCTACCGCACCGTGCGGGCAGCGCCGCCGCCGCCTGCGACCCGGGAGGCGATCAAGAGCGGCAAGTTCGACAGCGTGGTCTTCACCTCGTCGTCGACCGTGCGCAACCTCGTCGGCATCGCGGGCAAGCCGCACGCGTCCACGGTGATCGCCTGCATCGGTCCGGCCACGGCCAAGACAGCGGAGGAGCACGGCCTGCGGGTCGACGTGGTGGCCCCGTCGCCGTCGGTCGAGGATCTCACCGACGCGCTGGCCGACTTCGGGGCGGCACGTCGCGCCGCGATGATCGACGCCGGTGAGCCGGTGACCAAGCCGTCGGACCGCCGTACCGGGTCGCGGCGCAAGGTAACGTCGAGCTAGCCCGCAAGCGGGGGAGGAGCCACCATGGGTTATCCGCAGCAGCGCCCCCGCCGGCTGCGCCGTACGCCTGCGATGCGTCGGCTGGTGGCGCAGACGAGCCTGCAGCCCCGGCATCTGGTGCTGCCGATGTTCGTGCGCGAAGGTGCGCCCGGGCCGGTGCCGATCACGAGCATGCCCGGTGTGGTGCAGCACTCGCGGGACTCGCTGCGCAAGGCGGCCACGGAGGCGGTCGAGGCCGGCGTCGGCGGGCTGATGCTCTTCGGCGTGCCCGAGACCAAGGACGCCACCGGCTCCGGCGGCTGTGACCCCGAGGGCGTGCTCAACACCGCCCTGCGTGACGTGGTGGCCGAGGTCGGCGATGACACGGTGGTGATGGCCGACCTGTGCCTCGACGAGTTCACCGACCACGGGCACTGCGGCGTACTCGCCCCCGATGGGTCTGTCGACAACGACGCGACCCTGCAGGTCTATGCGCGGATGGCGATCGCGCAGGCCGAGGCCGGCGCCCACCTGCTCGGGCCCAGCGGGATGATGGACGGGCAGGTCGGCGTCGTCCGGTCGGCGCTTGACGCCGCCGGGCACACCGACACCGGCATCTTCGCCTACGCCGCCAAGTACGCGTCGGCGTTCTACGGTCCGTTCCGGGAGGCGGTCGACTCCTCCTTGCAGGGTGACCGCCGCACCTATCAGCAGGATCCCGCCAACGCCCTGGAGGCGGTCCGGGAGGCGCGCCTCGACGTGGCGGAGGGCGCCGACCTGGTGATGGTCAAGCCCGCGCTGGCCTACCTCGACCTGGTGGCGGCGGTGCGGGCCGAGGTGGACGTGCCCGTCGGTGCCTACAACATCTCCGGGGAGTACGCCATGGTGGAGGCGGCAGCCGCCCATGGCTGGATCGACCGGCAGGCGGCGATCCTGGAGACGCTGACCTCCATCCGGCGGGCTGGAGCGTCGGTGGTGCTGACCTACTGGGCGACCGAGGCCGCCCGGCTGCTGCGCTGACGCCGTCCTCCGACCAGCCGGCCCCCTCATTTGACCAGGTACCCAGTCAAATGGGGACTTCCCCACCGGTATTTCGGCTCTTCTGACATATCTGTGGGCGGTTTCCGCATGCCCTGAGTGGCGCACGCCGTTCCCTGACTAGGTTTCTGAGCTGTCAAGGAACAGAAACTATGAGCAGGAGAACGGCGTGCGTGGTGTCAGCCTATGGCGC
>DASSKO010000161.1:0-4152 GCA_035690425.1 Nocardioidaceae bacterium
TTCCGACTCCGATTGCGTGGCCATGGCCCGGAACTCGGGCACCGAGACCCGCCGGTCGGACAGGTAGGACCTGCGCCCCACCTCAAGAAGGATCTTGTACTTGCTCGTCAGCAGGCCCCAGAGGTCCCGCTTGTAGTACACGTCGACGTTCTCCGTACGCCGCAGCATCGGCACCCCCTCCGCGACCAGCTCTTCAACCCTTCCTCGGCCGGTCACGACAAGATCTGAAACTCGCACCGGGCAGGAGCAGTGCTCGCCCAGACCGACCCCACGAAAGAAGATGATCTCCGCGTGCCCCCCGCGTGCCCCTTCGAGGGGCACGCCGCGGCAAATCGCGGTCACCTTCGGATAGCCGAACAAGCCGCTGACCTGCGGAAACGCGAAAATTGGCTGGTCAGAGAACCCCACCGAACGATCTTGAAAACCGCTATGGCGCGGAAGCGTCATCGTGGGTTCGAATCCCACGCCCTCCGCAAAACCGCCTTGGACCTGCGGACACGTCGGGCAGCGCGGTCGCCGGCGACGTTGGCAAGCCAGGCGGTCCGTTCGTCGGGGTCACGCCGGATGACGACCTTGACCTGTCGTCGCGTCATTCCCACCACTTCTCCCCGAGGCATCGGGACCGCGGTCCGGCATTCACCACATTGGATCAGCACGTGAGAACCGCGCTGCCTCAGCACGACGCAGCCGAACCGACGGCTCGTCCGCAACCGGAGTAGCCGCCGGGCCGTCACCTGTCTACTCCACTAGACGGAGGATGGTCAGTCATCTTGTCGAGACCAGCCCGGAGAAGAGGCAACACAAGTGTCGCCAGACAGCCGCTTCGGGCTACTCGCTCGTAGTGCCGACCGCCGCCTGGGACGCGAGGGCGTAGGCGTCTGCTCGGGCCTCTCCGTGCTCGAGCTGGCGCTGTTCGCGGACGGCCCGCTCGTGGGCGCGGTCGCCGACGCTTCCCGCCGGTCGATCATCGAGCTCGCAGAGGAGTTGGGACCTGCCGTAGACGATGAGCGAGTCGCCGGGCACCAGCTGCGTTTCGCCTGTCGGGGCGGCAAGGTAGCGGCCGTCAGGCCGCGTGAGGCCGAGCACGACGACGCCTTCGTCGCGTAGTCCCAGCGCGCCCAGCGACCGACCGACCAGCCAGTCGCCGTCGCGGACGGACAGTTCGTCGACGGCGTAGTCCCCGGCCAGGTCGAGCAGGGCGGCCAGGTCCCGCGTCGGGAGGGTGGTGTATCTGCGCAGAAGCCTGCTGATCACGCTGGTCAGCCAACGGTCGATGCGCCGGCTGCGCGAGAGGAAGACGAGAGCGAGGACGCCGAGGACGAGTTCCAGCACGCGCCACCAAGCGCGTCCGATTCCCCCGCCTTGCAGCCCGAGGATCGTGGTGCTGACGGCGGCGACGACACCCGCGCTGCCGAGCAGCATCAGCGTCGCGGCCACCCGGCGACGTACCGGGTGGCTCACCATCTCCTCGGACTCGCCGGTGGTGAAACCGGCGCCGGTGAAGGCGGAACGGGCCTGGAACCGCGCCGCCTCCCGTGACATGCCTGTGGCTGTCAGGATCACCGTTGCGACGCGAGTGATCAGCAGTGAGACGGCGATCACCAGCAGCAGCGACGATATGGCGATCACGCGCGCATCGTTCCCCTGCCGCGGTGAGCCCACGCCCCGCCGGCCGCCGCGACGGGCGGACGCGGCGGGCGTCCGGGGTCAGGCAGCGCCGCCGAGCGTGAAGTAGCGCAGCCAGATGTAGCCCGCGGACATGGCGATGGTGACGGCGGCGACGGGCAGGCCGTAGCGGGCAAACTGAAGGAAGCGAATCGGGTGGCCGGCGCGAGCGGCGATGCCCGCCATCACGACGTTGGCGCTGGCGCCGATGAGGGTCGCGTTGCCGCCGAGGTCCGCGCCGAGTGCGAGCGCCCACCACAGCACATTCGGGTCGTGGGCTCCGTGCAGGTCGCGGATCAGAGTGCCGACGACGGGGGTCATGGTGGCCACGTACGGGATGTTGTCGACAATGCCGGATAGCGCGGCGGAGCCAACAAGGAGCAGCATCGAAGCGCGCGGAACCTGCCCCGCGGTGGCGCCAGCGAGCACGTCGGCGACCCGGTCGATGGCGCCGGTCTTGACCAGCGCGCCGACCATGACGAACAGGCCGAGGAAGAAGGCGAGCGTCGACCACTCGACCGTTGCTAGGAACGGCTTCGGGTCACGGCGCGCGACCAGCAGCAGGACACCCGCACCGAGCAGCGCCACCACGGCCGGCTCGACGTCGACGAAAGAGTGCAGGACAAAAGCGACGGTGACCGCGGTGAGCACGATGCCGGCCCGGAGCAGGAGCGGCCGGTCGGTGATCGACGCTCGTGGGTCCAGCGCCATGATCTCCGCAACCCGGTCCGGCTCGCCGACGAGCGCCCTGGCGAACAGGAACCTGCACATGCCGATGAACGCGACCAGCAGCACCACGACGAGCGGGGCGAGGTGCAGCAGGAAGTCGCCGTAGGTGAGGTGCGACCGGCTGCCGATGATGATGTTGGGCGGGTCGCCCACCAGGGTGGCGGTGCCGCCGATGTTGGAGGCGAGCGTCTCGGCGATCAGGAAGGGCACCGGTGGCAGCCCGAGCCGGCGGGTGACCTCGATGGTGACCGGAGCGACGAGCAGCACTGTCGTCACGTTGTCCAGCAGTGAGGACGCGACGGCAGTAATCAGCACCAGCGTCACCATGATGCGAAAGGGCCTGCCCCCGGCACGCTGTGCGGCGCGGATGCCGAGGTAGTCGAAGACTCCGGTCTTGGCGAGCACGCCGACGATCAGCATCATGCCGAGAAGCAGCGCGAGCACGCCCCAGTCGACGCCGTAACGCTCGGAGTGAAGCGCGTCGTGGATGTCCACGACGCGCAGACCGAGCAGAACCGCCGCGCCGCCGAGAGCGATCGCGACCCGGTCGACCCACTCGATCGCGATCAGAACGTAAGCGACCAGGAACACCGAGATCGCGGCGAGCTCCTGCACGTTCTTCAAGTCCTTTCAGCTGAAGCCGCATGCGCGGATTGACGGCTACGGTCAGGTGAGGAGGGCGGGTGAAGGGAAAGCGATGACTCTGCTAAGCGAGCTCGCGGTGCTGGCCACGGTGCTCGGCGGCATGTGCTTGTACGCCGCGACGGCAAGGCGGCTGGCACGCCACCGCGGCGAAGCGACCGATGCCCGCGCCGGGCGCGTTCAGGGCGCGCTGGTCAGAGTCGGACTCAGCTTGTTCGGGTCAGGCGGAGCCACGATGACCGCCCTGCTTGCGAGCGGGTCCTTCGAGCTGCCGTAAGCCGGCCGTACAAGAAGAACGGCCGGCGCGGGAGCGGCGGCGTGAGAACACGGGAAGACATCGAGCGCCTCCGGCGGTGCATCGGACAACGACTGCCGACCAGGCTTCCCGGCGCTCCTATGTCGACGGTATCGCACCGTCGCGCTCTCATGCAGTGATCCAGATCCGGAAGTCGACCGGGACGCGCACGGCTGGATCAGGACGGTCACCACGAGGACCTGACGGGAGCCGACGGCCGGCTCTACCTGGCGACGCTGGCCGGCAACCCCACCGCCCAGCGGACGGCACTCCGCGAGCTCGTCGCCTTCGCCGAGGGCATCGGCCGCACCCACCACACCGACTCCGGCATCCGCTTCGGCGCCACCGCAGACCGGTTCACGGCTGCGGACGCCCACGCGCTACGGGTGATGTCGGGCTGCACCTAGGACGACCCGCGGGCTCATCGAGTTCGGGATGGGTGTCGCCTCCGCGCTACCGAGCAGCAGCGAGCGCCGGACCGCGGCCCGGGTCCGCAACCGTGCCGAGCCCCTGGCCACACCAAGCGGGTCCGCGCCTCTCGCAGCTGACCTTCCCGCCCCCGCAGGACACCGCTCGGCGACGCCTGACCGCGATCAGGCGTCGCCGAGTGGCCTGTCCAGCGCCACTTCGCGCATCGTGGTCACCGCATGGGCGGCGAGCTCGCCGTCCTGGTGGAACCGCGTGACGACGAAGCAGGTACGGCCGCGCCGCTTCTCGAGCTCACTCTCGATGACGAACGTCGGCCCGGTGATGGGCTCGAAGTAGTCGACCCGCATGTTCGTGGTCGCGAGCCAGTTGCGCGGCCCGCTGGTGCGGTCGAC
>DASSKO010000162.1:0-5901 GCA_035690425.1 Nocardioidaceae bacterium
CCGGCGAGACCCCAGCTCGTACTCTGTCGCGTCGAACTTCACGCCGGAGCCGGCCGACGCGACCTCGAGCACCTTGCGTGCCTCGGCGGTGACCTCGGGACCGATCCCGTCGCCGGGGACGACTGCCAGTCGAACAGTGGATTCCATACCAGTCAGCCTAGATCCCGTCTCGAATACTGACTTGGTGATCTCACGATTCAGACGGTGGCTCAGTTGTCGTCGGGGCGCTCCCCGCCGTTGTCGCGCAGGTCCAGCGCTGCCTGGACGGCGCTGTGGGCGTCGGTGTCGCGGTCACGGCGGGCGGGCCCCCATTCGGGGTACATGTCGTACATGGTGATCTCCTCACAGGTGCTGCGGTCGATAGTTGCTGGTGGTTCGAGCCTCCGCCGGAGGCGACAGCGCCAACGCAGCCGTGGATCACACAGCAGACACGAGGTGAGTCGCGGGAAGACATCGCGCAGGTCGGATGAGGATCGTCTTGCCGGACTGCCAGCGGATGAGTGGGCCAACGCTGTGGCTCCGCGACGAGGTGTCGGCCTTAGCGGACCCCGCCGCGGCAGCTAAGACCAATGCCAAGAATGATGGCAACGAAGCTCCGCATGATGGGGACAGCCTAGACGGCACCTCCGGGCCGTGGCAGCGACTCCGACCATCGTCTCGATTATTGAGATAACCGGTCAGTATGCGGACATGTGGGAGACTCGATGCCGTGAGTGCTCCCCCCGATCTGCCCCCCGCCGTCCAGCGCGCTCTCGACCTGTCCCGCCGAGAGGGGTTCGTCAGCTCCACCCGCCACGAGACGGGTCGCCTGCTGGCGGCCCTGGCCGCGACCCGCGCCGGGACGCTCGCCGAGAGCGGGACCGGGTGCGGGGTGGGATCCG
This sequence comes from Nocardioidaceae bacterium, assembly GCA_035690425.1. Lineage (GTDB taxonomy): Bacteria > Actinomycetota > Actinomycetes > Propionibacteriales > Nocardioidaceae > DASSKO01. The sequence continues at coordinate 882 of DASSKO010000162.1, forward strand.
CATGGCTGCGCAGCGGGGTGCGGCAGGGCGCTCGTATCGTGACCGCCGAGCTCGACCACAAGCTGGCGAAGGCGGTCGGCGCGCTCTTCGCCGACGACGACCAGGTCGAGGTTCTGCCCGCGGACTGGACCACGCTGCACGAGCACGGCCCGTTCTCCTTGCTGTTCCTCGACGTACGCGAGCTCAAGCAGGGCGGCCCGGACGCGATCTACGAGCTGCTCGAGCCGGGCGGCATCGTGGTGCTCGACGACTTCACGCCGTGCTCGGGCTGGCCGCCGATCTACGCGGGCCGCGTCGACACCGTCCGGCAGCAGTGGCTGACCGACCCGCGCTTCGTCAGCGCCGAGGTGATGGTCGCCGAGGACGCCTCCGTGGTCGTAGGGACCCGCCGCTGAGGCATCGGTGCGATCTCGGCATGAGACCTTCCCGTCCCCGTCCCCCTCACCGAGATCGCACATCTGCCCCGGGCGGTCCGGCCGACAACCGCTGGTCCAGGGCCGCCACGCTTCCTGCGGGCGCGGTCAGGCGCACGGTCATCCACGGCAGGAACAGCTGCAGGATCGGGCCGATGAGCAGCGCGTAGAGCACGGTGCCCAGGCCGACCACTCCGCCGAGCAGCCAGCCGACCGCCAGCACCGCCACCTCGATCGACGTACGCACCAGTCGCACGCTCAGCCCGGTGCGCCGGACCAGGCCCGTCATCAGGCCGTCCCGCGGACCGGGCCCCAGCTGACTGCCGATGTACATCGCACCGGCGAGTCCGTTCAGCGCGATACCGCCGAGCATCAACGCGGCGCGGGCCCACAGCGCCTCGGGCGCGCAGAGCACAGCGAGCGCCACGTCGGTCACGATGCCGATCACGACCGCGTTGGCGATCGTGCCGAGCCCCGGCCACTGCCGCAGCGGGACCCACAGCAGCAGCACGAAGAGCCCGACGGCGATCACCACCGTGCCGAAGCTCACCGGCACCTGCGCCGCGATCCCGTAGTGGAAGACGTCCCACGGGTCGAGGCCGAGCTGCGCGCGAATCATCATCGCCATCGAGGCGCCGTACAGCGTCAGGCCCACCAACAGCTGGGCGAGCCGCCGGGGCATCCGGCCGGCGCGTAGCTGCTCGCGCGGAGTCAGCGGCAGCAGCGGGGCGCGCGACGTCTTCATGGCCTCTATCCTGACCGCTATTGGCCTGGTGCCCAATAGCCAATTATGGCAAGGTGGACTGCATGGTGTTGCGCAACGTGTCCGCGTCGAGGCTCGTCGCCCTACTCGGCTCCAGCGTGCAGTCGTTCCCCGCCTATCGCGGACTCGCCGACGGGTTACGGCTGCTGATCGCCGACGGCCGGGTGCCGCACGGCACGCGGCTGCCGAGTGAGCGCGACCTCACCACCGCCCTGGGCGTCAGCCGCACCACCGTCTCACGCGCGTACGCCGAACTGCGCGACCGCGGCTATCTGAGCTCCCGCCGCGGTTCGGGGAGCGTGGTGGTGCTGCCCGGCTCCGGTGCGGCCGCACCCGGTCTGCTCACCCCCGGCGACCGCGACGACGGTGTCATCGACCTGACCTGCGCGGCTCCGGTCGCGCCGCCCGGCACCGCGACCGCGTTCGAGCAGGCGCTGGAAGACCTGCCGACCTATCTGGCCGGCTCCGGCTACCACCCGACCGGGCTTGCGCCGCTGCGGGAGATGATCGCGCAGGGCTACACCGACCGCGGGCTTCCGACGTACGCGGACCAGATCGTGGTGACCACCGGCGCCCTCGCGGCGATGGCCGTCGTGGCGCGGGCGCTGGTCGGCGTCGGCGACCGGGTGCTGATGGAGAGTCCGACCTACCCCAACGCGATCGCCACCTTCCGGCGTTCCGGTGCCCGCACCGTCGGCGTCGGGATCGAGCGGGACGGCTGGGACACCGACGCGCTGCACGCCGCTCTCCGGCAGACCGCACCGCGAGCTGCCGTGCTGATCCCCGACTTTCAGAACCCCACCGGCGCGCTGATGGGCACCGAGCAGCGCGCCGAGGTCGGGCACGCCCTGGCCCGCACCCGCACCACCGGCATCGTGGACGAAACGCTCGTCGACCTCCGGCTCGACGACGTGGCAATGCCGGCCCCGTTGGCGAGCTTCGACCGACGCGCGATCACGATCGGCAGTGCCAGCAAGTCGTTCTGGGGCGGGCTGCGCATCGGCTGGTTGCGTGCGCCGTCCGACCAGATTGGCGCGCTCACCGAGTCGCGGGTGAGCTTCGACCTCGGGGCTCCGGTGCTCGAGCAGCTCGTGCTGACGCGGCTGCTCGAGCATCGCGGTCAGGTGCTCGACCATCGCCGCCGCGAGGCGCGCCAAGCCCGCGCCGCCCTCGCCGAGGCCGTCCGTGCGCAGCTGCCGGGCTGGCACTTCGACGTCCCCCCGGGCGGGCTGGCGTTGTGGTGCGAGCTGCCCGAGGACCTATCGTCGGCGCTGGTCGCTGCGGCCGAGCGTGAGCAGATGCTGCTCGCCCCGGGCCCCCGGTTCGCGGTGGAAGGCGGGCTGGAGCGCTACCTGCGGCTGCCCTACACGCTGGCGCCAGAGGTGCTTGCCGAGGCGGTCGGCCGCATCGCCACGGCCTGGGAGCAGGCGCAGCGGCAGCGCAGCGCGACCGCGCGGCGCCCTCCGCTCGTCGCCTGAGGGCACCGCTCCGGTCAGCTGCCGTCCTAGTCGGTCAGGTCGACCGTGCGTACGGCCTCGGCGTCGATGGCACTGGTGATCTCCTCGAGCACGGGTGCGGGGATCGCCGAGTCGACGGTCATAGCGACCAGCGCGTGCCCGCCCTTGCGGTCGCGGCTGACCTGCATGCCGGCGATGTTGACGCCGGACTCGCCGAGGATGCCGCCGACGGTGCCGACCATGCCCGGCCGGTCGGCATAGCGGAAGAACGCCACGTGGTCGGTCGGCTCGATCTCGATGTCGAAGCCGTCGACCTCGACCAGCCGCTCGTGCTGGGCGATCCCGACCAGCGTGCCCGACACGGAGACCTGCGACCCGTCTGACAGCGTGCCGCGCAGCGTGACCAGGTTGCGATGGTCGGGACTCTCCGGGTCGGTGACCAGACGCACCTCCAGCCCGCGCTCGGCGGCGAGCAACGGTGCGTTGACGTAGGAGACCTGCTCCTCGACGACGTCGGCGAACACGCCCTTCAACGCAGCCAGCTCCAGCACCTTGACGTCGTACTGGGTGATCTCGCCACGCACCTCGACGTCGAGCTGCTGCGCGACACCGCCGGCGAGTGCGGTGAAGATGCGTCCCAGCTTCTCGGTCAGCGGCAGTCCCGGGCGGACGTCCTCGGCGATCACTCCGCCCTGCACGTTGACGGCGTCGGGCACCAGCTCGCCGGCGAGGGCGAGCCGGACCGACTTGGCCACCGCGATGCCGGCCTTCTCCTGCGCCTCCTCCGTGGATGCACCGAGATGCGGCGTCGCGACGACGGTCTCGAAGTCGAACAGCGGCGAGTCGGTGCACGGCTCGGCGGCGAAGACGTCGACGCCGGCTCCCGCGACGCGCCCCTCCTTGAGCGCGGCGTGCAGGGCGACCTCGTCGACGATTCCCCCGCGCGCGGCGTTGACCACGATCACGCTGGGCTTGACCTTGTGCAGCTCGTCCTCGCCGATCAGGCCGAGTGTCTCCGGCGTCTTGGGCAGGTGCACCGAGATGAAGTCGGCCTGCTCGAGGAGCTCGTCGAGCGACACCAGTCGCACACCGGTCTGCGCGGCACGGCCCGGCTGCACGTAGGGGTCATAGGCGACGACGTGCATCCCGAACGCGGACAGCCGCTGGGCGACGAGCACACCGATCCGCCCCAGACCGACGATGCCGACCGTCTTGTCGTAGAGCTCGACGCCGGTGTACTTGCTGCGCTTCCACTCCCCCTGCTTGAGGGCGTCGTTGGCGGGGGCGATGTTGCGCGCGGCCGCGAGCAGCAGGCCGACGGCGAGCTCCGCGGCGCTGACGATGTTGGACGTGGGCGCGTTGACCACCATCACACCGGCCTGCGTCGCGGCCCTCACATCGACGTTGTCCAGACCGACGCCAGCACGCGCGATCACCTTCAGCCGCCCGGCGGCTGCGAGGACCTCGGCGTCGACCTTGGTGGCACTGCGGACCAGGATCGCGTCGACGTCAGGTACGGCGGCCAGCAGCTCGGCGCGGGCGGCGCCGTTGCAGTGCCGGATATCGAAGTCGGGGCCGAGCGCCTCCACGGTGGCGGGGCTGAGCTCTTCGGCAATGAGTACGACGGGCTTGCTCACGAGGCATGTCCTTCAGCAGTCGCGGATGGTCTCCATCTGATGCACGACGCTGTGCCCGTACTTTCCAGCATAGCCGACAGGGCGTGACGCGGCGCGCGACACCCGTGCCCAGGAGGTCAGCGGTGTACGTCTTTCACGGAACCGTGAAGGACGTACGCACTCCGGCCGTTTTCGGGATCGTCTTTCACGGAACCGTGAAAGACGACCACGGGGACGACGGCCGGCCTCAGCGCGCGGAGGAGCCGGACGTCGCGAGATGTCCAGCGATCAGCTCCTCCACCCCGTCCGGATACAACGGAAGGGCATCGGCATCGATCGGCCTCCACTCCACTCTGATGTCGGCGTCGCTGTCGACGAACGTCGCACCCCCGGCGGGTACGACGTCCGGGTTCGACATCTGGCCGGCGTAGACGAAGACCACCTCGTGGCCGGGCCGGCCGTCGTACTCGAAGATGCTCTCGAGCACGCCGAGCAGGTGCGGCTCGAGGAGTTCGACCCCGAGCTCCTCGCCGATCTCCCGGACGACGGCGGCGCGGGAGGTCTCGCCGAAGTTCACGTGCCCACCGAGCAGTCGGTGGAACTCGCCGGGACTCTTGGAGGGGTCGCTGCCCCGCCACACGACGTGCCGGGTGCCGCGCTCATCCAGCAGGACGGCGAAGGCCTTGACCTGGATCACCCGACGCAGCCTGTCATACCCACCAGGTCGGCATCTTGGGGCGTACGTCTTTCACGGAACCGTGAAAGACGTAC
>DASSKO010000163.1:0-38302 GCA_035690425.1 Nocardioidaceae bacterium
GCCGTAGGCGTCGCGGGCGTTCGACCACGCGCCGAGCCCGACGATGTGGGCTGCGTAGAGGATCGCGGACGCGAACGTCACCGCCTCGCCGTACCCGACGGCGAAGCCGCGCAGCGAAAGCACGCCCAGCCCGACGGTCGCAATCGCGACGGCGACCCAGGCGACCGCACCGATGCGCTGCCGCAGGAAAATCGCGGCCAGCAACGGTGTGCACACGACGTACATGCCGGTGACGAAGCCGGAGACGCTGGCGGCGGTGTGCTCGAGGCCGTGGGTCTGCAGGATCTGCGCGAGACCGTAGACGACGCCGAGCACGGCCCCGTGTTTGCGGGCCTGCGGGGAGAGCCGGGAGATCGCGCGCGGGGAGATGACGAACAGCGCCACGGCCGCGATCGCGAACCGCACCGCGAGGAAGTCCAGCACCGGCACGCGGTCGAGCAAGTCCTTGATCAAGAAGAACGTCGAGCCCCACGACGCCGTGACACCGAGCAACGCAAGCAGTGGCAGTGCCCGGCTGGCAGCGAAGGTCCGCCGCTGACCGCTCATCGGCGGTCCCGCAGCGACTTCAGCAGGGCGATGTCGTCCGCGGTGGCCGCGGTGTCGCCCGGTGTCTCCAACAGCACGGGTACGCCGGACACGGCGGGGTGGGCGAACAGCTCAGCGAAGGCCGTTGTCCCGATGTGCCCGCAGCCGACCCGCTCGTGGCGGTCCTTGAAGGCCCCGCGCACGTCCTTGGAGTCGTTGCCGTGCACGAGCCGGAGTCGCCCGTGGCCGGCGACCTCGATCAGCCGGTCCAGCGTCGCGGTCATGCCGCCGGGAGCGTCAAGCGGAGCGCCGGCGGCGAAGACGTGGCAGGTGTCGAGGCAGATGCCGACCTTGGGATGCCAGTCGAGCGCGTCGAGGTACGCCCGGAGGTCGTCGACGCCGGCGCAGAGGCTGCGGCCCTGACCGGCGGTGGGCTCCAGCAGCAGCATCGGAGAGTCCTCGCCGAGCGCCTCGACCACCGGCAGCAGCCCCTCGCGCACCTGCTTCATCGCCGTGGTGACGGTCCCCTCGGCGACGCAGGAGCCGGTGTGCACCACCACGCCGCTGGCGCCGATCTCCACGCCCCGTTTGAGGTTGTGGGCCACCGTCGCGACCGAGTTGAGGTAGGTCTGCTCGGTCGGAGAACCCAGGTTGACCAGGTAGGGCGAGTGCACGAACGCGGGAGTGTCGTGCTCGTCGCACAGGGCGCGGAACCGTTCGTCCTGCACCGGGTTGCCGGCGGCAGGTCGCCAACCACGCGGGTTGCCGACGAAGACCTGCAGCGCCTCGCCGCCGAGCTCGCGCAGGTGTGGGAAGGCATACCCGGCGAGCCCCTTGCCGGCGGTGCGGACGTGTGCGCCGATCGGTGAACGCGTGGTAGTCGGCGGGGTGTCCACGCGGGACAGCCTTTCAGGCGTCTTGCCGGCTGTGAAATCGGCGCCACGGTCGTGCTGCCGGATCGGCATGCGTCAATAACGATATGACGCACCTCGTACCTCGAAGTCGCTCGGTGTCAGCGCGGGGTCGTTGAGCTCGGGTCCCACGGGCTGATGCATTGGACGCGGAGGGGTTGGAAGTGCTTGGTATTTCGCGTCGCGACGGTCATCTCGGCGGCCTGTGCGGTGGCGGCGGTGAGGGCGTCGCCGAACGGCGCATGCTCGGGAACCCGTAGGTGGCGAGGATCCTTGCGGCCGGCAGGTCGAACGGCAGTACACGGCTGACGAACGTGGGTAGGACGTGTTCGTCGAACCACCGGCGCAAGATGTCTCCTTGCGCTGGGTCGGATCGCTCCTTGGCGACGACTCCGCGCTCGATCTCGGCGACGGTGGTGGCGGTCACGAACTGGTCGGCGACGGGGATGGACGCCGCCCAGGCTTCGACCAACCGATTGCGTCCTCGGACTCGCAGTGCGGACACCACGTTGGTGTCCAAGACGTACTTCACAGCTCCGGGGTTCGCGCGTCCAGGCCCAAGCGCTCGGGCTCGAACTCAATGTCGGCCCCCTCGTCCATGCTCAGCTGGTCGATGATCGTGACGGGCTCGCTCTTGAGGGTCTCGGCGAGTATCTCGCGTGCCTCCGCCTCAACCGATCGGTGATGCTGCTCGGCGCGCGCGAAGCGCGGCCTTGGTTCCGGCGGGAAGGTTGCGGATCAAGATCTGCTCCACGGTGACCACCTCCGATATCGTTCCTACGATATCGGGCACGGGTGCGGTCAGTTCGACTCGTCCCAAGGCATCCGCTGGGCTGACAGCCGTGTTGAGCGACTCGCCGGGGCGATGGTGTGCGGCTTCTGCCTGGCAGGGCATCGGGATGATCGCCGGCGGCGGGCTCCTGGCCCTCGTCCCACGGGCAGGGCTCCGGCTGAGCACAGCGCCCGATCTGCGTACCAGCGCGCCCTCATCCCCGGCGACACCTGGCCCACGAACCTGCCGACCGATCGGCCCACGTCGTCATGGTGACCGCGAGTGGCACAACGGCCGTCGTCATGATCACCGGGCACGTCGCCGTCATGATCATCGAGCGTGTCCGGCAACACATCCGCGTCGAGGGGCGGTGCTACTGGCGACCCACAGACCCAAACACTTCCGACGTGCCTTTGTGCGGAATGACTGTCCGACTTCAGCCTTACGCCCATCGGCGGAACACAGCCTGAACCTCGGCGTGCCACGGCACGCTCCCGTTTCGGGCCGATCACCCTCACATTCGTGACAGGCGTGCTCATCGGCATGCCCCTTGTGCTCTGGGCGATGGATCGGTCCCCGTAAGCATCGATCCGCTTCGGGCAGCCGGTTCAGAAGTCGGCAAGGTCGTTGCGGAGGCGCTCGACGCCTTCAACGGTTTCGAACCAGATCCGGTCCTCGTTGATCTCTTCGGGAAGCATGTATGCGAGCACACTGCGGTATCCGTACAACTCGGACCAAGGCTGTTGCCCAGCCTCGGCGCCGACTGCGGCGCGGTAGGCCTCCGCGTAGTTGCCGGCGGTGATCCAGAGTCGCTGCACCGCGAGCCGCACGAGCATGTCATCCTCGTAACGCTTGCGTCCGAGCGCAGCCAGTCCAGCTAGCTCCTCCAGCGTATGCAGTAGACCGACCCGCAGCTCGGCCGGTGTCACAACGGCGGAGCGTCGCCCGCGGCGGGAACGTCGTCGGTGAGCACATGGACGTACGTCCCGACCACTTGCGCGGCTTGGGCGGCGAACCGTCCAACAGCCCGATAGCCGGCCTCCGGCGCCTGCACAATCACGGCACCGTCGCCGCGCAGGCGGGGATTCGTCAGACCCGAGCCCTCGACATGGCGGCGCAACTCAACTCGCCGCGCGGCCACCTCATGCCAAGTGGCTCGCCGGTCACTGGCGATCGTCTCGGACACACATTCATCCTACCTGCAGCGACTACCACCGTCCCGAACAGGAACAACGAGAACCACAGCGGGACCTCTCCGTCATCGGGCGGGGCGAAAGGTCGTGACGGCCAACCCGCGTCCGCGTGCGTCTATTTGGGCCGAAAAGACACGGCCTCAACCGGCGGACTGTCATTCGCGGCGCGGACCCCTGCGGGTCACAGCGCGTCGGTCACCGCTCGGAAGAAGCGAGGGCCAGCCTCGCGAAGCGGGTGTCAGTAGAGGTAGATCGTGACCGTCGAGCCCTTCGGCGCCAGGTCGCCGGAACTAGGGTCCTGCGCAGCGATCCGGTTGAAGCCGACGTAGGCGTCGGCCTTCTGCACCTCAACGTCGAAGCCCGCGGCTTCCAACGTCGCCGTCGCGCTGGCCTCGTCCTGCCCGAACACGCTCGGCACCTCGATCATCTGCGGGCCCTTGGACACGACCAGCTCGACCGCGTCGTCTTTGAACAGCGTGCCGTCCTCGGGCGACTGACTGATCACCTGGCCCTCCGGCACCTCGTCGTCGAACCGCTTGGTCACCGCGGCCGTGAGGCCCGCGTCCTCCAACGCCGAGACGGCCTTGCGCGCCGGGTCGCCGACGAGGTCGGGTACGTCGATCGGGCGGCGGCCCTTGCTGACCACCAGGTCGACCTCGGTGTCGCGCCTGAGCTTGGCGCCCGGCTGCTTCGACGCCCGGATGACCTTCCCCTTGTCGACTCGTTCAGAGAACCGGCGAGTAACGTCGCCGACGGCCAGGTTTCGATCGGTCAAGGTGTCGGCCGCGTCCTGCTTGCTCAGACCGGCCACCTTCGGCATGTCGTAGCGCTCCTTGCCCTTCGACACCACCACCGCGATGGTGCCGTCGTCGAGGACACGCTCCCCGGCCGCCGGGTCGGTCGAGATGATCTCGCCCGCCGGCACGGTCTCGGAGTAGCGCCGGTGGCCGGACAGCTCGACGGCGTCGTCGCCCAGCCGGGCGTGCGCCTCCCGCATGGTCATGCCCACCAGCTCGGGCGTCTCGCGATAGCGGCCGATGCCGTAGTACCAGCCGCCTGCCGCCGCCCCGGCCCCGAGCAGTAGGACGACCAACAACGCCAGCAGGCCCTTGCGGCTGCGTGCGGGCCGCCGCACCCGTGGCTCGATGTCATGGCGGTTCTGCGGCGGCTGCGACGACACCGCCGTGGTCGGCGTGAGGTCACGAGTGAGCTCGAGATCGTCGGACTCGCCGTGGTCGAGCGCGTGCCGCACCCTGCGCACCTGCCGCAACATCACGCTGGCGTCGGCGAGGCGGGACTCGCGTCGTCGCGAGGTGGCGCGCGCGACCAACGCGTCGAGGTACGGCGGGATGTCCGCTACCTGGTGCGAAGGCGGGGCGACATCGGTGTGCACGTGCTTGTAGGCAACCTGGATCGGCGAGTCGCCCTGGTGCGGTTTGGCGCCGGTGAGCATCTCGTAGAGCAGCACTCCGCAGGCGTAGACGTCGGTGCGGGGGTCGGCGGTGCCGTCGACGACGAGCTCTGGGGCGAGGTAGGAGACCGTGCCGATCAGCACACCACTGGTCGCGGTCGTCTGGTCCGAGGTCGCCACCGCGCGCGCCAGCCCGAAGTCGGCGACCTTCACCCGTCCGTCGTCGGTGAGCAGCACGTTCTCGGGCTTGACGTCGCGGTGCACGAAGCCGGCCGCGTGGGCGGCCCCGAGTGCGGACAGGATTGGCTCGAGCAGCGCGAGCGCCCGCGCGGGCGGCAGCGGAGCCTGTTCGCGCATCAGTTCGCGCAGCGTGCACCCGGGCACATACTCCATCACCAGAAACAGCGTGCTCGCGCTCTGTCCCGAGTCGTGCCGGCCCTGGTCGAACACCCCCACGACGTTGGGGTGCGCCAGCCGTGCCGCGGCCCGGGCCTCCCGCTGGAAGCGCAGGGCGAAGTCGGGGTCGTCGGCGTAGCCGGAGTGCAGGACCTTGACCGCGACCTGCCGGTCGAGGCGGACGTCGACGGCCTCGTAGACCGTCGCCATCCCGCCGCGTGCGATCCGCCCTCCCACGCGGTAGCGACCGTCGAGCAGCGTCCCCACGAGGGGATCGGCAGCGGTCGTGTCCACGATGAGAGTCCAAATATCCGAGAGCGGCGTACCTGCCCGAGTGTAAAGAGCGACCGGCGGCAGGAGCGGGAGGCGCCGGTGGTGGCGCGCCGCGGGAGCCGGCGGACGCTACCGCCCACTCAGTACGGGTAGTCGCCGGTTCGGAAGGACGCTCGCAGGGCCAGCACGTTGGCGATGTAGCGCCTGGTGTCGTCGTACAGTCCGTGCTCCTCGACCGAGCCCAGGCCCTGGTAGTAGCCGGCGAGTGCGCGTCGGGCGCCGGTGCGGTCGGTGAGGAACTTCAGCAGCACGACACCTGCGTAGACGTTGTCCTCGACCTTGTGCAGGTCGAGGTCGCGGCCGGTGACCTCACCCAGCCAGCGACCCGTCGACGGGATGACCTGCATGGCGCCGATGGCGTCGGCGCTGGAGACGACGTCCTGCTGCCAGCCCGCCTCCTGCCAGGAGACGGCCAGGGCCAGCGCGGGGTCAACGCCGTGGCGCTGGGCGGTGCGGGTGATCAACCGGCGTACGGCGGCCCGCCGGTCGGCGTCGCTGAGGGCGCCCTGGACTGCGGTGCGGCCGGTGCCGCGACTGGCCTGCTGCTGGGCGCGTACGACCACGGGGACCCGCAGCCGGTCGCCGACGTGGAGCAGGGGCGAGCCGCCGTTGGACTCGATCACCTCCGCCGTCCAGGCGTGGTAGCGACGGGCGATCGCGCTAACCGTGTCGCCCGGCTGCACGGTATGCACCACGATGCGTCGCTTGTCCGGATGCGCCAGCGCATGACTCGCCGAGCGGTGGGGTGGCGCCGGTTCGGCCGCTGCGGGCCGCTGCCCAGTGTGACCGCCGCGCCGGTGTGCCGAAGGGATCGTCAGCACGTCGCCGGGATAGATCAGGCTGCCCCCGTGCCCGAGGTCGTTGGCGTCCACGATCGCGCCGACTGTGCTGTCGTGCTCGGTGGCGATGCTCCAGACGGTGTCGCCGGGCTGCACGGTGTAGTCCAACGCCGGCAGGGCGAGCAGCAGCGCCGCGAAGGTGGCCGTGGGAGCGCCGAGCGGTCGGCCTGTGAACCTGCTGGGACTGCGCCGGGGGAGGCGCCGGATGCGGGGAGGGTTCGGTAGCGGAAGCATGGTCGTCCTCGGTCTCGGGAGCGATGGGGGAAGATCCCGGTGCGTGACGCTCGGTGACGTTACCAGCACATTTCGCGTACGCATGGAACCTCGCCTTGCCCGGCGGGTTGGCCGATCTGGCAGGCTGTGGGCGTGAATGCCGAGCACCGCCAACCCGCCACCGACCAGCCCCCGGCGCTCGACTCGGTCGTGACCGGATGGCTCAGCCTGCGCGAGGCCGCCGACCTGCTCGGCATCAGCCCCAACGGCGTGCGCCAGCTCATGCGGGAGAGCCAGCTGCTCGCGGTGCGCCACGGTGACGTCCGGGAGCCGGAGGTGCCGGCCGACTTCCTGCTCGATGGCGAGCCGGTGAAGGGCCTCGCCGGCACGATCACGGTGCTGTCCGACGCCGGCTACGACCCGGAGGCGAGCGTGCGGTGGCTGTTCACCGAGGACGCCACGCTGCCCGGCTCACCCATTCAGGCGCTGCGTGAGAACCGCGGCACCGAGGTGCGTCGGCGCGCGCAGGCGCTCGCTTTCTGAGCGATGGCGGCGCTGTGTCCCTGATCGTGGTGGATGCGGCCAACGTGATGGGAGCGCGTCCGGACGGCTGGTGGCGTGATCGAGCCGGCGCGGCCGGACGGCTGCTCGCCGCCATGGGCGCCGATCTCACCGAGAGTGCCGAGGTCGCCGTAGTGCTCGAGGGAGCAGCCCGGGCGGCTGCTGAACCAGGAACCTTCAACGGGATCGAGGTCGTGCATGCCGCCGGCTCCGGTGACGATGCGATCGTCGGCCTGGTCGCTGCGGCCGCCGCCGGGGATCCGAACCGATCGCTGACTGTCGTGACAGCCGACCGGGGACTTCGTGCCCGCGTGGAGGAGCTCGGGGCGCAGGTGCACGGGCCACGTTGGCTGATTCGTCGCCTCGAAGACTGGTGATGACCGACCGCGTGGTACCGGTCGCAGACACTCGACGCGGTACGGCGTCGAGTGCCACCTCATCAGTACGACGACAGTCCCGGACGGTGTCCTCGGTCAGGCATCGCGGCGGATGACCGCGCCGGCGAGGTCGTCGAGCGCGGTCCTGACCTCCGGATCGACCGGTGCCTGCTCCAGCGCCGCAGCTGCTGCAGCGGCCAGCTGGTCGATCAGCTTCTCGACCCGATCGCGGGCGCCGGTGTCGTCGAGCACGGCGCGCAGCGCGGCTACGCCGTCGTCGTCGAGCCCCGCCCGGCCGAAGTGCTTGTGCAGCACCTCCTCCTGCTCGGGGTCGGCGTGCTCGGCGGCCAGCGCCACGAGCATCGTCCGCTTGCCCTCGCGCAGGTCGTCGCCGGCCGGTTTCCCCGTCACCGCCGGGTCGCCGTACACGCCGAGCAGGTCGTCGCGCAGCTGGAACGCCTCGCCCAGCGGCAGCCCGTAGGACGTCAGGCCGTTGATGAGCGTCTGGTCCGCTCCCGCCAGCGCGGCACCGAGGTGCAGCGGACGTTCGATCGTGTACTTCGCCGACTTGTAGCGCAGCACCCGCATCGCCTGCGGCACCGACATCGCGCCGTTGTTCTGCGCGACCAGGTCGAGAAACTGCCCGGCCACCACCTCGTTGCGCATCAGGTTGAAGTACGGCAGCGCGGCGTCGGTCACGAGGCCGCTGCTGCGCAACATCTGGTCGGACCACGCCAGCAGCAGGTCGCCCAGCAGGATCGCGGCACCGAGGCCGAACTGGCTCTCCCGCCCCGGCCAGCGCTGCTCGACGTGCATCGCACCGAACGCGCGATGTGCTGCGGGCATGCCGCGACGGGTGTCCGAGTCGTCGATGACGTCGTCGTGCACCAGCGCGCTCGCGTGCAGGAGCTCGAGCGCAGCGGCGGCCGTCAGGATGCGGCCGTCGTCGGGGTCGCCGCCGGCGGCTCGCCAGCCCCAGTAGCAGAACGTCGGCCGCAGCCGCTTGCCGCCACGCACCGCGTCGGCAGCCACGGACAGCATCGGCGTCAGCTGCTCACCGAGCTCGGACAGCTCGTCGGCCTGCCCGGCGAGGAAGCCGTCGAGCCGGCCCTGCACCTGCTCGGCGAAGTCTGCACTGCTTATCGGTCTGGTCATTGGGCTGCTCACGGGTGCAGCCTACGTGTCGCAGGCGGACCACCGGTCGCTGAGACTTGCGTACGCCGTGGCGGTCGCGCAGGTACCCTCGACCGCATGGCTCTCGGACTTCCCTCGCGCATGCCCGGCGCTGCTGCGACGATCCGCGATCTCGTCGCGGGCGGGGAGCAGTCGTTCTCCTTCGAGTTCTTCCCACCCAAGGACGACGAGGGCGAGCGCCGGCTCTGGCAGGCGATCCGTGAGCTCGAGCCGCTGCGGCCGACGTTCGTGTCGGTGACCTACGGCGCCGGCGGCAGCACCCGTGACCGCACCGTGCACATCACCGGTCAGATCGCGACCGACACGACGCTGACACCGGTCGGTCACCTCACCTGCGTCGGACACACCCGCGCAGAGCTGCGACAGGTGATCGGACACTACGCCGACGCCGGGGTTCGCAACGTGCTGGCCTTGCGCGGTGACCCGCCGACCGGTCCAGGCACGCCCTGGACGTCGACGCCGGGCGGGTTGGAGTACGCCTGCGACCTGGTAAGCCTGCTCAAGCAGCTCGGTGACTTCAGCGTCGGGGTCGCGGCGTTTCCGGAGGGCCACCGCGAGGCGCGCTCACTCGACGACGACGCGACCGTGATGGCACAGAAGTACAGCGCCGGCGCCGAGTACGCCATCACCGAGCTGTTCTTCCGGCCGGCCGACTACGTCGCGCTCGTCGAGCGCTCTGACCGCGCCGGCGCGGACATGCCGATCATCCCCGGCATCATGCCGATCACGAACCTTCGCCAGATCCAGAAGATGGCCGAGTTCTCCGGCCGCCAGGTGCCGCCCGAGGTCATCGCGCGGTTCGACGGCGTCACCGAGCCGGGTGACGTCCGCAAGATCGGCATCGAGATCGCGTCCGAGATGTGCGAGCAACTGCTCGCCGCCGGCGCGCCCGGCCTGCACTTCTACACGCTGAACCGCTCGACCGCGACCCGCGAGATCTTCGCCAACGTCGTGCGCTGACCCGGCGCCCGCACGTTTGCGCGTTCGGGCAGACTGGCCGGCATGCGACCTGCTCCAGACACCGCTCGTGGTGTCAGCGTGACCGGGTACGGCGAGGCAGCGGCGAGCCCGGACGTGCTCCGCATCGTCTTGACGATCGGGTGCGACGGTGCCGACGTGTCCACCGCCATGCGCGACGCCGCCGAGCGCACCGACGCTGTGGTGACGGCGCTGCGCGGGCTGGGGGTGGACGGCCGTGACCGGCAGACGGCAGGCATCGACGTGCACCGCCGGCACAGCCGTGGGCAGCCGGTGGCGGGCTACCGCGCCCAGCACACCCTGGTCGTGACCTGCCGAGACGTCGATCGTGCCGGTCGGCTGCTGACTGCCGCCGGTGACGCGGCCGGCGACGACCTCACGGTCGACCGCGTGGGTCTCGGCATCGAGGACCGCGCGGCGGTGCTCCACCAGGCTCGGCAGGCCGCGTTCGCGGATGCGCGTGACCGCGCCGAGCAGTACGCCGTACTCGCCGGGCGTGAGCTCGGTGAGGTGCAGACCGTCGTGGAAGACACGAGCGCGGGCCAGTCGGCACCGCGAGGAGGGATCCAGATGATGGCAGCAGAACTATCGCCCGACCTCGATGTCGAGGTGGGGCACAGCACCCTCGGCGCGACCGTCGACGTGACCTGGAGCTGGGCGTGAAGTCGGGTATCGACGGCACCGCGATGGATCTCGACGTCCGGCCGCAGGACGATCTGTTCGGCTACGCCAACGGGCGCTGGGTCGCCGAGACCGACATCCCCGACGACCGGGCCCGGCACGGCACGTTCAACATGCTTGCCGACGCCGCCGAGCTGCACCTGCGCACGATCGTCGAGACCGACGAGGGCAAGGTCGGCGCCCTCTACGCCGCCTTCATGGACGAGGCCACGGTCGACGCGCTCGGCACGACCCCGCTGGCGGGCGAGCTCGACGCCATCGCCGCGATCGAGACCTCCAGCGACCTGTTACGCGTGCTGGGCGGGCTGCAGCGGCACGGAGTCGGCGGCGCGTTCGTGCCGTTCGTCGACACCGACGCCCGGGCCTCCGACTCCTACATCGTCTACCTCGAGCAGGCCGGGCTCGGGCTGCCCGACGAGTCCTACTACCGCGAGGACGGCCATGCCTCGGTGCGCACGGCCTACGTCGCCCACGTCGAGCAGATGCTGGCGCTGATCGGTGTCGAGAAGCCGGCCGCGGCCGCTACCGCGGTGATGGGCCTGGAGACACGGCTGGCGTCGAGCCACTGGGACAACGTGGCCACCCGCGACGCCGTGAAGAGCTACACCAAGCTCACCCGCGCCGAGCTGGAGGACCTCACGCCGCGGGTGGACTGGTCGGCGTGGCTGGAGGGGCTGCGGGCCGACGAGGATGCACTGCGCGTGGTCGTGACCCGGCAGCCGAGCTATCTGCAGAGCCTGACCTCGGCACTCGCCGAGGTCGGGATCGAGGACTGGAAGCACTGGCTGCGCTGGCACCTGGTGCACAGCGCGGCGGCCTACCTGTCCGGCGACGTCGTCGCGGAGAACTTCGACTTCTACGGACGGACCCTCACCGGGACGCCGCAGCTGCGCGAACGGTGGAAGCGGGGGGTGGCCCTGGTCGAGGGCGCGCTCGGAGAGGAGGCCGGACGGCTCTACGTCGAGCGGCACTTCTCGCCGGACGCCAAGGCGCAGATGCTGCGGCTGGTCGACAACCTCGTCGAGGCATACCGCCATGACATCGCGGCGCTGGACTGGATGACCGAGGCGACACGTCAGCGTGCGCTGGAGAAGCTCGCTGCCTTCACGCCGAAGATCGGTTACCCCGACACCTGGCGCGACTACTCCTCGCTGCGGGTCGAGCGGGACGACCTGCTCGGCAACGTGCGCCGGGCGGCGGCTTTCGAGACGGACCGGCAGCTGGCCAAGCTGGGCGGGCCGATCGACCGGACCGAGTGGTTCATGACCCCGCAGACCGTCAACGCCTACTACAACCCGGGCATGAACGAGATCGTCTTTCCGGCTGCGATCCTGCAGCCACCGTTCTTCGACCCGCAGGCCGACGACGCCGTCAACTACGGTGCGATCGGGTCGGTGATCGGCCACGAGATCGGCCACGGGTTCGACGACCAGGGATCCAGGTACGACGGCAGCGGCAACCTCGACGACTGGTGGACCGAAGCCGACCGCACCGCGTTCGAGGTCCGCGCCCGAGCGCTGATCGACCAGTACTCCGGCCTCGAGCCGCGTGAGCTGCCCGGGCACACCGTCAACGGCGACCTCACGGTGGGCGAGAACATCGGTGACCTCGGTGGCGTGACGATCGCCTACGCGGCCTACCAGATCGCCACGGACGGCACCGAGCCGCCGGAGATCGACGGACTGACCGGTGCGCAGCGTTTCTTCATCGGTTGGGCCCGGGTATGGCAGATGAAGGCGCGGAAGCCGGAGATGCTGCGTCTGCTGGCGATCGACCCGCACTCGCCCGCGGAGCTGCGGGCCAACGTAGTGCGCAACCTGCACGAGTTCTACGACGCCTTCGGGGTGGCCGAGGGTGACGGGCTCTGGCTCGACGAGGCCGACAGGGTGCGGATCTGGTGACGACCGGACCCGCAGCCACGGGCCGACAAGCCGCCGGTGCCTGACGGATCGACGAGGAGGAACGGATGAACGCCCTCTTGGGCCTGGTCGACGCGGTCATGGACCGGTCGCTCGTCCTTGGCTACACGCGGATCGGCTATCGGCTGCGGCGTAACTGGTGGCCGGCGGACCCCGTGCCGGGGGCCCTGACGGGCAAGGCGGTGCTGATCACCGGGGGCACGTCCGGGATCGGCAAGGCCGCGGCGCGTCGGTGTGCCGAGCTGGGCGCCACCGTCCACCTTGTCGGCCGGGACGCCGAGCGTGGACAGCAGGCAGTCGACGAGCTCGAACGCGCCGTCCCGACCGGGAAATTCGTCCTGGAGCACTGTGACCTGGGCTCCTCGGCGGCGGTGCGGGCGTTCGCCGACGACTTCGGTCACCGGGTGCCCGCCCTGCACGCCCTGGTCCACAACGCCGGGACGATGGCTCCGGAGCGCACGGAGACGGCCGAGGGGCACGAGGTCACGCTGGCTACCCATGTGCTGGGGCCGTTCCTGCTGACCAGCCTGCTGCGTCCGACGCTGCGGGACGCGCCGGCACCGCGGATCGTCTTCATGTCCTCGGGCGGCATGTACGGCCAGCCGCTGCGCGACGACGACCCCGAGTACCGGGACGGGGACTACTCCGGCCCGGGGGCGTACGCGCGCACGAAGCGGATGCAGGTGGTGCTGGCCGAGATGTGGGCCGACGAGGTCGTCCGCGACGGGATCGCGGTGCACAGCATGCACCCCGGCTGGGTCGACACGCCGGGCGTGCGCAAGTACCTGCCGAGGTTCCGGGCTCTCACCCGCCTGGTCATCCGGACCCCGGCCGAGGGGGCCGACACCATGGTCTGGCTGGTCGCGACCGACGCGGCACAGGAGCACCCGGGGCAGTTCTGGCACGACCGCGCCCCTCGACCGACGCACTACCTGCGCCGCACGCGGGAGAACGCCGGGCAACGCGCACGGCTGTGGAAGTTCTGCAGCGATGCCGTCGGACACGCTCCCTGAGGTGGCACCAGCCCGGCAGCGCCGGCATCGCGCCGTCCCAGGACCGTGCCGTCCCAGGACCGGTGACGGCCGCCGCACAGGGTCCGAGCAGCACAGCGTCAGAGCACGGGTCTGGACGTGACGGCGGCGGCGCACTGGGCGGCGCCGAGAGCCACCAGCGGCAGGCCGGCTCCTGGATGTGCCGACGCCCCGATGCAGTGCACGCCGTTGACCGGTGTACCCGGTCGTGGCTGTTGGGAAGCCGTGCGCGCACCCTGCCAGGCGACGCCGTACGGTGATCCGCCGGAGGCGTCGATCAGCTCTGCGGGGGAGCGGTCGACTCGCACCGTCACGTGCGGGCGAAGGTCGAGACCGCGCCCGGCCAGCTCGGCCAGCACGTCCCGCTCGAGGGCGCCACGCACCAGCACGGTGCAGGCGCGTGGCTCCTCGCGCCGGACGACCAGCAGCGGCCGACCGTGCACGATCGTCTCGAAGGGCAGGTCCGGTGCGCCGGGGCCGAGTCCGAGGTGTGTCACCGCGGGCGGCCGCACCGGCGTCGTGTCCCGCAGCCACGCCGGCAGCGGCAGGCCCAGCATCGGAAAGACCGCCCGCGGGTCGATGGCCGCGATCACGATGTCGGCTGGCAGCTCGGTGCCGTCGGTGAGGAGTACGCCGCCGGCTCGACCAGCTCCGGTGTCGATCCGAGCGACTGCCGTTGCCCGGCGTACGTCGACCCGGCGGGTGGTGAGCCGCGCGGTGAGCGCGTCGACCAGCGCCGACATGCCACCCGTGGGCCGCCAGATCCCGAACGTCCGCTCCAGATAGGCATCGACGCCCACGAGGGCCGGCGTCGTGCGCGGGTCAGAACCCGCGAGCACGGTCGGGTGCAGCAACAACGCGCGCAGGCGCGCGTCGGCAAGCTCCCGGCGCGCTAGCCGGTGCAGCGTGAGCCGCTGCCGCAACACTCGGTGTTCGGGCCGGGTCAGCGACGCGCAACCGTCGAACGGCACCTCCAACGCACGGCGGCGCAGCACGTCCCACACGTCTCGCTGTCGGTCGACCACAGACATCCAGCCGCTGGCGGCCCGGGCCCCGAAGAACGGCACGAGCGCGTCGAGCTGGCGACCGCGACCGGTGGTGGGCAGGTCGAGCACGGTGCCGTCCTCGAAATGGTGGCGCCGCGGTGACGGGACCGGGGCGAGCTCCAGCTCGCGCTCGAGCGGCCGCCCGGTCTTGCGGAACAGGTCGCGCAGCACGGCGGGGACGGTCGTGGTCGCGGGACCGCCGTCCCAGCTCCAGCCGTCGGCCTGCACCGGGCGCATCGCGCCACCGAGGCCGTCGGCGCGTTCGCAGAGCACGACGTCGTGACGCTGCTTGGCCAGTCGCGCTGCGGCGGCCATGCCAGCCGGTCCGCCACCGACGACCACGACGCGGGGCATGGCCGGTGACCCTACCGGTGCCCGCCCGCGCTCGAAGCGGGCGCGCACGCCGGCGCTGTCGCGGTGATGCGTCACTCCACGTCGATCGGCTGGCCGCCGGTCAGCCGCAGCAGTTCGTCGTAGGTCGTAGCGAAGATCGAGTGGGGATGGCCGGCTGCCGCCCAGACCTGCTCGTGCCGGTCGAGCCAGCGGTCGACGAACGTGCGGACGGGCGCGGGATGACCGACGGGCGCGACCCCGCCGATGGGCTGGCCGGTGTGGGCGCGCACGAACTCCGGGGTGGCCCGGCGCAGCGAGGTGGCACCGATCTCGGCCGCACACTTCGCCGTGTCCACCCGATGGGAGCCGGAGGTGAGGATCAGCACGGCAGCACCGTCGGAGTCGAAGATCAGGCTGTTGGCAATGGCGCCGACATCGCAGTCGAGCGCCGCAGCCGCCTGTGCGGCGGTGCGGGTAGCGGCCGGCAGCATTCGAGGCGTGCCGGTGGCGCCGCTTGCGCGCAGGTCGGCGGCGACCCGCGCGACGGAGGGGTGTGCGTCCGCGGTCATGGTCAGACCCTAGCGGGACCGATGCGCGACGGTATTGACGGCTTGTCCGTGCCCGGCGCTAGAGTGGTTGGCATCGAACAATTGTTCGATGGTAGGGCTTGGGGCGTGGCTCGCCGCTCGCTCCGAGCGGTGAGCTGAGGAGTGGTCGCGATGCGGTGGTTCGACGGTCCGGTCCGGCACAGCCGGGCCCGTCCGGCGTCGGGGACGCCTGCGGTCTGCGACGGGACACCAGGGCGGAGATCACGATGAGCGCGCCGGTGCCGGCGACCGCGGTGACGGCGCTGCTGCGGGCGCGGTCGGCGCTCGACGAGGCGGCCGCGGCGACTGAGCCGACCCAACGCTACGCAACCGCCCATGTCGCTGCGCTGCGAGCGACCGCGGCGCTGCTCGCGGTGCGCACCCACCCCTCGCCGCGCCGCGGGCAGCGTAACGCCTGGTCCTTGTTGGCCCGGGTGGCACCGGAGATGGCGGAGTGGGCGACGTTCTTCGCAGCCGGTGCCGGCAAGCGCGCCGCGGCGGAGGCCGGGCTGAGTCGGCTGGTCTCCGCCCGAGACGCCGACGACCTGGTGCGCGACGTCGAGCGTTACCTGCTGGTGGTGCAGCGTTCGCTCGGGGCATCGGTCGAGCAGACGTTGTCTGCCTGGCCCGACCCGGCCGACCCGGCCGACGTCGCGTGACCACCGGGGGCGCCGGCCGCGGGCACACTAGGCTGGTGTGGGTCCGTGCCCCACTCGCCATCGCAGGAGGCCAGCCGTGGTCGAGCATCTCTCCGCAGCGCATCACCGGCGTGGCGACGTCCGCACTGCCGTCGTCTGGGACGGGCTGCAGGCCGCTCTGGACCGACACCAGGCGGAGATCTCCGGGCGCAGCCTCGACGTCCTCGACCTGGGCGGCGGCACCGGCGGCTTCGCCGTGCGGGTCGCGATAGCGGGGCACCACGTCACCGTCGTCGACCCCAGTCCCGACGCGCTGGCCTCGCTGGCCCGGCGCGCGGACGAGTCCGGGGTCAGTGGCCGGGTGCGGGGGGTTCAAGGTGATGCGGCCGACCTTCTCGACGTGGTGGCCGCCGACAGTGTCGACCTGGTCCTGTGCCACGGTGTGCTCGAGGTGGTCGACGACCCCGCCGAGGCGTTGCGGGGGGTCGCCGCCGTGCTGCGACCGGGCGGGCGGCTCAGCCTGCTGGTCGCCCAGCGGCACGCCGCCGTACTCGCCCGCGCGCTGACCGGCCACCTCAGCGAGGCGGAGCGGTTTCTCGTCGGTCCCGACAGCAGCGCGCGGGCCGGTGAGTCGTCGCCGCGTCGCTTCACCGACTCCGAGGTCACGGAGCTGTTGGACGCCGCCGGCTGCGACGTCGAGACCGTGCACGGCGTGCGGGTGTTCGTCGACCTGGTGCCGAGCTCGGCCGTCGAAGCCGAGCCCGGCGCAGCGGAGACGCTGCTGCGGTTGGAGGCCGAGGTGGCGGACCGCCCGGAGTACCGTGCGGTGGCTACGCAGCTGCATGTGCTGGCCGGCCGCCGCTGAGTCGGTCGGCGGCCGGACCGCACGTGTCGTTTGCCCTGGGCGCCGTCAGTCCCAGGCGCCGTAGACGTGCACGACCAGGCGCTTGTTGGCGGTCAGTCGCCACAGCTGACGGGCGTCCTCGATGTAGAGATTGACGCAGCCGTGGCTGTGGCCCTCCCACGGGTTGACCATCAGGCCGGAGCCGTGCAACGCCTGACCGCCGTCGAAGAACTGGCTGTAGGGCATCGGTGAGCCGTACAGGCTGCTGACGTGGTCCTTGTCGCGCCAGTAGACCGGGTGCACCCCCCGCCGAGTCTTGTGGTTCGAGGCGCCGCCACGCACCAGCCAGGAGTTCCACAGCCGACCGTGCTTCCACAGCGTCACCTGGTGGTGGCGGCGGTCGTAGCAGGCATGCCAGCCCGGCTTGGCGCACCGACTGCGTGCGCCGGCGAAGTTCCTGTTGGTCCGTGCGACCAACTTCGACCAGGTGGCATGGTTGGCCACCCCGGTCTGGCGCACCCCGACCCGACGCTGGAACGCCCGGACCGCCGCCCGTGTCACCGGACCGTAGAGGCCGGTGGGGCGCAGGTCGAACAGTCGTGCCCGCTTGAGCCGGTGCTGCAGCTCGAAGACGTGGTCGATGTTGTACGCCGAGGTGTCCCGATCGCCAGGCCGGCTGACCTCGCGTGCGAACCGGTCCGTCATCGAGAAGCCACCCGCCGCCTGTGCGGGCTGGGCCACGACGATCCCGACCACGACCGTCGTGGCCATCGCCAGCGCGATCGTGACGACGCTGCTGACCAGCACCCTCCACACCCGCCACACCTGTTGCACTATGCACCTCCCATACCGGGCGCAGTCCCTGCCGGTCGGCCGGCGGCGCCCACGCGTCGGCTGCTGCGCAGCCACTCACTGCAAGGACGCGGGACGCCGGACTTTGGTTGCAGACAATCCTCGTGACGTCTGCCACGTCGGCCGTTAGCGCCGGTACAGATGCGGGTATGAGGCCAGCCAGACGACGTATCGCCTGGGCCGCGTTAGTCCGCCGTGGGCAGGCCAGCCGCAGGTTTGGCCCTCCGGGTTTCGGAGAGCTGAGAGGCTGCCTAGACTAGACCCACGGTCGTGGGGATGACGATCGATCCACGATGTTGGAGGTCACCGTGCCGCTCTCCGAGGAGGAGCAGCGACTGCTCGCGGAGCTCGAGCAGGCGCTTGCCGACGAGGACCCGAAGTTCGCCTCGACGCTGCGCGGATCCAGCATGCGGTCCAGACAGCGCCGGCTCGCGATTGCCGCCGGCGGCGGTTTCGCGTTCGGCATCATCTTGCTGATGGCCGGCGTGATCATCCCACTGACCGCGGTGAGCATCGTCGGGTTCGTGGTCATGCTGGCCTCGGCGTACGTGGGACTGATGGCGTGGCGCAAGTCCAACCAGCCCGAGCCGCTGCGGCTGGTGGGCTCCGACGCGCAGCGTCAACCGGGCAACAAGCGTCCCGCCAAAACCAACCGCCAGCGGCCCTCCAGCTCGGCACCGTTCATGGCGCGGATGGAAGAGCGCTGGCGTCGTCGTCGCGAGTCTGGCTTCTGACCGAGCGCCGAGCGTTCCACCGGCCGTAGCCGGCCCGGAGGGAGCGCGGCAGCACCCGTGCCCGCAGGCGGTCCATCCTCGACTCCTGCGATCGCAGCGCCTCCTCGACTCTGCCCAGGTCGTCGCGCAGCGACTCTGCCGCTGCGGGGGTCCGCGCGAAGCGTGCCCGCTCGACCGCGAGGGCCAGCCGGTGCAGCGCGGCCTCGGCCGCCGCTGAATGCGCCAACTTCGCCTGCAGCAAGGCCGCGGTGCGGCGAGGGGTCGTCGTGGCGGGCCAGGTGCGCCGCAAGTCGATCACGGTGTCGCGCAGCTCGGCCCAGGCTGCCTCGGCCAGCTCACGCGAGCTGCCGGCACGTGACCAACGGCGTCGGCGTACCAGCGCCCGCAACAGAGCGGGTAGTGCCGCCGCCAGCACCAGCACGGCGGCGGCCGCGATGCCCACCGGCCCGGAGCCGCCGCCGGCGTCGTCACCGCCGGTGGTCGGGGCAGCGCCGGGGTCGAGCTCACGCTCGGGAAGGTTCGGCTCGGCCGTGGGGTCGGTCGACTCGGTGGGCTCTGCCGTCGGGTCGGTGGACTCTTCGTCGAGGTCGCCGGTGCTGTATCCGGGAGCCACCGATCCTTCGCGCGCGGCCGGCGTCGGCTCGAATCGGACCCAGCCGGCCCCTTCGAAGTAGAGCTCCGGCCACGCGTGCATGTCCGCGTAGGTGAACTGGTACTCGTCCTCGCCGACTTGGGTGCCACGTAGGAAGCCGACGGCCACCCGGGCCGGGATCCCCTCGTGGCGCGCCATCACGGCCATCGCCGCCGCAAACTGCTCGCAGTACCCGCGCCGGTCCCGGATCAGGAAGTCGACGAGAGCCGAGCTGCTGTGGCCGGAAGGCTGCTCGAGGGTGTAGACGAAGCGGCCGGGCTCTCGGAACCACTCCTGCAGCGCGACCGCCTTCTCGTACCGCGTCGCGACGCCGGTGATGGAGTCGGTCAGGTCGCCGACCTGCTCGGGCAGATCCTCGGGCAGGTCGGTGTAGGTGGCGGTGATCCGCGCGGCGATGCCGGTGGAGGTGGCGAGATCGTTGCTGGACGGCTGCGCGAACACCGACGTGAGGCGGTAGGAGAGGCCGGCTGTGGTGAGGTCGTCGTCGGCGGAGATGATGTCCATGGTCTCCGGGCTGTATCGCCAGTCGCCGTTGACCTGCACCGCGCTGGGTGCGTAGGGCGCGGGCAACCAGTCGGACCGGAACGTCTCGGTGACATCGACCTCGAAGCTCTGGCGGCGCGTCGGGATCTGGGGATCCAGACCCGGCGGCGGCGCCAGTTGCTGGTCGACCTCGAACTGGGTGTCGAGCCGGCGTGGCGAGAACTGCCAGCGGCGGCCGTCGAACTCATCGAGTGCGGCCAGCCGGAAGTACTCCGGCGCCGGGCCGGTGGTGCGCACGGTCATCGCGGGCTCGTTGGACAGCTCCCGCAGCTCGCGGCGGATGTCCACGATCGGGTTGCTGACGTTGACCGTGCCGCCGTCACCTGGTCCGTCGCCGTCGCCACGGCCGAACGCGCCGTCCGGGAAGCTGGGCAGCAGCAACGGCACCAGCGCAGCGACGCCGATGGCGAGGACACCGACCCGCTGCGCTGCGGCGCCGAGCGTCTTGTCGGTCACCCGGCGCTGGGTCTGCATCGTGACACCGGCGTGCGTGAGATGGCGCCCCCACTGGCCCAGCCGGCTCCGCTCGTCGGAGGCCAGCAGCATCACGAAACCGGCGGCAGCGACGACGAACGCCAGGGTGGGCACGCCGTCGGCAGAGATGGCGGCCGGCACCGTGTAGAGCGCCAGCAGGGGCAGGCCCGTCAGCGGCACCCGGTGCAGGGTCGCCGCGAACCAGTCGACCAGCATGTGGCAGGCGGCGATGCCGAGCACCGTGAGCAGGACCAGGCCGGTATCGGCCGGCGCCGGTGGTGCCTGCGTCTGCGCGGTCTGCAGGCCGGACTCCAGCAGCAGCCGGATCGAGTCGGCCGCGGCGGGGGTCGGCAGAAAACCGAGCGCGGCCCCGTCGGCATACAGCGCGGTGATCCATACGAGCAGGGCCGCCAGCTGACCGACGAGAACCAGCCAGCCCGGCACCCGGGCAGCACGCAGTCCGCCGCCGGCCAGCATCGGCACCGCGGTGACCAGGGCGGCCGTGACCAGATAACCGGAGCCTTCGATCAGCGGGTTGAACGCCAGTGCGCAGGCGAGTGTCGTCAGCCAGGCCAGCGCGGCGATCTGCGTCTGAGTGCTCAGCTGCGACCTCATGGAGTGTCCCCGGCGGGCACGGTGAACCCGCGCAGCGGAGTGAGCAGGTCGCTCCACAGCAGCGCGACGCGGTCCTGCGGTGTGGCGACGACCACGCGCCACCTGTTGGCGCGGAGCTCGGCGACGGTGCGCTGGACGCGCTCTTGGATCGCGGCACGCTCACCGGAGCCGGCTCCTGCCCACCCGCTCACGTCGATGACGATGGCGTAGCCGGCGGCCGCTCCCTGCGCCAGCCGGCGGACGGCGGAGAGATCGGAGGCCTCGAGCAACCCGAGGATGGCCACGATGACGCCGCTGCGGTCGTCGCGGCTGCGGGGGAGCTCCAGCGTGCGGCGACTGCTGGTGTCGATGACGGCGAGCCGGTCGAGCAGGTCGTCGCTGTCACCGACCGCGCCCGAGCCTCGGTCGTGGAACTGCCCCACGGGGTCGTCGCCGGACTCGCTGACCAGCCGCAGTGCGTAGCCCTCGCGGGCCAGGTGCACGCCGATAGAGGCTGCTGCGGTCACCATCCACTCGAACGACGACCCGGGGCCGCTGCCCCGATGGGCACTGGCCCGGGTGTCCATGATCAGCGTCGCACGGCTCTGGAACGGCTGCTCCTCGCGGCGCACCATCAGCTCACCGAGCCGGGCGCTGGACGGCCAGTGCACGCGGCGCAAGTCGTCACCGTCGCGGTACTCGCGGACGGTGACGTCCTCGGCGCCGGCGGCGGCGAACGCGCGCGGGCGGTTGTCGCCGGTGCCGGACCACTCGCCGCCGAGGTGGCCATGGGACAGCTGGTGCACCTGCGGGGTCACGGTGAGGACGTTGCGCGCCTGGAAGCCGCGGGTGAGCTCGATCAGACCGAAGGGGTCGCTGATCCGCACCCGCAGCGGTCCGAGGGTGAAGCGTCCGCGGACCTCGGAGCGCACGGTGTAGTTGATGTCCCGGTGCCAGCGCGGACCTGTCTCGTCCAGGACGAACCGAGGCCGGCTGCCGAGCACGTAGGGCACCTGGTCCTCGACCCGGACCAGGCTCGAGGGCAGCCGGCCGGTGTTCTGCAGCTGCAGCGTGACTCGGGTGGGTTGGCCCACCGCTATCCGGGAGGGCGTGAGTGACCGCACGCAGGACAGCCGGTAGCGGGCACGGCCGATCAGCACGACGGTGATCACCGGGAGCAGCAGCACCAGGATGCCGACCGGCAACAGGTCCTTCTGCCCCAGCAGCACCGAGCACACCATGCAGGTCAGGCCGGCGGCCACGAACGCCCGCCCCCGAATGGTCAGCGCAGCGAATGCGTCACGCACGGGTCGGTCACCGACCGCTGCCCGGCCGGGGCCGGTGCTCCGGGCTGGGAACGGCGCGCACGATGTCGGCGATGATGCGCTCCGACGAGCGCCCGGCCAGATGGGCCTCCGCGTTGGGCAGCACGCGGTGTGCCAGCACGGGGGAGGCCAGCGCCTGCACGTCGTCCGGGGTGACGTAGTCGCGGTTGTCCAGAGCCGCCCATGCGCGCGCGGCACGGAGCAGGTGCAGCGTGGCGCGCGGGGAGGCGCCGAGCCGCAGGTCGGAGGATCGGCGGGTCGCGGTGGTGACGCCGACCGTGTACTGCTGGACCGACTCGGCGACGTACACGGACTTGACCACATCGACGAGGCGAGCGACCTCGTGGGCGTCGGTGACGGCGTGGATGCGGTCGAGCGGATTGGTCTCGGTGCGGCTGCCCAGCATCGCGAGCTCGGCGGCCTCGACGGGATAGCCCATGGAGACTCGGGCCATGAAGCGGTCGCGCTGCGCCTCGGGCAGCGGGTAAGTGCCCTCCATCTCGATCGGGTTCTGGGTCGCGATGACCATGAACGGCCGCTCGAGGTGGTAGGTGGTGCCGTCGACGGTGACCTGGCGCTCCTCCATGCTCTCCAGCAGCGCGGACTGGGTCTTGGGCGACGCCCGGTTGATCTCGTCACCGACCACGATGTTGGCGAAGACGCCCCCCCGCCGGAACTCGAAGGCGCGGGTGTCCTGGTTGAAGACGGAGACGCCGGTCACGTCGGAGGGAAGCAGGTCGGGCGTGAACTGGATGCGCTTGACCGAGCAGTCGATCGAGCGGGCGAGCGCCTTGGACAGCATCGTCTTGCCGACGCCAGGCACGTCCTCGATCAGCAGGTGGCCTTCGGCGAGCAGCACGGCGATGGCCACTCGCACCACGTCGGGCTTGCCCTCGATGACGGTCTCGATGGAGCCGCGCACGCGGTCGACCACCTTCGCCAGGTGCTCGAGGTCGGCCGACGCCGAGGCGGAGTCCGTCGTGCCGTCCATCCCCATGACCTCCATCGACACTACGACCTCCCGATGTGTACCGCATGTGCCGGACGATCCTTGCAAAAGCCGGGCCTGACCGTGGCCGAAGGCCGTAACGATGTGGTCACGGTAGCCCGCCGGACCAACTTGTGACCCGCGATCGGCCGCGGTGCCTTCCGGCCCGCCCACCGCGGGCGGGGATTGCTGCCGAAACACCCGGCTCGGATGGCCCATGTGGGGAAAAGTGGGGTACAGTGGAGCGCACTGGAGGAAGTGGAGGTGGCTGCGGTGTTCTTCGGAACCCACACGCCCCGGCTCGACGACAAGGGCCGGCTCTTCCTTCCCGCGAAGTTCCGCGACGAGCTGGAGGACGGCCTGGTGATCACGAGGGGTCAGGAACGCTGTCTCTACGTGTGGCCGATGGCCGAGTTCGGCAAGCTCACCGACCAGATGCGGCAGGCACCGGTGACCAACAAGCGGGCCCGCGACTACATGCGGATGCTCTTCGCCGGTGCGTCCGACGAGACGCCCGACAAGCAGGGGCGGGTGACCATCCCGCCGATGCTGCGCGAGTACGCCGCGCTGTCTCGGGACTGTGTCGTGATCGGTGCGATGAACCGGGTCGAGGTCTGGGACGCCGCCTCCTGGCAGTCCTACAACGAGGAGCAGGAGCAGGCCTTCGCCGACCTGTCGGAGGAGGTGCTGCCCGGCGTCTTCTGATCGCCCGGCGCACGCGACGGGCGCGGCGCTGCGAGCGTCGTACGACGAGGTCTCCCGCCCGCTCATGAGAGGTCATCTGGCGCACCTTCCCCGGTGCCAGAGGGCCGCTTCGGACTCGGCGGCGGGCGGAGACCTGGTCGCGCGAAGCTCGGCCGCGAAACGCGCAACCACCGCAACCCGACATCAGCACACCGACATCAGCACACCGACGAGGACCGGCCCGCGGCCGGCAGGTGTCACATCGAGGGGTCGACATGAACGCAGCCGGAGCCACGCGCGGACTACCGGGGGCACTGGAGGAAGAGCCTCCGATGCGTCGAGCGTCGCGTTCGCCGATGCGCCCACCGATGCGCCCACCGATGCGCAGGGTTCGCGAGGAGGCCAGGGACGGACTCGCCGTGATCGCCTTCTCGGCCGTCGCCTCGCTCGTGCTGAGCCTGCTGTTCGTCGCTGCGACGACGCTGACGGGCTGAGGTCTGTGTTGGCCTCCCCCGCGCACCATCCGGTCCTGCTGGACCGAGTCGTCGAGCTGGTCACGCCGGTGCTGCGCCGGCCCGGCGCTGTCCTGGTCGACGCCACCGTGGGTCTGGGCGGACACAGCGAGGCGGTGCTGGCACGCTGCCCGCACGCGCGGGTCGTCGGAGTCGACCGTGACCCGCGCGCACTGGAGCTGGCCGGTGCGCGTCTCGCCGGGTTCGGCGATCGGTTCACTGCCGTGCATGCCGTGTACGACGAGATCCCGGACGTGCTCGACGACCTCGGCCTCTCTCAGATACAAGGCGTGCTGTTCGACCTCGGCGTGTCCTCGATGCAGCTCGACGAGCGGGCGCGGGGCTTTGCCTACGCTGAGGACGCGCCGCTGGACATGCGGATGGACCCGACTCGCGGGCTGACGGCTGCCGACGTGCTGAACACCTACCCCGCCGAGCGGCTGGTCGCGGTGCTGCGCCAGTTCGGGGAGGAGAAGTTCGCGCCGCGCATCGCCCGCGCGGTGGTGCGAGCCCGGGCGGAGCGGCCGATCAGCACCAGTGCCGAGTTGGTCGACCTGATCCGCAGCTCGATCCCGGCGGCCGCCCGCCGCACCGGTGGGCACCCGGCCAAGCGCACCTTCCAGGCCCTACGCATCGAGGTCAACGACGAGCTGAGCGTCCTCGGCCGGGCGCTGCCGGCGGCCATCGGCACGCTCGCGGTCGGCGGCCGGATCGTGGTCATGTCCTACCACTCGCTGGAGGACCGGATCACCAAGCAGGAGCTGGCACGCCGGTCCAGCACCGACGTCCCGCCGGACCTGCCCGTCGTACCCGTCGGCCACGAGCCGGAGCTGCGGCTGCTGACCCGCAAACCCGCGATGGCCGGCGCGGAGGAAATCAGTGCCAACCCGCGCTCGACCTCGGTGCGAGTGCGGGCCGCCGAACGAGTCAGGGAGGCCCGATGAACGCACCGGACAAGACCGCTCACTGCATCTGGAGCTGGAAGAGGAGCCCGACATGAGCACGTTCTTGGAGCAGACCCGCGCGCGGGTGCCCCGGCTGGCCGATGCGGTCCAGCAGCGTGCGCGGTTGTCGGTCGTCACCGGCCCCGCCGCGCACGCGCCACGGCTGCCGTTCGCGGCGTTCGTCCTCGCCGTCGCCGGCCTCGGCCTTGTCGGCCTGCTGGTCTTGAACACCTCGTTGCAGCAGAGCGCCTTCTACGCCCGGTCGCTGGCACAGCAGGCCGAGAACCTGGAGGTTCGCAAGGAGGCACTGGCGCTCCGGGTCGACGCGCTGCGAGCACCCGACCGGGTGGCCCGCGAGGCGCAGTCGATGGGCATGCTGCCCAACCACAACCCCGCATTCTTGTTCCTCGCCGACGGCACCGTGCGAGGTGACGCGGAGCCGGCCGATCCTGCCGAGGCACTCCGTCTACACCCGGCCGACCCGGCGCTGGCCGGCGGGGAGGACTCGGCACCCGCCGCCCGACACGCCGCCCGACACGGCGCCCAGCAACCGCAGCAGCACGCCACGGCGCGATAGAAAACTCCTGACAGCTCCCGGGAGACCCGTGGGGCAGCGCAGCAATCGCCCAGGAGCGAGGAGGACCGTTGAGGCAGCACCCAGACCGGCGACAGCGGCGCAGCGTCCGGCTGGCTCGGCCGACCATCCGGCTGCGGGTCGGGCTGGTGCTGATCATCTTCGTCTTCTCCGTCTTCGCCGGCCGGCTGGTGCAGATCCAGGGCATCGAGGCGCATGCCTACACCGAGCTGGCCGACAAGTACGACGTGGCCACCGAGGTCACGCTGACCGCACCACGCGGCGCCATCGTCGACCGCGACGGCGCCCCGCTGGCGCGCAGCACCGACGCGCAGATGCTGATCGCCGACCCGCTGCACACGGCGGCAGATGCCCCGGAGATCGCCGCGGTCGTCGCCGAGCACACCGACGCGTCCTACCTCGAGCTGGTGCACGACCTGCGCAAACCCGACAGCCGGTTCGCCTACCTCGCGCGGCAGGTGCTGCCCGAGCAGGTCGACGCGGTGATGGCCGAGCTGTCGGAGCGGGGCCTCGCCGGCGTGTACGCCCAGGCCGACCCGCTGCGCACGTACCCGGCGGGTGACGTCGCGGCCAACCTGGTCGGGTTCCTGGGCGCCAGCCCCGACGAGCAGGGCAACCTGGCGCGGGCGGGCGTGGAGTTCGCCTACAACGACCTGCTCAAGGGCACCGACGGCCACGCCACCTACGTCACCGACGGCATGGGCACCCGCATACCGCTCGCCGAGTCGTCGGTCGACGCGCCCGAGCCGGGCACCGACCTGGCCCTCACCATCGACGCCGACCTGCAGTTCTTCGCGCAGCGCCGGCTCGAGCAGGCGGTGAAGGACACCGGGTCGTTGTCGGGCGCAGCCATCGTGATGGATCCGCAGACGTCGGAGATCCTCGCGCTCGCCGACTATCCCAGCTACGACCCGAGCCGGGTCGCGACGGCCGACGCGGCGGACATCGGCAGCCGGGCGATCGAACAGGTCTACGAGCCCGGCAGCGTGCAGAAGGTGCTCACCGCGGCGGCGCTGATCGACGCGGGCAAGCTGACCCCGCGGACCCGGATGCGGATCCCCGCAGAGCTCGAGCTGGGCCAGGACAGCATCTCGGACTGGTTCGACCACCAGCAGATCAAGCTCACCTTCGCCGGGGTGATCGCGCAGTCGTCCAACATCGGCACCGCGATGGCCGCCGCGCAGCTCAGCCCGGAGCAGTTGCACGCCTACCTGACCGACTTCGGCCTCGGACAGCCGACCGACCTCGGCATGCCCGGCGAGACCCGGGGGCTGCTGCCCGACCCCAGCACGTGGGAGCCGATCCGACAGGCCACGATCGCGTTCGGCCAGGGACTCTCGGTCAACGCGGTGCAGATGACCACCGCGATCAGCGCGATCGCCAACGAGGGCGAGTACGTCGAGCCCAGTGTGGTCAAGGGCACGGTCGGTCCCGACGGCGAGGTGACCCCGCTGGAGGAGCCCGAGAGCCGGCAGGTGGTCAGCCCGGCTGCTGCCCGCAGCGTCAGCCGGATGATGGAGATGGTCACCGCGGAGAGCGGCACCGCCCCGAGCGCCGCCATCGAGGGCTACCGCGTGGCTGGCAAGACGGGTACGGCCCAGCGGGTCGATCCGGAGGGTGGTGGCTACGCGACGGGCGGCTTCACGGTGTCCTTCGGCGGGTTCGTGCCGGCCGACGACCCGCAGGTGGTCACCTACGTGGTGCTGCAGAAGCCGTCGGCGAACGTCGGCGGCGGCAGCGGGGCCGGGCCGGTCTTCCAGGACATCACCAGCTTTGCGCTGCAGAAGTACGGCATCCCGCCGACGGGCACGCGCCGCCCCAAACTGCCGCTCACGTGGTGAGAGTCGGTAACCTCACGCCGTGCCCGAGCCAGCCATGGACTACCCCATCGACCCGCGACCGAGTGTCCTACCTCGGTACAGCCTGCCCGCCCTCGTGGAGCTCCTCGGCGGCGAGCTGCGCACCCTCCACGAGTCCGACCCGCAGGTCAGCGGGGTGACGCTGGACTCTCGGCAGGTGCGGCCAGGGGATCTGTACGCCGCGCTGCCGGGTGCGACGGTGCACGGCGCGAGCTTCGTCGACGCGGCGGTCGCCGCAGGCGCCGCTGCGGTGCTGACCGACGCCGCCGGAGCCGAGCGCATCACCGCGCACCTGCCGGTCTGGGTGGTCGAGCGGCCGCGCAC
This sequence comes from Nocardioidaceae bacterium, assembly GCA_035690425.1. Taxonomy (GTDB): domain Bacteria; phylum Actinomycetota; class Actinomycetes; order Propionibacteriales; family Nocardioidaceae; genus DASSKO01. The sequence goes on from DASSKO010000163.1 coordinate 27,863, forward strand.
CGTGCTCGGCCGGGTCGCCGCGACCGTGCACGGCCGGCCCGCCGACCGGCTCCGCAGCATCGGTGTGACCGGCACCCACGGCAAGACGACGACCTGCTTCATGCTGGAGGCCGGGCTGGTCGGTGCCGGCGCCACCGCGGGGCTCGTGGGCACGGTCGGCACCCGCATCGCCGGGTGGTCGGTCAAGACCACGCTGACGACGCCGGAGGCGCCCGACCTGCACGCCCTGTTCGCCGTGATGGTCGAGCGCGGCGTGGAGGCGGTGGCCATGGAGGTCTCCAGCCATGCGCTGGTGATGGGCCGGGTCGACGGTGTGGTCTTCGACGTCGCCGTCTTCACCAACCTCGGACGTGACCACCTCGACTTCCACGCCGACATCGAGGACTACTTCCAAGCCAAGGCTCAGCTGTTCACGCCGGAGCGGGCGCGGCGCGGCCTGGTCAACATCGACGACCTGTTCGGACGCCGCCTGCTGGAGCAGACCGCACCGGACGGGATCCCGATGCGCACCTTCTCACCCTCCGGTGGGGACGCCGACTGGCGCGTGGAGGACGTCGACGCGCGACCCGACGGATCGGACATGGTGATCGTCGCTCCGGACGGTTCGCGGCACCCGCTACGGCTGACCGCGCCCGGCCGGTTCAACATCGCGAACGCGCTGGCCGCGGTAGCCGCGCTCGGCGAGGCCGGGCTCGACGTCGCCGGCGCGGTAGCAGGAGTCTCGGAGGTGACCGGCATCCCGGGGCGCATGGAGAGCATCCGCAGTGGTCTCGGGTTCACCGTCGTGGTCGACTACGCGCACAAGCCCGACGCCGTCACAGCGGTGTTGTCCGCGCTGCGCCCGGTCACCTCGGGCCGGTTGATCACGGTCATCGGTGCCGGGGGTGACCGGGACCGGGGCAAGCGACCGATCATGGGCGAGATCGCCGCCCGGCTCAGCGACGTGCTGGTGGTGACCGACGACAACCCCCGCACCGAGGACGCGGCGGCGATCCGCAGCGAGGTGATCGGCGGCATCGACGACGTGCTGCCCACTGAGCGCGCCGAGATCGTCGAGATCGGTGACCGCCGTGCCGCGATCGCGGCCGCGCTCGCTCAAGCCAGCCCGGGCGACTGCGTGCTGGTCGCCGGCAAGGGACACGAGCCCGGCCAGGAGATCGCCGGGGTCGTGCACCCGTTCGACGACCGCGACGTCGTCCGGACCGTCCTGGCCCGGATGGCCGAGGAGGCGAACCACCGGTGATCGAGATGACGCTGCCGGAGATCGCCGACTGCGTCGGTGGCCGCATCGCCGGAGACCCCGAGGCCGCCCGACAGATCGTGGTCACCGGCCCGGCCACCGTCGACTCCCGGGCGGTGCAGACCGGCGGGCTCTTCGTCGCCGTACCCGGTGAGCACGTGGACGGGCACGACTTCGCCGTCGCGGCCGTGCGGGCCGGCGCGGCAGCGGTGCTGTGCTCGCGTTCGGTCGACGTGCCCTGCGTCGTGGTGGACGACCCCGTCGACGCGCTGGGTGCATTGGCGCGCGACGTGCTGCGACAGCTCCCCGGCTGCACGGTGGTCGGTATCACCGGGTCACAGGGCAAGACGAGCGTCAAGGACCTGCTCGCTCAGGTGCTGGAGCGCGCCGGCACCACGATCGCGCCACGGGAGTCGTTCAACAACGAGATCGGCGTGCCGCTCACCGCGCTGCGCGCCGACCGTGGCACCCGCTTCCTGGTGATCGAGATGGGCGCGCGGGGCCGCGGTCACATCGGCTACCTCGCCGACATCGTGCGGCCGCACGTCGCGACGGTGCTCAACGTCGGCGTCGCCCACCTGGGAGAGTTCGGCACCCGCGACGACATCGCACAGGCCAAGGGGGAACTGGTCGAGAGTCTCACCGCCGACGGCACGGCGGTGCTGAACGCCGATGACGACCTCGTGCGCATGATGGCTGGGCGCACCGTCGGCAGGGTGCGGTGGTTCGGTGCGGGCGCTGGCGCCGACGTGCGGGTCAGCGCGCTCCAGCTGGACGGCCGCGGCAGGCCGAACTTCACGCTCACCGCCGGCGACGCGCAGGCCCGGGTCGGTCTGCAGCTGGTGGGCGAGCACCAGGCCGCCAACGCCGCGGCGGCCGCCGCGACTGCCCTCGCCCTGGGGCTCGGCTGGGGCGACATCGTGGAGGCGTTGAGCGCGGCGGTTCCGCGCTCACGCTGGCGGATGGAGATCATCGAGCGGTCCGACGGCGTGACGATCGTCAACGACGCCTACAACGCCAACCCCGACTCGATGCGCGCAGCACTCAAGACGCTGGCGGTGCTCGGCGCAGACCCCGAACGCCGCACGGTGGCGGTGCTCGGCGAGATGCTCGAGCTCGGTGCGTCCGGCCGCGAGGAGCACGATGCCGTCGGCAGGCTCGCCGTGCGGCTCAACGTCTCTCGGCTCGTGGTGGTGGGGGAGGGCGCGCGGGCCATGCACCTCGGCGCCGGACTCGAGGGGTCCTGGTGTGGCGAGTCGGTATTCGTGCCGGACGTGGAGTCGGCCATAGAGTTCGTCCGCGCTGACACTGCCCCCGGCGACGTGGTGCTGGTCAAGGCGTCGCGCGCGGCCGGACTGGAGCGCGTCGCTGCGGCGCTGGCCGGCGCGCGGCTCGACAACGAAGACGGAGAAGGTGCATGAGGGCGATCCTGCTGGCCGGCGGACTCAGCTTGCTGGGCACGCTGCTGGGGACCAGGTTCGCGATCCGGGTCCTGGTCAGCAAGGGTTACGGTCAGCTGATCCGGGACGACGGCCCGACCTCACACCACACCAAGCGTGGTACGCCGACCATGGGCGGGCTGGTGATCATCTGCGCGGTGGTCCTGGGCTATCTGGCGGCCAAGGTGTTCACCGGCCAGTGGCCGTCGGCGTCCGCGTCGCTGCTGTTGTTCCTGTTCGTCGGCCTCGGGCTGGTGGGGTTCCTCGACGACTTCATCAAGATCTCCAAGCAGCGCAGCCTCGGCCTGCGGAGCAAGACCAAGATGGCGGGGCAGACACTGGTCGCGGTGGTGTTCGGCGTGCTGGCGCTGCAGTTCCCCGACGAGACCGGGCGCGAACCGGCGTCGCAGTACATCTCGTTCATCCGCGACCTACCGCAGTCCGGTGAGATCTGGGCACCGCTGATCGTGCTGTTCGTGCTGTTGATGATCGCCGGCTCCAGCAACGGCGTGAACCTCACCGATGGTCTCGACGGGCTTGCGACCGGCGCCTCGGTGATGGTCTTCGGTGCCTACACCCTGGTGTGCATCTGGCAGTTCAACCAGAGCTGCGCGATCGGCGGAGGCCCGATCTGCTACGAGACGCGCGACCCCTACGACCTGGCGGTGGTGGCTGCCGCGCTGACCGGTGCCTGCTTCGGCTTCTTGTGGTGGAACGCCGCCCCCGCCAAGGTCTTCATGGGGGACACCGGGTCGCTGTCGCTCGGCGGCGCACTCGCCGGCCTGGCCGTCCTCACCCGCACCGAGGTGTTGCTGCTGGTGCTCGGCGGCCTGTTCGTCATCATCACGCTCTCGGTCATCCTCCAGGTCGGCTACTTCAAGTTGACCGACGGCAAACGGTTGTTCCGGATGGCGCCGTTGCAGCACCACTTCGAGCTGAAGGGCTGGGCCGAGGTGACGATCGTGATCCGGTTCTGGATCGTCTGCGGCATCTGCGTGGCCGCCGGGCTCGGCATCTTCTACGCCGAGTGGGTGGCCGGCGCATGACGGCCGGCAGCTCGCCGGCGCTCTGGCTGCCCTCCGCGCACCGGCACTCGCCGTGGGGCGAGGTGCGGGTCGTCGTGGCGGGCCTCGGTGTCTCCGGCTTCGCCGCCGCAGACTCGCTGGTGCACCTCGGCGCCCAGGTCACCGTGGTCGACGAGCGAGCTGGTGCGGCCGAGACGGACAAGGCCACGCTGCTGCAGATCCTCGGCGCCGACGTGCGTATCGGCGCGGGCAGCACCGCCGCGCTGCCGCGGCCGGTCGACCTCGTCGTCACCTCACCCGGCTGGCGTCCCTCCGCTCCGCTGCTCACGGCCGCCGCCGCCCGCGGCGTACCCGTGTGGGGAGAGGTCGAGCTGGCCTGGCGGCTGCGCGACCCGGACCACCACACGCCCTGGCTGGCGATCACCGGCACCAACGGCAAGACCACGGCGGTGAGCATGCTGTCGTCGATGCTGACCGCGGCGGGGCTCCGGGCGCCGGCCGTGGGCAACGTGGGCACCCCCATCCTGCAGGCGGTGATGGACCCGGAGCCGTTCGACGTACTCGCCGTCGAGCTCTCCAGCTTCCAGCTGCACTGGACCCACTCGATGTCCGCGCAGGCCGCGGCGGTGCTCAACATCGCCGAGGACCACCTCGACTGGCACGGTTCGATGCACAGGTACGTCGATGCCAAGGCCACGATCTACGAGCGGGCGCAGGTCGCCTGCGTCTACAACGCCGATGCGCCGGTGACCGAGCAGATGGTCCGGGAGGCTGAGGTCGTGGAGGGCTGCCGGGCGATCGGGTTCACCCAGGGCGTGCCGCAGATCGGCATGCTCGGCGTCGTCGACGGTGTCCTCGCCGACCGCGCGTTCGTCGACGACCGGGAAGTCTCGGCGGCCGAGTTGGGCAGCGTCGCGGACGTGACGCCGGCGGGTCCGCACAACGTGGCGAACGCGCTGGCGGCGGCCGCCCTCGCCCGGGCTCACGGCGTGTCGCCGGCCGCCGTGCGGCAGGGGCTGCGCGCGTTCCAGCCGGCGGCGCACCGGATCGCCCCGGTGGCCAGCATCGACGGCATCGCCTACGTCGACGACTCCAAGGCGACCAACCCGGCCGCGGCCGCGGCCTCGCTGCAGTCGTTCGACTCGGTGGTGTGGGTCGCCGGCGGCCTGGCCAAGGGCGCGGCGTTCGACGACCTCGTCCAGCAGGTGCGCGACCGGCTGCGCGCCGTGCTGCTGATCGGGCGTGACCGCGGCGTGATCGCCGACGCGTTGGCGCGACACGCGCCGGATGTACCCGCGTTGGAGGTCGACGCGGCCGATCATGAGGTGATGGACCGCGTCGTGCGGGTCGCAGCAGACGTCGCCCAGCCGGGCGACACGGTGCTGCTCGCCCCGGGGTGCGCGTCCATGGACCAGTTCACGGACTACGCAGCGCGCGGTGACGCGTTCGCTGCGGCGGTGCGCGACAGGCGCGGCTAGTCGCCAGAAAGGTGTGCTGTGACGACCACGTCCGAGCGGTCGACCACCGCGTCGTCCGGTGGGCTGCGCGAGCTGCTGGAGCGTCCGCTGACCAGCTATCACCTCGTGCGGGGAGTCGGCGGGCTGCTGCTCGCGATGGGCCTGTTCATGGTGCTCAGCGCCTCCAGCGTCGAGTCCTACTACGACTACGGCAGTTCCTACGCCGTGTTCCTGCGGCAGGCGATGTGGGTGGCGCTCGGGCTGCCGTGCGCGCTCATCGCCTCCCGGCTGCCGTTGGGGCTGATCCGCCGGCTGGCGCCGCTCGCGCTGCTGGTCAGTGCCGCGCTGGTGGCGATGACCTACATCCCAGCGCTCGGTGTCGAGGTCAACGGCAACCGCAACTGGCTCAGCTTCGGAGGACCGATCCGGCTGCAGCCCTCCGAGCTGGCCAAGCTCACCCTGGTGCTGTGGATCGCGCACGAGTTCGCGCGCAGAGGCCGCAGGGTGCGCCGCCTGCGGGAGCTGCTGATCCCGATGCTGCCGGTCTCTGCCCTGGTGACCGGGCTGGTCATCGGGCAGGGCGACCTCGGCACGGCACTGGTGCTGTTCGCCGTGGTGCTGGGCATGGTCTGGGTCGTCGGAGCTCCTGCCCGGCTGTTCGGGCTCGGTCTGGTGGCCGTCGGCGCCCTGGCGATGTTCCTAGCGTCACTGAGTGCGGACCGGGTCAGCCGCCTGATGAACTTCACCGACCCCTTCAGCGACTACCAGGGCGCCGGCTGGCAGGCGGCGCACGCGTTGTTCGCTCTCAGCAACGGCGGCTGGTGGGGCGTGGGGCTCGGCGCCAGCACGCAGAAGTGGGAGGGCAAGCTCCCCGAGGCCCACAACGACTACATCTTCGCGATCATCGGCGAAGAGCTCGGGCTCTTCGGCGCCCTGGCGGTGCTGACGCTGTTCGCCCTGCTCGCCTACGCCGGTATCCGCATCGCCAGTCGCAGCACCGACCTGTTCGGCAGCTTCGCCGCGGCGGGCATCACCATCTGGCTGACCAGCCAGGCACTGATCAACATCGGCATGGTGCTCGGTCTGCTGCCGGTCATCGGCATCCCGCTGCCGCTGGTCTCCTACGGTGGATCGGCGCTCCTGCCCACCCTGGTCGCACTCGGTGTGCTGATCAACATCGCCAAGGCCGAGCCCGGCGCGGGTGCGGCCTGGCGGCTGCAGCACCGAGAGGGCCTGCTGCGGCGGTGGGGGCTGGCCCGCACGACGACCCGAGCCCGCTGAGGCAAAGACCGAGAGGACCCATCTGTGTCGCTGCGAGTCCTGATGGCCGGCGGCGGTTCGGCGGGACACACCTCACCGCTGATCGCCACGGCTGATGCGCTCATCCGTCTGCGTGACGACGCCGAGGTGACGGCCGTGGGCACCGCACGGGGTCTGGAGGTCCGTGTCATCCCGGCGGCTGGGCTGCCGCTCGAGCTGATACCGCCGGTGCCGCTGCCACGCCGGCCCTCGCCCGACCTGCTGCGGTTGCCCGGCCGGCTGCGAGCGGCCGTCACGGCGACCCACGCCGTCTTCGACCGGGTACGTCCGGACGTGGTCGTCGGCTTCGGCGGCTACGTGTCGATGCCCGTCTACGTCGCTGCCCGTCGACGCGGCACCCCGCTGGTCGTGCACGAAGGCAACGCCCTGCCCGGCATCGCCAACCGGTTCGGCGCCCGGATCACCCGGCACGTCGCTACCTCGTTCCCCGACACCGCGCTCAGGCACGGCGAGTACGTCGGCCTGCCGATCCGCAAGCTGATCTCGGACCTCGACCGTGACCGGTTGCGCGCGCAGGGCCGGACGACGTTCGGGCTCGACCTCGACCTGCCGACGCTGCTGGTGACCGGAGGGTCTCAGGGGGCGCGCCGGCTCAACGACGCGGTCGGCGGGGCGCAACGGGCGCTCGCCGACGCGGGCATCCAGGTGCTGCACGTCGCGGGCGCCGCGGGGGAGGTCCGGGTCGCTCCGGAGCCTGGTGACCCGGCGTACGTCGTCGTGCCCTACGTGGACCGGATGGACCTCGCCTATGCCGCCGCTGACGCGATGGTGTGCCGGTGCGGAAGCAACACCGTCACCGAGGTGTCGTCGCAGGGCATTCCGGCCGTCTACGTCCCACTGCCGATCGGCAACGGCGAGCAGGCACTCAACGCCAAGGCCGTCGTCGACGCCGGCGGCGGCCTGCTGGTCGACGACGCCGAGCTCACGCCGGCCTGGGTGAGCGCGACGGTGCCCGACCTGGTCACCGACACCGACCGGCTACGGCGGATGGGAGCTGCTGCCCGCGGGCTGATGCGCGGTGACGCCGACGAACGGCTGGCCGAGATCGTCATCGCCGTAGCGGAGGGCAGGCGATGAGGGTGCCGGTGCCCGGCCGGCGGCTGGCGGCAGAGGAGCTCGGCCGGGTGCACTTCGTGGGCATCGGTGGCGCCGGGCTGTCCGCGATCGCGCGCATCATGCTGGCGCGGGGGATCACGGTATCGGGCAGTGACGGTGCCGACAGCATGACGTTGGCGGCGCTGCGCGACCTCGGTGCCAGCTGCTTCGTCGGGCACGACGCCGCGCAGGTCGACCAGGCCGACACCGTGGTGGTCTCCACCGCCATCCGCGCGGACAACCCCGAGGTCGTCGAGGCTCAGCGTCGGGGGACTCGGCTGCTTCCGCGCTCGGCGGCGCTCGACTCGGTGATGCACGGACGCCGGGTGCTCGCGGTGGCCGGCACGCACGGCAAGACGACGACGACGTCGCTGCTCACGGTTGCGCTGATCGCCTGCGGAGCCGACCCGTCGTACGCGATCGGCGGTGACCTGGCGGTCTCGGGCGCCAACGCGCACGACGGCCGCGGCGACCTCTTCGTCGCCGAGGCCGACGAGAGTGACGGCGCGTTCCTGGTCTACTCGCCGTGCGCGGCGATCATCACCAACGTCGAGGCCGACCACCTCGACAACTACGGCACCGCCGAGGCATATGCCGAGGCCTTCGAGCAGTTCCTCGACCGGGTCGAGCCGGACGGCTTCGTGGTGTGCTGCACCGACGATCCGGGAGCGGCGCGACTGGCGCATACCGCGCAGCTGCGCGGTATCACCTGCGTGCGGGTCGGTCAGGGTGGTGACGCGGATGTGCGCGTCAGCGATCCCGTGTTCGCCGGTGCGACCTCGAGCTTCACGGTGTCGGCCGGTGGCACCGAGCTCGGGCGGGTCACGCTGCAGATCCCGGGCATGCACTACGTGCTCGACGCCGCCTGCGCGCTGGCGGTCTGCCTGCGACTGGGCTTCGGCTTCGCGCAGGTGCGCTCAGGACTGGAGCAGTTTTCCGGCACCCAGCGGCGGATGGAGCTCAAGGGCGAGGCCGGCGGCGTACGGGTCTACGACAGCTATGCCCACCATCCCACCGAGATCGCCGGTGACCTGCGGGCGGCGCGCGCGCTGGCCGGTGGCGGGCGGGTGGTTACCTGCTTCCAGCCGCACATGTTCTCGCGCACCAAGATCTTCGCGGCGGCGATGGGAGAGGCGCTCGGTCTCGCCGATCGGGTCGTGGTGATGGATGTGTACCCGGCCCGTGAGGACCCGCTCCCCGGCGTCGACGGCGGCCTGGTGGCAGCGCGGGTGCCGTTGCCGGCGGCCGCGGTGCGTTTCGAGCCCGACGGTGCAGCCGTCCCTGCCCGCCTGGCCGCGCTGGCCGAGCCCGGCGATGTCGTGCTGACACTGGGCGCGGGCGACGTGACCCGGGTCGGACCTCAGGTGCTGTCGTTGCTGCGTGACGCCGAGAGCGGACCGCGATGAGCGCCCGCCGCACCGACAGTCAGCGCGCGTTCTCGCGCCGGCAGTGGTCCCGCCGCTGGATGCTCTGGCGGCGCGCCGTGGTCGCGCTGGTGCTGCTCCTCGCGGTGGGGGGCGCGGCCTGGCTGGTGTTCTTCTCCCCGGTGCTGTCGGTCGCCACGGTGGCGGTCGAGGGCGAGCGGTCGCTGCCGGCGCAGCGGATCGTGCGGGCCGCCGGCATCGAGCTGGGCCGACCGCTCGCGCGCGCCGACCTCGAGCAGGCCGCGGCCCGCGTCGAGCGGCTGCCCGCCGTACGGGAAGTCGCCGCCCGCCGCGCGTGGCCCGACACCGTGGTGCTCAGCGTGGTGGAGCGCACGGCAGTGGCCACGGTCGACGCCGGTCGGCATCACCTGCTGATCGACGAGGAGGGTGTGCAGTTCCGTGAGGTCGACGGTCCCCGCCGCGGGCTCCCGACCATCGTGGCAGGCGGTGAGCGGGCGGCGGCCGAGGCCGCCGAGGTGGTGGCCGCCCTGCCGGCCGACGTGGTGGGGCGTGTCGACCGGGTCGACGCCACCACGATGGATTCCATCACCCTGCAGCTGGCCGGTGGCCGGGAAGTGGTCTGGGGCAGTGCGGAGCAGACGGAGCTCAAGGCCAAGGTGCTCGCCGTCCTGGTGCAGGAGGAGGGCTCGGTGCTCAACGTGAGCGTGCCCTCGGCGCCCACGGTCGCCGTTGGCTGAGCCCCACGGCACGCACTGCGCCGGTCGCACTGCAGTCGGGTTCTCGCTGTGCGCTGACCGTGGAGCTCGGCAGCTCAAACCATCGCTGGGATGACCAATCGCTGAGACGTCGGCGTGTTGTTTGGTATGTCGGGGAGGGCTGCCGTACCTTCCTCTGCAAGGTTCAGGTTGACATAACTATAACCCTCTACTTGAGGATCAGAGTTACCCAACCGGAGCCGACTTCCCCAGACACCCGACAGGAGCGTCGCCGTCAACCGGACGGGGCGCACACATTCCGAAGCGAGAGGCGCTCGTCGTGGCAGCACCGCAGAACTACCTCGCGGTCATCAAGGTCGTCGGCATCGGCGGCGGCGGAGTCAACGCGGTCAACCGGATGATCGAGGTTGGCCTCAAGGGCGTGGAGTTCATCGCGATCAACACCGACGCACAGGCGTTGCTGATGAGCGACGCCGACGTCAAGCTCGACATCGGTCGCGAGCTCACCCGCGGCCTCGGTGCCGGGGCGAACCCCGAGGTGGGCGCCAGGGCCGCCGAGGACCACGGCGAGGAGATCGAGGAGGTCCTCAAGGGGGCCGACATGGTCTTCGTGACTGCGGGCGAGGGCGGTGGCACGGGCACCGGTGGTGCGCCGGTCGTCGCCCAGGTCTCCAAGGAGCTCGGCGCCCTGACCATCGGCGTGGTCACGCGGCCGTTCTCCTTCGAGGGCCGCAAGCGCTCGGTGCAGGCCGAGCAGGGCATC
>DASSKO010000164.1:0-2060 GCA_035690425.1 Nocardioidaceae bacterium
CCCTTGGCCTCCGGTCCGGACAGCTTGGGTGCGTTCTGTGGCAGCAGGTCGGGGAAGTACGCACCGATCACGGCCTGGTTGGTGCCCTCGGCGTCGCGGATCACCGTGACCTGCCCGCCGAGGACGGTCGCGTTGCGGACCTTCTGCTGGTAGCGCGTCGAAGTCCGGCCGTCGGGGAAGGTCTGGGTGTGGACCTTCTTCATGTGCTCGGGGAGCACGAACTCCGCGGCCTTGTCGCCGCTGAGGGCGAAAGACCCCGAGTACGACGTATCGGAGCTGGGTGCGTCACTGGGCTGGGCAGACGACGTGCTCGCGATCGCAAGTGTCGAGAGTGCCAGCACCGCAGACGCCGATATCGCTGTGAGTGCGCGATGGCGCATGGGTGATACCTCCGAGAGGTTCCGAGATGCCACCGGTCCGGTGGCGTGAACGCCGAAACGCTAAGCGGAGCGGGGCCGGTGCGGAGCCGAACGCGTCGGCCATGTTTGCGCAATGCACGAACATGTAGGCCCGCCCCGATTCGGCTGTCGTGTGGCGCGCCCGGCGCCCGCGGACGCCCGCCGGCAGGTACCGTGCCTCCGTGGCTACCCAGCAACTCGAGGACAGGTACGACGCGGTCATCGTCGGCGGCGGACACAACGGCCTGGTGGCCGCGACGTACCTCGCCCGCGCCGGTGTTTCGACGCTCCTGCTGGAGCGGCTCGACCACGTCGGCGGTGCAGCGGTCAACGCACGCGCGTTCCCCGGCATGCCGGCCCGGCTCTCGCGCTTCTCCTACCTGGTCAGTCTGCTGCCCCAGCAGATCGTGACCGAGCTCGGCCTGGACGTGGAGTTCAGGTCGCGCGTGACCGCGTCGTACACCCCGGTGATCCGCAACAACCGGCACTCCGGCCTGCTCGTCGAGCGGCCGGAGGCCAAGGCCACGGCGGACTCGTTCCGGGCGCTGACCGGCTCGGACCGGGAGTACGACGCGTGGCGCACGTTCTACGGCGAGATCCAGGACTTCGCCGACGTGGTGGCTCCGAGCCTGCTCGAGCCGCTGCAGCCGGCCAAGGACCTGCGCGACCGGGTCGATGACGCCACCTGGGAGTACCTCGTCGAGCAGCCGCTCGGCAAGGTGATCGAGGAGCGGTTCGCCGACGACACCGTGCGTGGCGTAGTGGCCACCGATGCGCTGATCGGCACGTTCGCCGACCTCGACGACGAGTCACTGATCCAGAACCGGTGCTTCCTCTACCACCTGATCGGCAACGGCACCGGCGAGTGGCGGGTGCCGGTCGGCGGGATGGGGTCGGTCACCGACTCGCTGGCGGTCGCGGCGCGCAACGCCGGCGCGACGATCGTCACCGGCGCAGGCGTGAGCGGGATCGAGACCGACGGCACCACGGCGACCGTCACGTGGCACGACGGCGACACCTGGCACTCGGCCGACTGCGACTGGGTGCTCTCCAACGTCGCACCCTGGGTGCTCCAGGTGCTGCTCGGTGAGGAGCCGGGCGAGCGGCCCGAGGGCTCCCAGCTCAAGGTCAACCTGCTGCTCACCGGGCTGCCCCGGCTGAAGTCGGGTGCGACCCCGAAGCAGGCGTTCGCCGGGACGTTCCACGTCGGTGAGGACTACAGCCAGCTGCGGGCCGCCTATGAGGACGCGGAGAGCGGGCGGTTGCCGATGGTGCAGCCGGGCGAGCTCTACTGCCACTCGCTGACCGACCCGACGATCCTGGGTCCCCTTGCCGTGAAGGGAATGCACACGCTGACCTACTTCGGTGTACACACGCCTGCGCGCCTGTTCGAGGACAACCTCGAGGCGCAGCGCGACGCTGCTGTCGGCAACGCCCTGGACGCCATCAACGAGCACCTCGAGGAGCCGTTGGAGTCGCTGCTCGCGGTCGACAAGCACGGCAACCCCTGCCTGGAGGCCAAGGCACCGCAGGACGTCGACGAGGCGCTCGCGATGCCCGGCGGGCACATCTTTCACGGCGACCTGTCCTGGCCGTGGGCGCCGAACCGTGCCCGGCTGGAGTCGGCCGCGCAGCGCTGGGGCGTCGCGACCGACGTGCCCA
>DASSKO010000165.1:0-2524 GCA_035690425.1 Nocardioidaceae bacterium
TACGTCTGGCCTGCCTATGTATTGGCACTCACGGCGGCAGAAGCGCCGTGCTTCAAACGCCTTGTAGGTCAGGTGCGGCGGCTTGACTAGTGGTTCTCCGCAGCCCTCGCAGAATCGCGCGGTCACGACTGCCCCTCCTGCGCCCACAGGTCGGCGGGGGGCTCCTCGGTGGGGACGTCGGGGGTTTCAGTAGCGGCGTCCGGCTTGTCTGCGAGCACCGTGAGCATGTGCCGCGCCTGTTCCTCGGTGATCACTTCCAGCGCGGTCGCCGCGCCCTTGGTGTAGTAGTTGACCCCTTCGAGGCGCTTATCCTCGGCAATCCCCTTGCGCTCGAACAGGGTCGTGAGCTCGGCCAGCGTCTCGGGCGAGACGGTGACCGAGGATGGCGCGTTGTCGGGCAGCGGGTCCACGGTGTGCAGCGTCTTCTTGCCCTTGGACTCGGCGAGCGCGATCTTGAGCTGCTTGCCGATGTGGGACAGGTGGCTGACCCGGATGCCGCCGATTGCCTGCCCTGCCCACTTCACGTCAGCGTCGCGGTAGAGGGTCATGCGGACGTTCGGGGGCCAGTCGTCGGTCTCTTCGCCGAATGCGTAGACGAGGACGCGCAGAACCGTCTTGGACGGCTTGAACGGTCGGTTCGCGGGAAACTCGGCGAGGACGATGCTCACCGGCTGGTCGTTGTCGCCGCGGCGAACCTCCTTGATGGTGAAGGTGCGCGGCCCGCTGAGCAGGTCATCGGCGTTGAGTTGGTCGCTGCGCGCGATGATGGCTTCTGAGAGGTTCACTACATGCTCATCTCTGGGTCGGCGTAGGGGTTCAGGTGTGCCGGGATGATGTCGGCGTGGCGGTAGAAGTAGTTGGCGGGCAGTCCTGTCGGTGGCCGCTGCAACTCGGGGTAGCCGTCCCACTCGCCGGTCGCGGTCGCGTAGGCGTAGATGTCGATGGCGCGGTCGTTGAGCGCGGCGGCGACTTCCATCGCGAGGTCGTCGCAGGTGTGGATCTGCACGAGGTAGGGCGGCTCCTTCTCCTGGCAGATGAACCGCATGGGCTGGTCTCCGGCTGGGTGTCCGAGGGCTCGCAGGCCGCGCAGGTAGAAGTCGGCCTGCTGGTGGTAGCCGTAGGTGGACATGGCCCGCTCGAAGCCGCGCGGGGATGCGTCGTCGCAGGTCTTGTAGTCGTCGCCGACGTCGCCGAGTAGGTCAAACCGGCCGCGGCACCATGTGCCCTTCTCGCGCCAAAAGATCGACACCTCAGGCTCTGCGCTGTCGAGGATGGCCGATACTTCTGGGTCGGCGCGGAGTGCCTTCGCCATGCCGAGCACCTGGTCACGTTCGGCGGCGGTGACGGCGACAGCGCGCTCTGCGGCGATGTCGTCGGCGCGGTCGGCCCGTTCGGACTTGCCTGCCTTGGTGCGCCCGTCGTACTCCCAGACGACCATCTCGGGCCCGGCTCCGAGTGCGTGCAGGTGTGCGGCCTTCCCGAGGTTCATGGAGCGAGTGGGCTTGCGGTTGGCGCGGATCGCACGGGCCTTCGCGGGGACGTGCAGGGTGAGCAGCCGCGCGAAGGAGGACGACAGGGAGCCGCCACGGATCGGGTCGCCGTGGTACGTCTCATCGTCCAGTCCGCTGTAGATGCCGGGCGTGAGCACTTCGGTAATCATGCGGCACCTCCGAGGGACTCGGCGACGGCGCTGATGAGGTCGCGGTCGCTCAGGCACTCCTGACGACTATCCATAGGCTCCCTGGTAGCGCGGGTCATGCGGCTTCCCTCTCGATGTGCGCCATTAGCTGGCGGCCGATGAACTCGGTATAGACGGGAGGGATGCTCTGGTGCATCCCCTTCTGCGTCATCCAGTCGATGCCAAGTAGTTCCGCTTGGACCCGCGCCGAGGGGACGTAGCCGCCACGGCGGACGTTGCGCGCCTCGTCCTTGTCGCGTCGAGCGCCGCCATAGGAGCCGGCCACCTGGATGGCCTTGTCATGGATGCATGGCCCTGGGGCGAACAGGTGGACGTTGGACTCGAACAGCCGGTGTCGCTCCATCCGCAGCGGCGTGCCATCCTCATCGGTCGCACTCAATCCGAACATCGACCCGCAGAGTGTGAGCGGATTCTCCAGCGGAGCGCCCTTGACGTTCTCGATGACGTACAGGCCGCCCCACTCCTGCAGCGCCTCTCGCGTAGGGCCGATCAGGTCGGGATAGTCAGCCTGCCGTGCGGCATTCGTGATGCTGTACCGCTGGCACGGTGGGGACGCCACGACAGCGTCGAAGTCACTCAGTAGCAGCATCTCGCCCCTGACGCTTGGCTCGGCGGCGTAGAACACGAGGCCCCGCCCAAGATGGTCCGGTCGCAGTAGCCGCAGTGCGTGGAACACGTCGAGGGCACGTGCTGGGAAGGGGTAGCGCTTGCGGCTGTAGTCGGCAAACAGGTCGATCCCGTAGACATCGAAGCCAGCGCGGTGGTAGCCCATCGACGCGCCGCCCTCGCAGCAGAAGAGGTCCAGGAGCTTCGGCCGGCTCACCG
>DASSKO010000166.1:0-2454 GCA_035690425.1 Nocardioidaceae bacterium
GAAGGCGTTGTGACTACCCAAAGAAGTTCCGCACTCCCGCTAGGTGGGGGCCCCGTTTCATGGGAGAATGACAGCCATGTAACGAAAAGCGGCCCGGGCGGTGTTAGCGCACCGTTGCTCCCGGGCCTCGACGATCGACACCTTGAGGACGTGATCGCCGTGCCACCTAGTGTGCCGCACGCTACCCCCGCTGTCAGCAGCAGCCCCCATCTTTACGCCGAGCGCATGGCGCGCCTTGACGGCTGCCCCGAGTGCGTCGTCAACGCCGAGACGCCCAGCAGCGTCTATCCCGACCCGCCGCGCGGCTTCATCGCCAACTACGTGTGCGGCACCTGCGGACACGCCTGGACGACGAGCTGGATGGAGGACTGACCCTTGCGCATTCGATCCATCAAGCCCGAGTTTTGGCGCTCCGAGGACATCGCGGTGCTCGACTGGGAAACCCGGCTGCTGTTCGTCGGCCTGTGGTCCTACGTGGACGACAACGGCGTGGGCATCGACCGCAAGGCCGACATTGCCGCCGACCTGTTCGCCCAGGACTTGGAAGACGATGCTCCGGAGACATTCGCGAGGGTCTCGCGAGGGTTGCAGACACTTTCTGACGCCGGTCTCATCACTCGCTACACCGTCGCAGGGAAGCGCTACCTGCACATCACGAGCTGGGACAAGCATCAGCGCATCGACAAGCCGAACAAGCCGCGCTACCCCCTTCCGACCTGCGAAAACGCCGAAATCCGCGACATCCTCGCGACATCCTCGCGAGAGTCTCGCGAGACCCCAGCGCCTGGAACAGAGGAACAGGGGAACAGGGGAACAGATAACTCTTGCGCATCGGCTGCCGCCGAGCGCGAGAACGAGTTCGCCGAGTGGTACGACGCCTACCCACGCAAGCGCGGCAAGGGACAGGCTGCGAAGGCGTACCGGGCCGCACGCAAGAAGACCAGCGCCGCCGTCCTCCTCGCTGCTGTCGAACGCCAACGACCAGCACTGACGGCGAAGGGCGACGAGTTCTGTCCGTACCCCGCCACCTGGCTCAACGGCGAACGCTGGGCAGACGAGCCACCACGACCACCACAGCCCAACGGCTACCCCGAGGGCTTCCCCGTCAACGGCACCCAGGCCGAGAAGGACGCCTGGGCCAAGTCCCGGCCGCTGCCCACGGACGGCGCCTACTACGGGGGCAGCCGCCGATGACCCTGCACGCCGTAGAGGACCCGGCTGCGTTCGTCCCCGCCAGCCGCCACATGGAGCTCGCGGTACTCGCCGCCTGCCTCGTCTCCAAGACGGCCCGCAACGAAGCCCGCAAGGCCATCACCGGCGAGGACTTCTACTACGGCCAGCACGCCGCTGTCTGGGACGCCATGAACCGGCTCGACCGGCACGGCAAGACCGTCGACGCGATGACGGTCGGCGAACTACTCAAGCCCGGCACACTCGCCCACTCCCTGCTCCCCGACCTCGTGACCACCGTCGCCAACCCGGACGGCATCCCCGACTACGCAGCCGTGGTCCGCGGCTGGGCAGTCAAGCGCCGGCTGCAGGACGAGGCAACCCGCGTCGCACAGCAGGCTCTCAACCCAGACGCCAACGCCAACGGGCTCGCCGCCGCGGTCGCCAACAGGTTCGCTGCCATCCGCGACGCCGGCGTGGCAGCCGAGGACATCCACGCGCTGATGCTCGACGAGCTGCTCGACCTCCCCGACGAGGACTACGACTGGATCATCCCCGGGCTGCTCGAGCGCGGAGACCGGCTGATGCTGACCGGCGAGGAAGGGCTGGGCAAATCGAGCCTGCTGCGGCAGATCGCCATCCTCGCCGCTGCCGGCATCCACCCGTTCCTCACCACCCGGCGTATCACGCCGATCAAGGCGCTGGTCTACGACTGCGAGAACAGCCGCCGCCAGTTCGTCCGCAAGGCCCGCGACCTGCACACGTTCGCCTGCCTGAACGGCGACAACCCCGGTCCGCGGGTCATGGTCGAGAACGTCGGCCGCATCGACATCACCCGCGACCGCGACCTGGCGAAGATCCACGCGCTGTGCGACGCGATGCAACCCGACGTGCTCGTCATCGGCCCGCTGTACCGGCTGATCCCGCGGGCGGTGAACACCGACGACGAGGCCACGCCGCTGTTGGCCGCGCTGGACACGATCAAGGATCGCGGGATCGCGCTGCTGATCGAGGCGCACGCCGGCAAGTCACTGATCGAAGGCGGCGGCGGCCGGAACATGGCTCCGCGTGGTTCGTCGGCGTTGCTGGGTTGGCCGGAGTTCGGTTACGGGATGCGGAAGCTCGAGGGGATGGGCGACTACTGCGACCTGCTGCCGTGGCGCGGTGCCCGTGACGAGCGCGCTTGGCCCAGCCGCATGAAGCGTGCGGGCTACATGACCTGGGAGGAAGTGCCGTGACCAGCAAGGGCAAGTGCAACGACTGCGCGACCGAGACCGAACCGAG
>DASSKO010000167.1:0-6443 GCA_035690425.1 Nocardioidaceae bacterium
CGCGAAGCTCGCCGATGCTCGCCCCGAGCATCACCCGGGCCGCCGCCTTGGCCAGCGACGTGCCGGTCGCCTTGGACACGAAGGGACCGGTGCGCGAGGCCCGAGGGTTCGCCTCGAGGACATAGAGAACGTCGGAGGCCAGGGCGTACTGCACGTTCAGCAGCCCGCGCACGCCGACACCCTCGGCGATCGCCTCGGTGCACTGGCGGATCCGGTCGATGGTCTCCCGGCCCAGGGTGATCGGCGGCAGCGCGCAGGAGGAGTCCCCGGAATGGATGCCGGCCTCCTCGATGTGCTCCATCACCCCGCCCAGGAACAGCTGCTCGCCGTCGTAGAGCGCGTCGACGTCGATCTCCACGGCGTCGTCGAGGAACCGGTCCACGAGCACCGGGTGCTCGGGGCTGATCGCGGTGGCCCGCTGGATGTAGCCGCGCAGCGCGTCGTCGTCGTACACGATCTCCATGCCGCGGCCGCCGAGGACGTACGACGGGCGCACCAGCACCGGGTAGCCGATCTCGGCCGCGATCGCCCGCGCCTCGTCGTACGACGTCGCGGTGCCGTGCTTGGGGGCCGGCAGACCGGCGTGTGCGAGCACCCGGCCGAACGCGCCCCGGTCCTCGGCCAGGTGGATGGCGGCCGGGCTGGTGCCGACGATCGGCACCCCGGCGTCGGCGAGCCCCTGGGCCAGGCCGAGCGGCGTCTGCCCCCCGAGCTGGACGACCACCCCAGTGACCGGGCCGGCCTGCCGCTCGGCGTGCACGATCTCCAGGACGTCCTCGAGGGTGAGCGGCTCGAAGTACAGCCGGTCGGAGGTGTCGTAGTCGGTCGAGACGGTCTCCGGGTTGCAGTTGACCATCACGGTGTCGTACCCGGCCGCGGACAGCGCCATGGACGCGTGCACGCAGGAGTAGTCGAACTCGATGCCCTGCCCGATCCGGTTCGGCCCGGAGCCCAGGATGATCACCGCGGGCCGGCTCCTGGGCGCGACCTCGGTCTCCTCGTCGTAGGAGGAGTAGTGGTACGGCGTGCGCGCGGCGAACTCCGCCGCGCAGGTGTCCACGGTCTTGTAGACCGGCCGGATGCCCAGCGCGTGCCGAACGCCGCGGACCACGTCCGCGCTCATGCCGCGCAGCTTGCCGACCTGTACGTCGGAGAAGCCGTGCCGCTTGGCGCGCCGCAGCAGCGCCGGGGTGAGCTCGTCGGCGTCGAGCACCTGCAGCGCGACCTCGTTGACCAGCTGCAGCTGGTCGACGAACCACGGATCGATCGCGGTGGCGGCGTGGATCTCCTCCGCGGTGGCACCGGCGCGCAGCGCGTCCATCACCTTCCGGAGCCGCCCGTCGTGCGGGGTGCGGATCTCCTCGAGCAACGCGGCCTTGTCCAGCTCCACCCACTGGTGGCTCCAGTCGAACGGCGCATCCTTGTTCTCCAGCGAGCGCAGCGCCTTCTGCAGTGCCTCGGTGAAGTTGCGGCCGATCGCCATCGCCTCGCCGACGGACTTCATGTGCGTGGTCAGCGCCGGGTCAGCGGCCGGGAACTTCTCGAACGCGAACCGCGGGACCTTCACCACCACGTAGTCCAGCGTCGGCTCGAAGGCAGCCGGCGTGGCTCCGCCGTCCTCTCGGGCGGTGATGTCGTTGGGGATCTCGTCGAGGGTGTAGCCGATGGCCACCTTCGCGGCGATCTTGGCGATCGGGAAGCCTGTCGCCTTCGACGCCAGCGCGCTCGACCGGGACACGCGGGGGTTCATCTCGATCACGATGAGCCGCCCGTCGGCGGGGTCGACCGCGAACTGGATGTTGCAGCCGCCGGTGTCCACGCCCACCGAACGGATGATGCCGATTGCCAGGTCGCGCATGGCCTGGTACTCGCGGTCGGTCAGCGTCATCGCCGGCGCGACGGTGATGGAGTCTCCGGTGTGCACGCCCATCGGGTCGAGGTTCTCGATGCTGCACACGATCACCACGTTGTCGGCGCGGTCGCGCATCACCTCCAGCTCGTACTCCTTCCAGCCGAGGATGGACTCCTCGAGGAGCACCTCGGTGGTCGGGCTGGCCTGCAGGCCCGCGCCGGCGATCCGATGCAGGTCGTCCTCGTCGAAGGCCATCCCGGAACCGGCGCCGCCCATCGTGAAGCTGGGCCGGACCACCATCGGGTAGCCGAGCTGCTCCGCGGCCCCCAGGCAGTCGTCCATCGAGTGGCAGATCACCGACCGGGCGACCTCACCGCCGAGCTCCTCGACGATCTTCTTGAACGACTCGCGGTTCTCGCCGCGCTGGATCGCGTCGATGCTCGCGCCGATCAGCTCCACGCCGTACTTCTCCAGCACGCCACGCTCGTCGAGGGCCACCGCCGCGTTCAGCGCGGTCTGCCCGCCGAGAGTGGCCAGCAGCGCGTCCGGCCGCTCCTTCTCGATCACCTTCTCGACGAACTCCGGGGTGATCGGCTCGATGTAGGTCGCGTCGGCGAACTCCGGGTCGGTCATGATCGTGGCCGGGTTGGAGTTGACCAGGATCACCCGCAGGCCCTCCGCCCGCAGCACCCGGCACGCCTGGGTGCCGGAGTAGTCGAACTCGCAGGCCTGGCCGATCACGATCGGGCCGGACCCGATCACCAGGACGCTGTCGATGTCGGTCCGCTTCGGCATCAGGCCTCGCCCTCCATGAGCTGGGTGAATCTGTCGAACAGGTAGGCCGCGTCGTGCGGCCCGGCCGCGGCCTCGGGGTGGTACTGCACCGAGAACGCCCGCAGCCGGTTCTCCGCGTCGCGCAGCTCCAGGCCCTCCACGACGTCGTCGTTGAGGCAGACGTGGCTGACCGTCGCCTCGCCGTACGGCGTGCTGACCGGCTCGTCGAGGGAGCGGCCCTCCGGCCACTGCACGGCGAACCCGTGGTTGTGGGCGGTCACCTCGACCTTGCCCGTTGTCTTGTCCATCACCGGCTGGTTGATGCCACGGTGGCCGTAGCGCAGCTTGTAGGTGCCCAGCTCGAGCGCGCGCCCGAACAGCTGGTTGCCGAAGCAGATGCCGAAGTAGGGCAGGCCGCGCTCGAGCACGCCCTTCAGCAGCTCGACCTGGTGGGTGGTGGCGGCGGGGTCCCCCGGGCCGTTGGAGAAGAACACCCCGTCCGGCTGCACGGCGAGCACGTCCTCGATGCCGCATCGTGCGGGAAGCACGTGCACCTCGGCGCCGCGTGCGGCCAGCATCCGCGGCGTCATCGACTTGATGCCCAGGTCGAGCGCGGCGACCGTGAACCGTCGCTCCCCCACCGCCGGCACGACGTACGCCTCGTCGGTGGACACCTCGCCGGCCAGGTCCGCGCCTTCCATCTGCGCCGAGTCGCGCACCCGGCGCAGCAGCGCCTCTGGATCGGCCTCGACGGTGGAGATGCCCACCCGCATCGCGCCCCGCTCGCGCAGGTGCCTGGTCAGTGCCCGGGTGTCGACCGCGGAGATGCCGACGACGCCCTGCGCCCGCAGCGCGTCGTCGAGCGACCTCCGGGATCGCCAGCTCGAGGGCACCCGCGCCGGGTCGCGGACCACGAAGCCGCTCACCCAGATCCGCGAAGACTCCGGGTCCTCGTCGTTGATGCCGGTGTTGCCCACGTGCGGCGCGGTCATCACCACCACCTGGCGGTGGTACGACGGGTCGGTCAGCGTCTCCTGGTAACCGGACATGCCGGTGGAGAACACCGCCTCGCCGAACGTCTCGCCGAGCGCCCCGAAGGGCTCGCCGTGGAAGGTGCGCCCGTCCTCGAGGACGAGGATCGCCTCGTGCGGGGTGCTCATGCTGCGTTCTCCTTCACGATCGCCTCGATGGCGCGGATCCAGCTCTGGTGCCGCCCCTCGGTGAGGCGGAAGCCGGTGTCCAGAACGTAGTCGCCGTGCCGCCAGGTCACGACAAGCAGTCCGTGCGGTGGGATGACCTTGCCGGCCAGTCCCTTGGCCACCCGGGCGCCCAGTAGGCACCGGTCCGGTATCCGGAACGACGTGCCCGGACGGTGCACGTCCAGCCCGTCGGGAAACAGCGACAGCCGGCAGCCGCTGCGGGCGCCGAGCCCGCGCGCCACCACCCGGTCCAGCCACTCCCCGGCCACCGTCGTGCCGAAGTAGCGGGCGGACGCCTCCAGCACCGGCTCCGCGTCGGAGTCCGGCACCGGCACTAGCGGCGCCAGGTCGTGCTTGCGGGACCGCTTGCGCCAACCGCGCCACATGCCGAGGTACACCAGCACCACGAAGGCCGCGAGGATGACGACCGGGATCCAGACCGCCCCGATGCCTTGCCTCACTGAAGCTTGCCATCGAGGACGGTGGCGGCGCCGCGCAGGAAGGTGGCGACCACCCGGCCGGGTAGCTGCCGGCCGCCGTAGGGCGTGTTCCGCGAGAGCGACGCCATCTCGGACGCCTCGACCACACGGCTCACGGACGGGTCGTAGAGCAGCAGGTTGGCCGGCTCGCCCTCGGCGACCGGCCGCCCGTGCCCGTGCAACCCGCCGATGCGGGCCGGGCGGCTCGACATCCGCTCGGCGACTCCGGCCCAGTCGAGCAGTCCGGTGTCGACCAGCGTCGCCTGCACCACCGAGAGCGCGGTCTCCAGGCCGAGCATCCCGAACGCGGCCGCCTGCCACTCGCAGTCCTTGTCCTCGTGCGGGTGCGGAGCGTGGTCGGTGGCCACCGCGTCGATGGTGCCGTCGGCGAGCCCGGCGCGCAGCGCCTCGACGTCGGCCGCCGAGCGCAGCGGCGGGTTGACCTTGTAGATCGGGTCGTAGGTCGTGGCGAGCTCGTCGGTGAGCAGCAGGTGGTGCGGGGTGACCTCCGCGGTCACCGGCCAGCCCTTGCTCTTGGCCCAGCGGATGATCTCCACAGACCCGGCCGTGGACACGTGGCAGACGTGCAGCCGTGAGCCCACGTGGGCGGCCAGCAGGCAGTCGCGGGCGATGACGGCCTCCTCGGCGACCGCGGGCCATCCGCGCAGCCCGAGCCGGCCGGACAGCTCGCCCTCGTTCATCTGGGCGTCCTCGGTCAGCCGGGGCTCCTGGGCATGCTGGGCAACCACGCCGCCGAAGGCCTTGACGTACTCCAGCGCGCGTCGCATCAGCACCGCGTCGGAGACGCACTTGCCGTCGTCGGAGAACACCCGGACCCGTGCGGCGGAGTCGGCCATCGCACCGAGCTCGGCGAGCTGCTCGCCGCGCAGGCCGACGGTGACCGCGCCGACCGGCGCCACGTCGCAGTGGCCGCTCTCCCGGCCCAGCCGCCAGACCTGCTCCACGACTCCGGCGGTGTCGGCGACCGGGTCGGTGTTGGCCATCGCGTGCACCGCGGTGAAACCACCCAGCGCCGCCGCCTGCGTCCCGGTCTCGACGGTCTCGGCGTCCTCGCGACCAGGCTCGCGCAGGTGGGTGTGCAGGTCGACCAGGCCGGGCAGCACGACCAGCCCGTCGGCGTCCACGACCTCGGTGTCCCCGGAGGTCGACGGGCTGCTCGACAGCTCCGCGATCACCCCGTCCCGGACCAGCAGGTCGGCGGGGTCGCCGCCGAGGACTCGTGCGCCCTTGATCAGGTAGTCGGTCACTGCTCTCCTCCTGCTGCTGCGTCCTGGCTGTCCTCAGAGCCCGCGAGCGCCGGCTCCGACCCGCCGAGCAGCAGGTAGAGCACGGCCATCCGCACCGCGACCCCGTTGGTGACCTGCTCGACGATCACCGAGCGTTCCGAGTCGGCCACGTCGGCGGTGATCTCCATCCCCCGGTTCATCGGGCCGGGGTGCATGACCAGGGTGTGGTCCTGCAGGGTGGCCATCCGGCGGCCGTCGAGGCCGTAGCGCCGGGAGTACTCCCGCACCGTCGGGAAGAACGCCGCGTTCATCCGCTCGCGCTGCACCCGCAGCATCATCACCACGTCGGTCTTGGGGAGCACCGCGTCGAGGTCGTACGACGTGGCGACGTCCCAGCTCTCCACGCCGTACGGCAGCAGCGTCGGCGGGCCCACGAGGGTGACCTCCGCGCCGAGCGTCTTGAGCAACAGGGCGTTGGACCGCGCCACCCGGCTGTGCAGCACGTCGCCGACGATGGCGACCTGCCGGCCGTCCAGGTCGCCGAGGTGCCGCCACATGGTGAACGCGTCCAGCAGCGCCTGGGTCGGGTGCTCGTGGGTGCCGTCACCGGCGTTGATCACGCTCGAGCGCGACCAGCCCGCGTTGGCGAGCAGGTGCGGCGCGCCGGAGGCCCAGTGGCGCACGACGACCGCGTCAGCGCCCATCGCCTCGAGCGTCAGCGCGGTGTCCTTCAGCGACTCGCCCTTGCTGCGGCTGGAGCCCTTCGCGGAGAAGTTGATGACGTCGGCCGACAGCCGCTTGGCGGCGGCCTCGAAGGAGATCCGGGTGCGGGTGGAGTCCTCGAAGAACAGGTTGACGATGGTGCGCCCGCGCAGCGCGGGCAGCTTCTTGA
>DASSKO010000168.1:0-13004 GCA_035690425.1 Nocardioidaceae bacterium
AGGACTGCTCTCGGGCACGGTTACGTCGCCTGGCACACCCGAGGCACCGGCATCTATCAGCGAGTGATGCTCCACCTCGGCTACATCGACCACCCCGGCGGCGAAGCCGGAGCCGCCGTCCAACTCCTTCGCGACATCCACCGAGCGGCTGGCAACGGAATCGAGGTCGTCATCTACGACGGTGCGTTCCGAGGTGTTCACATCGACGAGGTCATGACCAAGTACGGCTACCAGGTAATCGCGAAGCAGCCCACCTACACCGACGAGGACCTCGCCACGTCCTCCATCGTCAAGGGTTCGTCGCATGAGCCACGGCTCATTCGACCGTTGGGGACCAAACTTCACATCGCTCGCCAATCATCTTCGCCCAGGCTGCTCGAACCATCCTCACCAAAGCCCCGGCTAGTCCGGTTGGTGGGGTCGAAAATCGAAGACGCAAGCGCCGAGCACCTGACACGCTTGGGTTCGTGTCTCAGTCGTTCAAGGACGAGCAGGGGGAGTTGTTCCCGCTCCTCGATGCCGTCACCGACCCTCGGCCACTCGACCCACCCGCCAGAATCATGCTGCTTGATCCCGCCTACGACTCCGTGATGAGGGCCAATGGCGGAACCTACTGGCTGACAGCCGGAACAGAAGCCGCACTCTTGTGGGACGCGACCCTTGACTCGTTCGCGCACGGGATATGGGCCGGAACGATCGTCTGCGCCCAAGCGGTTTGCGAACGAACGCTCGCCTCGCTCATCGAGACGTGGTACGCCATCCATCCACAGCCGAAGGGCTGGCGGATGTGGGGGCTCGGGAGGCTCGTAGCCCACTTTCGCGACAGCAACCTGGCCGATCCAAATTTGTTGGACCAGGTCCAGCATGTCTGCGACGCGCGGAAGCCCTTCGGTCACTGGCGACTCCCGATGGACGCCGGTTCGCTCACCAAGGTCGGGTACGACGCCTACTCGGCAGGAGGCGACTGTCAGGAAGCCCAAGACGTTTACGTCGCCAAGACCGCGTTCCTCTGCGCGCAAACTGCGGTCAGGGTCCATTTTGGCGACCTACTCGCAGCGATGCCCGACCGCACTGGGGCTCTCGACGGTTAGTTGACGCGGGTCGAACTGGGGGAGACGGCGCGAAGTCAGAACCACTGGCCCGCCTTCGGGACTCGAACAATGAGCGGTCGAGTGTGGCTGCATGCGGTCAGCGCCGCGTTCCCGTTTGGGCGACCCGCGTTCCGGACTCTCAGGACGACGTTCCCTCGCTGACCTGCGCAAACGAACTACAGGTCGGTATCACCACTGGTCAGAGTTAAAGAGTGGAACCCCCAGAGGCCCAGGACGAGCGCCCGCGCGCCAGTATGCCCCACGGGCGCACCAGCCCACCGCCATGCTCACGCGAGCACGACCACTTTCCGACCCAGGTCGACGGCCGCGACAACGAAGACGACTCCCAGCCCGCCGCGAGCCGCCCACCGCAACGCCGGGCCGGACACCCACGGCTCGAGTACGGCGACCCGGCGCAGCAACTCGGCCACCAACCAAGCAACGACCAACAGCGGCAGCAACGGAAGCACCGGCACCCACAGCACCAGCGTCGCAATTACGAGCCCCAACGACGCCCGGGACGACCAGCCGCCGGGGCGCATCCACCGCTCCGCGAGCAGGGTCAGGCAGGCGGCGAAGAGCGCGGGGATCAGCAGGAAGAGCCCGATCGTCAGCCACAGCGGCTGCAGCAGGGTGAAGTCGACGCCGTCGCTGTGCACCAGCTGCGTGCCGACGACCACAGCGGGCCCGACCGAGATCGAGAGCACCTGGAACCACCGTGGCCCGATCAACAGCCCGCGCAGCAACGTGTAGACCGCTGCGCCGATCAGCCCCAGCTGCAGTGCGGCGCCCAGCAGCTGCACCGATCCCGACAGCGTGAGCTGCCCGATCGTGAACCCGTCGTCACTGGTCACGCCCGCGGCGTCCGGGTTCACCGCAGCGAGCAGCATCATCGCCAGTCTGCCGCCGACACCACCGACCAGGACCCCAGCCAACGCGCCCCCGACCGTCATGGCAGCGAGCCGCCGCACGGCCTGCTCCGCCGCTGCCCGCCACGAGACCTCGGTTGCCTCGACGACCACTGCTCCCATGACCCCACCCCTTCGCGCTGGGGACAAGATAGAGCCGTCGGTGCCGACTCGGCAGCCGAACGGCGTACCCGACCGGAGGGGTCAGAGGTTCCTGCGCAGATAGTGCGGCGTGCCCACGACCACCGGTGTGCCGGGGCGCAACCATCGGGCCAGCCAGATGACTTGCTTGGGCCGCATCGAAACCCAGCCGTGCTCACCGAGCCGATCGCCCGCGTGCAGGATGAAGCTCCCTTGCTGCAGGTCCGCAGGCAGATCCGCGACCCGCTGCTCCCGCAACGGCGAGTACGTCACCCGCTCACCCAGGTTGTAGTCCATGACCACCGCGTGTGGGTAGCGGAAGCGGTGCTGCCACAGCCGCTCGTAACGATCCTGCGGCCACCGGGCGTTCGCCGGCTTGCGCGGCTGGAAGACGTTGTACGTGCGGGGCGAGTGCCGATCCATCGGCCAGTAGTCGTTGCGGTCGATGCGCCGGTACGGCAGTGCCGCGCCCGGATCGGGTAGCCGGCCGAAGGCGGTGGACGCCTGGAAGGTGCCGACCGGGGTCTCGCCGGACTCGTGCCTGCGGACACCGGGACCCACCAGGCCGTGCTGCCCGAGCAGCACGGAGAGCGGGCCGCGGACGATCCGCCAGCTGCGGCCGCTGCGGTGCCACCCGACGAGTGTGCCCTGCCCGGTGCGCCAGTTGCCGGCGGTGATCGTGACGACTCGTCGGGCGTCGCCGATGCTGCCGAGCTCGTCAGGGTGCACGGGGGCCCGGCTCCGCAGCGGTCGCGGCACCGCACCTGAGACGGTGCGGCAGGCCTTTCCCTGGCACCGGCGCAGCCGCTCGAGCTTGTCGTGCAGCGCGGCCCGCACGTCGCGATGGGTCGGCCGGTACGCGAGGTTGGTCAGCGCGTACGGGTCCGCGCGGCGGTCGTACAGCTCGAACTCCCGGCTCTGCGGATATTGCACGTAGGTCCAGCGGGGCGTCCGCACGCCCTGGTAGAGCCAGCCGTCCTGGTAGCGCTTGAACGCGCCGGTCTCGATCGCCACAGCGCCGTACCCGCGCTTGGACTCGCCGCGGGCCAGCGGCAGCAACGACCTGCCGTCCTGCACCAGCATCGGCTCGGCCGCGGCCGCCGCCGCGATGGTCGGCGCGATGTCGACCAGTGCCGTCGACTGGTGCCGTAGCTCGCCGTGCGGGATACCAGGACCGCGCATCAGCAGCGGGATCTGCAGGCTCGACGGGTACGGCAGGACCTTGCCGGTGCGGCGGTGCTGCCCCAGCATGAAGCCGTTGTCGGAGGTGAAGATGATCAGCGTGTTGTCGAGCTCGCCGCGCTCCTCGAGCAGTCGCACGGTGTCGCGCACGTTGCGGTCGACGGCCAGCAGCGACCGCACCCGAGCCCGGTGCTGCTCGGTCGTGCGCGCGATCCGCTGCGGCCCCCAAGGGCGTAGCTCTCGCATGTGCAGCGGCTTGTCCCGCACCACCCGCTCGTTGAAGCTCGGGTTGCGGCGCGCGTCCAGCGAGAGGTTGGACCGCTTGTCGGCGTCCCGCGGAGCCGACATCGCCGGGCCCCAGCGGCACCCGTGCTCCTTGGGCCAGCAGGCGCCGTGCGGAGCGAGGTTGGACTGCCAGATGAAGAACGGCTCACCGCTGTCGACGCCTGCGTTGATCCGCTGCTCCACGATGTCCTGGAACACGGTGGCCTGGTACTGCCCGCTGTAGTCGACGAGCGTGCCGTCGTGGTTGATCGTCGTGCCGAAGTAGTCGTAGACGCCCGGCCCGACGGAGCCGTTCCAGCTGTCCCAGCCCGGTGGGACCTCCCGGCGGTCGTGCTTCCCGTAGCCGTTGAGGAACTTGCCGACGAACGTGGTCTGGTAACCGGCTCGCTGCAGCCACACCGGGAGGGTCCGGGCCCCGGTCTCACGCAGTGCCTGGTAGCCACCGTGTGCACCGACGTTGTTCCAGACACCGTTGTTGTGCGACAGCTGGCCGGTCATGATCGTTGCACGCGCCGGGCAGCACAGCGGGTTCGGCGCGATGGTGTCGTCGAAGGTCACGCCGTTGCCGCCGAGCAACCGCCGGGTGAACGGCATGAACCGCAGGTCGGTGGTCGCCTGGTCGTCGGTGGTGATCAGCATGATGTTGGGGCGAGTGTCGACGTCCGTGGCCGACACCGGTGCCGACACCGGCCCGGCCGTCAGCCCGAGCACCACGCCGAGGCAGCCGACGACCAGGGCAGCGATTCTGGGCAACACAGCACTCCCCGTGCATTCAATGGTGACTTAGCGTAATGGGCTGCGGTGAATTATGCCGATGGCCCGATTTCCCCGTAGCAAGTTCGGCATATTTGTAATCAGCCACACACTCACAGCGACAGCAAGCGGGCGCCTCCCCGAGAAGAGACGCCCGCTTGTGCGGAGCCGCGCTGTCTGCTCACGCGCGATCCGGCAGACCTCAGCAGGATGAGGCCCGTCTACCCGTGTCCGACCATCGGTCCATGGTCGACATGCGGGCAGGTGCTCCGGTGAAGGAGAACTGCGACATCATGTCACCAGACGACAACAATACGTGACAACCCCTGCCTCGACCCTAGTTACGCTGCGGAGCGGTGTGGGAAGGTGGGATCTCGCCAGTTTGAGCGCTTTGTAGCGGGTTCCAGCCCGCCACCGCGGCTCATGGTTCGCGATAGCACGGGAGTACGGAGGTGTCGACTACGAAGCGTGACCCCAGGTCACCGATGACAGACGTCGCGACCGCAGTGCGGTCATAGCGACAACAGCCACCACCGGAGGTTGCGGGATGGAGGACTTCGCGGAGCACATCGAGCTCGACCCCGAGCCTCGGTCCGCGACGCTGGCACGGCGCTGGATGCGTGACGTCCTCGACCAGATCGACCGTCCCGAGCTCGCAGAATCCGCGTCAGTGGCCGTCTCGGAGCTGGTCACCAACAGCATCCTGCACGCGCAGACCACGATCTCGCTGGTCGTGCAGACTTTCGGCAAGCGGGTTGTCGTGACCGTGACCGACCGCTCGCCGGTGCCCTCGCGCGCGCGCATCAGCTCTGACGCGTCGCCGGACGACGAGACGACGGTCGGACGCGGGCTGCGGATCGTGCGGGCATGTGCCGTCGACTGGGGGATCACCTCGTCCCCACACGGCAAGGCGATCTGGTTCGTGCCGTCCGACGCCCCCCACAGCGTGGACCCTGCTTCGTTTCCGGGCATGGACCTGCTCGGCGACGAAGAGCAAGACGAGGTGGTGATCGAGGGGCCGCGGGTCCTCGTCCGGATGGTCGACGCGCCAGTGGTGGTGTTGCGGCACTTCCACGACAAGTGGAACGAACTGCTCCGGGAGATGCAGCTGATCGCTCTGGGCGAGCCGTCCGAGCTGCAGGGTCTGGCACAGGAGCTGATCGGTTTGGTGGCGATCACCCGGTCGACGCGCTGGATGACGCCCGACTCCGTGGGTGCCCTGGTCGAGTCCACGGTGAGTGGCGCCGACCGTATCGACCTCGAGCTCGATATCCCGACCGCAGCCCGGCCAGCGTTCGCTCGGCAGCTGGAGATCGCTCGCATCCTCGACGAGGCGACGTACCAGGATCTGCTGCTCTATCTTCCCGGTGGTGGCCAGGCGGAGCAGCTGCGCGAGTGGTGGTTCGGGGGGATCGCCCGGCAGCTGGGCGGTGAGCCACCGCAGCCCTGGTCCAGCGGATTCGCACTGGACACGGCCGAGCTGTCCTGCTGATCAGGCAGCTACCGTCGCGTGCATCTCCCAGACCAGCACCTCGGCGTCCGACGTACCCGTGACCCGCTGACCCTGCGACACGGTGATCCTGGCGGCGTCACCGCGATGCAGACGCCCCACGCCCTCCAGGTCCACGCTGCCGCGCGCGACGAAGACGTGCAGGTACGGCGCTGTCGGCAGCACCACGTGGTCGGTCGCGCGAAGCCGAGCCACGTGCAGGGCGGCATGCCGCTGCGCGATTCGGACCGCGGCGGTCTCTCGATGCTCGGGACGGCCGCTGGCCAGGGTGACCAGTGCCCCCGGTGCGAGGAGTCCACCGACCTCGGTCTGCTGATATCCGGGCTCGGCCGAGGCGTCGTCGGGCACGACCCACATCTGCACGAAGTGCACGGGATCGGCATGCGGTGCGGAGTCGTCGAGCCGCCAGGAGTCGTTGCGCTCGGAGTGCCAAACCCCACTGCCGGCGCTCATCCGCTGAGCAAGGCCCGGATAGACCACACCGGTCTGCCCGGTGGAGTCCTGGTGCACCAGTGAGCCCTCGAGAACCCAGGTGACGACCTCCATGTCGCGGTGCGGATGGGTGTCGAAGCCGGCACCGGAGGCAACCACGTCGTCGTTGTTGACCACCAGGAGGCCGTGATGGGTATTGGCCGGGTCGTAATGCGGACCGAACGAGAACGAGTGATGCGATTCCAGCCAGTCGGTGCGGGTCTCGAACCGCCGGCGGGCGGGCACCACCATGACGTCGGGAGCCAGGTCGGTGGGCGGGTTCCGGGCAGCAAGCACGCCATCGAGCCTACGGGCAGCGCCGAGCCGGCGCAGCGCGCCCGAGGCGGATCACAGCGCCTGGCTTAGTGCATAACCGAGGACGGCGGCGCCGAGGCCCGCGGTGAGACTGGCCGCGACGCTGAGCACGGCGAGCAGCCTCGCCCCGTCCTCGGCGAGGCGGACCACCTCATAGCTGAAGGTGCTGTAGGTGGTCAGCGCCCCGCAGAAGCCGGTGCCGACACCGGCGACGACCTCGGCCGGGACCCGCAGGTGAGCGGTCGCACCCACCAGAATCCCCAGGATCAGCGAGCCGACGACGTTGACGGTGAACGTGCCCCACGGGAACAGGCTGTCGTGGCGGGACTGCACAAAACGGTCAGTGAGGTAGCGAGCCGGTGCACCGACCGCCGCACCGACGCACACGAACAGCAGCGTCACCGCCGTGTCCTAGGGCGCGGCAGAGCCACCGCCCGGGTCAGGGCGACGCCGACCGTCACCGCGGCCAGCGCCGCCGCGGCCGTGCCGAACAGATACGCCAAGGCCAGCCCGGGATGGCCGGCGACGATCAACGTCTGGGTGTCCACGGCTGCGGTGGAGAAGGTGGTGTACCCGCCCAGGACGCCCACACCTAGGAACGGCCGGACCAGCCGATGCACGGAGCCCACGTCGACGACGAGCACCATCAGCACGCCGATCAACAGGCACCCGGTCGTATTGACGACCCAGATGCCCCACGGGAACGCGCCCGCTGACGTGGGCATCGCCACGTCGATCGCGTATCGGCCGGCTGCGCCCAGCATTCCTCCGGCCGCGATCGCCGCCAGCACCTCGATGCCGTGGCGCCGTAGCTCACGCCGCTGTCGGCGACTGCGCAGGTCGACATCGGGATCCACCGGCGCCCGATCCTCGAGCGGCCCGCGCTGGTTGTCGTGCACGCTGACCTACCTCCGTCGCCGTCTGGTGTCAGCGTAACGCTGCAGGAGCCGGCGCAGCCGCTCAGATCTCGACGGTGGGCGTGATGAACGGTGTCGCCTGCGGGTCGTCGGCCGGGGACAGCACCAGCCGCGTCATGCCCGCGGGGAGGTCCTCGACGACGAACCGGCCGCGGTCGTCGACCGCGGTGTCACGCGCACCATCGGCGTGGTGGACGGTGACACGCAGTGGCTGGGTGGGCGCCAGCCACCCGTCGAGGCGGCGCCGCCCCCTGCCGGTGACGCTGACCCGCATCATCACCGTGACCGACGGCCCGCTGAAGGTGATGGTGCTGACATCGGTCACCGCGCTGCGGACGGCGGCGTCATGTTCGGTCGCGGTGACGAGCCGGAGCAGCTCGAAGTCCATCTCGAGCTGCTCGAGGTCGAGTGCGAACAGCACCCGGTCGGGCAGGTCGTCCGGCATCGGGTCGGCCCACTGCCACATCCGGCGCAGCTCGACGAACAGCGCGGCGTCCGCGGGCTCGGTGGTCGGGTCGTGCACCGTCATCCCCGCCCCTCGGACATCATCAGCGTGCGAAGCTTGGCCAGGCAACGGCTGCGGGTCGGCCCCACGCTGCCCATCGGCATCTCGAGCCGGGACGCCAGCGCGGCGTAGTCCGGGCGCTGCTGGAAGGCCACGACGCGCAACAGGTGCTGGCAGCGCGCGTCGAGCTGGCCGACGTGGCCCCAGAGCCGGCGGATACTGTCCGTCTCGACCACCTCGGTCTCGGGGCTGCGCGACACCGGCAGCGAGACCTCGATCACCGCTTCCTCCGTCGGATAGCTGCGGGTCTGCGCCTGCGCCACCCGCCACGCCTCCCGGCGCGCAGTCATGGTCAGCCAGCGAAGCACGGCCTGGTCGTCGCGCACCTGGTCGGACTTGCGGATCAGGGTCAGCCAGGTGTTCTGTACGACGTCCTCGGCGCTGGTCTGGTCCAGGCCGTAGGAGCGGATCACCTGCCACAGCACGGGCGTCACCCGGCGTACGAGCTCGTCCAGGGCGGCGCGGTCGCCGTCCTTCCAGGCACGGAAGCATCGACTGGCGTTGCCCCACGGGGTGCCGGCGGCCGTGGCCACCGGCTCACCACCGCCCGCGGTCTCGGGCACGTCCTGCTGCCGCGGGATGCCGGTCTCCACATCGCCTCCGATGGTTGGCGTGGTCAGCGTCGTGCGCACCGGCGCGCTCGTTGTCATGAGCACAGGAGCAGCGAGTACGCCGATTGATACGTCGGGTCGGTCCGCAGACGATACCGAAACAAATATCGAGATTGACGTATCAATCCTGCTCGCTCCCACTCCTGATGTCGACTCATTCGTTCCAAGCGGCCGATGGTGCAGGCGGCCGACCGAGACTGCTGAGGGAGACCATGAGGGAACACCTTCGCCCCGTCGTCTCGACGGTCGCCACGGTGGCCGCGATGGCGCTGCTGCTCGTCGGGCCGGACGTCTCGGCCGACGAGGGCACCGACCCCCAGGTGCCGGTGCGGATGCACGGTCGATGAGCCAGATGTGCCCCGAGGCTCGGGCTCGGGGCCTTAGAGCCTGGATCTGTGGCGGGCCAGGCTCTGTGGGAGGGGACCCGATGGGGCGCCGGATACGGGGGTTCCGGCGTCCCTCGGGGTTTGGCCGCGCTGGTGGCCCAGGGGTCACCCGTAGCCCAGCCCGTGCAGACGGTCGTCGTCGATGCCGAAATGGTGCGCGATCTCGTGCACGACGGTGATGCGCACCTCGTCGACCACCGCTTGCTCACTGGCGCTGGCACGCAACGTGGGATGGCGGAAGATCAGGATGCGGTCCGGCAGCGTTCCCGCGCCGTACTCGCTGTCCCGCTCGGTCAGCGGCACGCCCTCGTAGAGGCCGAGCAGCTTCGGGTCGTCGGTCGGCGCCTCGTCCTCGACCAGGACCACCACGTTGTCCATCAGCCCGGCGAGCTCGGGCGGGATGGTGTCCAGGGCGTCGGACACGAGCTCCTCGAAGCGCTGCCGGGTCATCTCGATCACTGCGCCATTGTGCCGGTTTGGAACATGCGCCCGGCACCGCCTATGCTTGCCCGGTCCCCGACGGCACCGAGCCCAGCTCGACCCCGGCCCAGCCGGACGGCCAAGCCCTCATCGTCTAGAGGCCTAGGACGCCGCCCTTTCAAGGCGGTAGCACGGGTTCGAATCCCGTTGGGGGCACGCGGCATGGATGCAGTAGGGTTCGTGCGGCACGGAACGAGCATGGCCCCGTAGCGCAGTTGGTTAGCGCGCCGCCCTGTCACGGCGGAGGCCGCGGGTTCGAGTCCCGTCGGGGTCGCCATCGACGCCCTGGATCCTCATCGGTCCAGGGCGTTCGTGCTTGGGTGGTAGTTCTCACAGACCGGTAATGGAATGCTCAACTAACGTGCGGTGTTCAGGACCGTGATGACTACCTCCGCCGCAGCCCCCGCCCTTGCCCTGTCCGCCGACGCCCAGGACCTGCTGTTCCGGCAGGCCCGCACCGCCAACGCGTTCACCGACCAGCCGGTGAGCGACGAGCAGGTCCAGGCCATCTACGACCTGGTGAAGTACGCGCCGACCGCGATGAACAACCAACCGCTCCGGGTTGCGCTGATCCGCTCGGCCGAGGCGCGCGAGCGGCTGCTCAAGCACATGGCCGACGGCAACCGTGAGAAGACGGCGTCCGCGCCGCTGGTCGCCGTACTCGCCGCGGACACCGACTTCCACGACCACCTCGAGCGGACGTTCCCGCACGTTCCCGGCGCGCGCGATGCCTTCACCGACGACGCGGTGCGCGACCAGACCGCCCGGTTCAACGCGACCCTGCAGGTGGGCTACTTCCTGCTGGGTGTACGCGCCGCCGGCCTGGCCGCGGGCCCGATGGCCGGCTTCGACGCCCGTGCCCTCGACGAAGACCTGCTGGCGGGTACGTCGTGGAAGTCGCTGGTGGTGTGCAACATCGGCCGGCCGGCGGAGAACGCATGGTTCGACCGGCTGCCTCGCCTGGACCATGACGAGGTCGTCACCTCGCTGTGACGCGCGACCTTCAGCAGTTGGCGGGACGCGCGGCGTAATCGGGCCTATGCTGAGAAGCGGGGGCCAGCCATCCAGCAAGGGTTGGCAGCGTCATGACCGAGCCTGTTCGGCACACTCAGTTCCACGGGGGCGAAACCTGGCGGACAGAGCTGATGCTGCTCTCCGGTTTCGAGCTGCGTCACAACGACAGCCTCGTCGAGCTGCCCCAGACCGCCGAGCGGCTGCTGGCCTTCCTCGCCATCCACGACCGTCCCCTGCAGCGCTCATACGTAGCCGGGTCGCTGTGGCTGGACTCCACCGACAGCCGCTCCGCCGGCAGCCTGCGGTCGGCGCTGTGGCGGGTGCACACTGCGGACGAGCACGTGATCGAGACGTCGAGCACTCGGCTGCGCCTGGCCCCCGACGTACACGTCGACCTGCGCGCGGGCTTGGCGCTGGCCCGGCAGCTGCTCGACCAGGGGCCGGCCGACTTCGACGAGGTCGCCGGCGCCCAAGCGGTCGTGGCACTGGAGGGCGAGCTGCTTCCGGACTGGTACGGCGACGACTGGCTGGTGCTTCCGCAGGAGCAGTGGCGCCAGCTCAGGCTGCACGCGCTGGAGGTCCTCGCCGACCGACTCGCACGGCATGGCGCGTATGCGGCCGCCGTCGCGGCCGCGTTGTCGGCAGTGCGAGCCGAGCCGCTGCGGGAGAGCGCCCACCGTTGCCTGGTCGAGGTGCATCTGGCCGAGGGCAACGTCGGCGAGGCCCTGGACGCCTACCACCGGTTCCGGCGGCTGTTGATGGCCGAGCTCAGGGTGGAGCCGTCGCCGCGCTTCACCGATCTCATCGTCGGTTTCATCAGCCACCGTGGCGCGGCGCCGCACGCGTCGGCGTGACGTCGGCGTGACGGCCCGCCGGTAAGACTGGGCGGGTGACGCCTGCCCACCGGGGGAACGTCGACACGGCCGCGCTGCTGGTGGTCCGGGTATGGCGAGACGCGGGCCAGTTCCGCGCCCGCCTCACCTCGGTGGCCGATGTGGAGCATGGCGTGCCGCTCGAGATGACCACCGCCTCCCCCGACGAGCTCGAGCGGTGCGTCGAAGCGTGGCTTTTCGACGTACGCCATCCGTGAGCCGCGCCTCTCCGCTCAGGCCGGACGGGCCATCGGCGTGATCACGTAGCGGTAGGTCTGCAGCAGCTTGACCTCTGCCCCGGCGACCAGGACGCGGGCCAGCGGAGCGACATGGTGCTCCACACCACGCGGCGGTCTCGGCTCCGGCTGGCCGGGCTCCCCCGGCCACTCCACGTCAGCGGTGGCCGTCCGCGCGGGAATCTGCCAGTAGTCGCCGGCCAGGTAGTACGCGCCGGACGGCTCGAACCGGATCTGCACGCCGTCCTCCAGGTCCAGCCAGGTGTCCTCCTCGACGGGCAGCGCACCGTGGTCCCATCGACGCAGGATCGGATGCCGGTTCTCGTCGATGCCGGGCAGGCTTCCGCTCAGGCTGACCGTGCGCTGCACCGGGTCGATGCCGAGCACCTGCACGAGCTCGCCCACGTAGGGCTCGAGATCGGCGTCGTCGTCGACGACCTCGACCCAGTCGCCGGCGTGCACGCCGAGTCGGTCGTCGGGACCGACGCTCTGCACCGTCACGGCATGGTCGTGGACCCCGGTGACGGCGAGCGCGACCGACGCGTTGTCCCGCGACCAGACGAAAGTCGCGGTGCCCAGGTCGCCGCCCTGGTGGATCTGCACCCGGTAGAGCTGGTTCTCCGGGCCGCGGTAGCCGGAGTCGGCGTCGACGTCGCACTGCCCATCGGACGGCTCGGGCTGCACCGCGCGGGCGCCGAGCCGGCCGGAGGAGAGCGCCGGGCGAACCCGGTCCAAGAAGCCGCTGGGGTCCGCGGGGTCGAAACCGTCGTAGTCGTCGACGTCGACCACGCGCACCTGCCACACGACCTGCAGCCGGGCGGCCGTGTCCGCGCCCTTGAGCGCAGGCTCCAGGATGTGGTCGTCCTGCAGCGCGGTGAGCTCCTGCTCCCACACGTCGAGGTAGACCAGATAGGTCTTGCCGTCCTGCAGGGCACCCTCGGCGGGGCGGTGGTGTGGCTGGTGCGTGAACGGGACCGCCTCCGGCTCGCTGTTCTCCGCCAGGACGCCATCCACGTAGTAGTGGCCCGGGCCGATCGTGAAGTCGCGGATCGCAGTCTCGCCGCTGGTTGCCGGTTGGATATCGAAGCCGGCGCCCGGTCCCCCGTGTGGCCCGATGACGTCGGCCGCGAGCGCTCGCAGATAGTGGGTCAGGAGGTCGCGTTGCTCGTTCCAGTCCGCGTCGAGCTGCACCCGGCCCTGCTGCATCAGCACCCCGCTGAAGTGCCTCGCCGCGTCGAAGGTGTCGCGGGAGTAGTCGCCTGCCATG
>DASSKO010000169.1:0-20421 GCA_035690425.1 Nocardioidaceae bacterium
GCCTGGGGGGAGTGGGTGCACCGGTGGACGGCCGAGGAGGGCCGGCACGCGATGTGCATCCGTGACTACCTGCTCGTCACCCGCGGCACCGACCCGGTCGTGCTGGAGCGGGACCGGATGGCGACCATGCAGGCCGGCTACCGCGCGGACGAGAAGGACGCGCTGCGGCGCCTGGCGTACGTCAGCTTCCAGGAACTGGCCACCCGGATCGCGCACCGCAACACCGGGCGGGCCACCGGCTGCCCGGTAGCCGAACAGCTTCTCAGCCGGATCGCGGTGGACGAGAACCTGCACATGGTCTTCTACCGCAACCTGCTCAAGGCCGCGCTCGAGCTCTCGCCGAACGCCACGATGCGGGCGATCACCGACGTGGTGAAGACGTTCGAGATGCCCGGTGCCGACATCCCCGGCTTCCAGCGCAAGGCCGTGCAGATCGCGGTCGAGGGCATCTACGACCTGCGGCAGCACCGCGACGAGGTGGTGATGCCGGTGCTGCGGTTCTGCAAGGTCTTCGAGGTCGAGGGGTTGTCGACCGAGGGCGAGCAGGCCCGTGACGAGCTGTCCACGCTCCTCGCCGACCTGGACAAGTCCGCCAGCCGCTTCGAGGACCGGCGTGACACGTTGAAGGCCCGGATGGCGGCCCGGTCCTGACCGGTCAGTACGCCGACCGGCGCCAGCGCACGACCGACTGCGCGCGTACGGCGGGCAGGTTGGGTGCGGCCGACAGCGCCGCCTCCGCGGCCTCGAGCGCGGCCTGGAGCTGATCTGCGCGCTGCCGCTCGGCCAGCAGCTCGTTCTGCAGCGCGAGGATCTTGCGTACACCTTCGAGCCCGATGCCCTGGGTGGTCAACCGGGCCACCTCGCGCAGCTGCTCGATGTCGTGCCAGGAGTAGCGCCGACCGCCACCGCCGGTGCGGCCCGGGCTGACCAGGCCGATCCGGTCGTATCCCCGCAGGGTCTGCGGATGCATCCCCGCCAGCTCGGCGGCCACGCTGATCACGAAGATCGGTGCGTCCTCACGGACGAACTCGAACCCGCTCACGATCCGGCCTTGGCGAACAGGTCGGCACGGGGATCGGCACCCCCGGCCTGCGCACGCAGTGCCTCGACGGCGGCCCTGGCCTCGTCGCTGAGGTGGTCGGGGACGACGACCTCGACCGTGACCAGCAAGTCGCCCTTGGTGCCGTCCTTGCGCGTGGCACCGCGGCCACGCACCCGGAACGTGCGACCGTTCGGCGTACCCGGCGGGACCCTCAGCCGCACCGGAGACGCACTGAGGGTCGGCACCTTGATCTCGGCGCCGAGGGCCGCCTCGTCGAACGTGATCGGCGCCGTCAACGTCAGGTTGTCGCCCGAGCGACCGAAGACCGGATGCCCCGACACGCTGACCACCACGAACAGATCCCCGGACGGCCCACCCCGCTCCCCCGGTGCACCCTTGCCGCGCAGCCGGATCCGCTGCCCGTCCTTGACGCCGGCCGGGATCCGGACCTGCATCGTCCGCGACGACGCACCGCGCCCGGATCCGTGGCAGGTGGGGCACGGGTCGGCAACGACCAGCCCCCGCCCACGGCACTCGCGGCACGGCTCGGTCATCGCGAACACGCCGCCGTCGCTCGAGGTCTGCATCCCCGTGCCGTGGCAGTTCGGGCACACGGTCGGCACGGTGCCGCTGCGCGCGCCGGTGCCGGAGCAGTCCGGGCACGGGCGGTCAGCGGTCATCCGCAGCGGCACGGTGACGCCCTCGACCGACTGCCGGAAGGTGATGCTCGCCTGAGCCTCGACGTCGGCCCCGCGGCGCGGCTGCGCGGTGGTGCGGCGCTGGCTGCCGCCGCCGGCGAACATGTCGCCCAGCAGATCCCCGAACCCGCCACTCTGTCCGGCGCCCGCGCCGCGGCCGCCGAAGATGTCGCCGAGGTCGAAGGTGGTGGTTCCGCCGCTGCCACCGCGGGGAGGGCGGAACCCACCGCCGGCGCCCGCACCGAACATGCTGCGGGCGTCGTCGTACTCCTTGCGCTTGGCCGGGTCCGACAGCACCGAGTAGGCCTCGCTGATCGACTTGAAGCGGTCCTCGGCGCGAGTGTCACCCGGCTTGGAATCGGGGTGGTTCTCCCGCGCCAGCTTGCGGTAGGCCTTCTTGATCGCATCGGCGTCGGCGTCCTTGGACACGCCGAGGACCTTGTAGAAGTCCTTCTCCAGCCAGTCACTCATGCTCACGGGTTCACCTCCCCTTGCCGGTCAGTCGTCGCCGTCGGGTACGTCGTTGGATGGTGCCACCTCGCCACCGGGCTCCACCACCGAGACCCTGGCGGGGCGCAGGACGCGCTCACCGATGCGGTAGCCCGGCTGCAGGATCGCCTGACAGGTTGGCCTGTCCACGTCCTCGGAGTGGGCATGCATCAGTGCCTCGTGCACGCGCGGGTCGAACTCCTCGCCCGGCTCACCGAAGCGGACCAGGCCGAGGCCGTGCACGGTGCGGTCGAGCGAGTCGGCGACGGCCTTGAAACCGCCCTCGAGCTCGCCGTGCTCCCGCGCCCGGTCGATGTCGTCCAGCACCGGCAGCATCGCCGACAGCACCGTGCCGACCGAGGCCTCTCGCACCGCCTCGCGGTCGCGGTCGACCCGGCGCTTGTAGTTGACGTACTCCGCCTGCAGACGCTGCAGGTCGGCCGTGCGCTCGGCCAGTGCGGTCTCGAGAGCCTGCACGCCGGCCTCGGCCTCAGCGCCCGCCTCGACGTCGGCATCGACATCGGCAGGATCGGGCCCGGCGGCGGGAGCCGCAGCCTCGGGCCGCGGCTCCCGCACCTCCCCGGTCTCGGGATCGATGCGGCGCCGGTCGCGAACGATCGGTTTGCCCTCGATGGGCTCGTCGCCTCCTCGTCCGGATGATGCGTCATTGAAGGGGGCTTCGGTCACTTCTTGTCGTCCTCACTGGGGGTGTCGTCGTCCACGACCTCGGCGTCGACGACGTCGTCGTCGGCCGTGGCCTCGGAGGCACCCGCGTCGGTGGCACCGGCGCCGCCGGCCGCGGCCTCGCCCTCGGGCTGCTGCGCATACATCGCCGCACCCATCTTCTGGCTGGACTCGGCGAGCTTGGCGGCGACCGTCTTGATCAGGTCGGTGTCCTCGCCCTCGAGCGCCTTCTTCAGCTCGGTCACGTCGGCCTCGACCTCGGTCTTGACGTCGTCGGGCACCTTGTCGCCGTTGTCGGCAAGGAACTTCTCGGTCGTGTAGACCGCGCTGTCGGCTTGGTTGCGGACGTCGACCTCCTCACGGCGCCGGCGATCCTCGTCGGCGTAGGCCTCGGCGTCCTTGACCATCTTGTCGATGTCTTCCTTGGACAGCGCCGAGCCACCCGTGATCGTCATCGACTGCTCCTTGCCCGTGCCGCGGTCCTTCGCCGAGACGTGCACGATGCCGTTGGCGTCGATATCGAAGGTGACCTCGATCTGCGGGACGTTGCGCGGAGCCGGCGGCAGCCCGGTCAGCTCGAAGTTGCCCAGCAGCTGGTTGGCCGAGGCCATCTCCCGCTCGCCCTGGTAGACCTGGATCATCACCGAGGGCTGGTTGTCGTCGGCCGTGGTGAAGACCTCCGACCGCTTGGTCGGGATCGTGGTGTTGCGCTCGATCAGCTTGGTCATCACACCACCCTTGGTCTCGATCCCGAGGGACAGCGGAGTGACGTCGAGCAGCAGCACGTCCTTGACCTCGCCCTTGAGCACACCGCTCTGCAGGGCGGCACCGAGCGCCACGACCTCGTCGGGGTTGACGCCCTTGTGCGGGTCCTTGCCCTTGGTCAGGTCGCGCACCAGGTCGGTGACGGCGGGCATCCGGGTGGAACCGCCGACCAGGATGACGTGGTCGATCTTGTTGACGTCGATGCCGGCGTCCTTGATCACCTGCTGGTAGGGGCCCTTCGCCCGGTCGAGCAGGTCGGAGGTCATCCGCTGGAACTCCGAGCGGCTGAGCTTCTCCTCGAAGTGCAGCGGCCCCTCGGCGCCTGCGGTGATGTACGGCAGATGGATGGTCGTCTCGCTGGAGGAGGACAGCTCGATCTTGGCCTTCTCCGCGGCCTCCTGCAGCCGCTGGCCGGCGATCTTGTCCTTGCCCAGGTCGATGCCGTGGGCGCCCTGGAACTTCTTCACCATCCACTCGACGATGCGGGTGTCCCAGTCGTCACCACCGAGGTGGTTGTCACCGTTGGTGGCCTTGACCTCGACCACACCGTCGCCGATCTCGAGCAGGGAGACGTCGAACGTGCCGCCACCGAGGTCGAAGACGAGGATCGTCTGGTCGTTCTCCTTCTCCAGGCCGTAGGCGAGCGCAGCGGCGGTCGGCTCGTTGACGATGCGCTGCACGGTGAGGCCGGCGATCTCGCCCGCCTCCTTGGTCGCCTGGCGCTGGGCGTCGCTGAAGTACGCCGGCACGGTGATCACGGCGTCGGTCACGGACTCACCGAGGTAGGCCTCGGCGTCACGCTTGAGCTTCTGCAGGACGAACGCCGAGATCTGCTGCGGCGTGAAGTCCTTGTCGTCGATGTGGCGCTTCCAGTCGGTGCCCATCTCGCGCTTGACCGAGCGGATCGTGCGGTCGACGTTGGTCACCGCCTGCCGCTTGGCCACCTCACCGACGAGCACCTCGGCGTTCTTGGCAAAGGCAACCACCGACGGCGTCGTGCGAGCACCTTCGGCGTTGGGGATGACGGTGGGTTCCCCACCCTCGAGTACGGCGACGACGGAGTTGGTCGTGCCGAGGTCGATACCGACCGCGCGGGCCATGTTTTACCTCCGGAAAGTTGAGCGATACAGACGCAAGTCTGGCGTGGACGTCACGGAAAAGCAAATCAGGTTGAGCCGGCTACGCTCAACTCTTACGTCCGACATAACCCGGCCGGTCCCGACTTTGTTCCGCGCACGCCCCCGCAAGCCATGGGACCCTGGTTTGCACGTGGCGCCCGAGCCTTGCTTGCCTCGGGAGGCACGTGAAGCCCTCGGGAAGTAGGTGCCGAAGGCCGGACACCTGGAGACCGCGTATCTTGCCCGGGTGGAGCTGATCGCGGAGATCTGGGACCGCGTCACGACCACCCAGCCCCGCCCGTCCGACACCGTCGTGCTCGCCACCGCCGTACTCGCCGGTGCCCTGGTGGTCGTGCGGCCGGCGTGGGCGCTGAGCAGACATCTCGTCACGATCGCCCACGAGGGGGCGCACGGCATCGCCGCCGCGCTGTCCGGCCGGCGGCTGGGTGGCATCCGGTTGCACTCCGACACCTCCGGCCTCACCGTCTCCTCGGGGCGCCCGCGCGGTCTCGGGATGGTCGTCACCGCGGCCGCCGGGTACGCCGGGCCGGCGTCGATCGGGCTCGCGGCCGCCTACCTGCTCAGCGTCGGGCACGCGGTGGCGGTGCTGTGGCTGGTGCTGGCCGCGCTGGCACTGCTGCTGGTGCAGATCCGCAACTTCTTCGGTCTATGGTCGGTGCTGGTGACCGCGGCGCCGGTGTTCGCGATCTCGTGGTGGCTGCCGGAGCGCGCGCAGTCGGCGTTCGCCTACCTGCTCACCTGGTTCCTGCTGATCGCCGCGCCGCGCCCGGTGCTGGAGATGCAGGCCGCGCGCCGCCGGCACCGTGCCCGCACCTCCGACGCCGACCAGCTCGCCCGGCTGACCCACCTGCCCGCACTCGTGTGGGTCGGGGTGTTCCTGCTGGTCGCCGTCGGGACGTTGGCGCTCGGCGCCGGCTTGCTGCTGCGCTAGACGTCACGACCCGCCGGGCGTAGGGACTCAGCCGAACACCGGGCGGCCGCGCTGCCACACCGCTGCGACGAGCGGCACACCAGGACGGTAGGCCAGGTGCAGGTACGACGGCGCCTCCAGCAGCACCAGGTCGGCCGTGGCCCCGACGCCGAGCCGCCCCACGTCGTCGCGGCGCAGGGCCCGTGCGCCGCCCGCCGTCACCGACCACATCGCCTCCGCAGGTGTCATCTGCATCTCCCGCACGGCGAGCGCCATGCACAGCGCCATCGACGAGGAGTAGCACGACCCGGGGTTGCAGTCGCTGGCCAGTGCCACCGTCGCGCCGGCCTCGAGCAGCCGCCGCGCGTCCGGGTACGGCGATCGGGTCGAGAACTCCACACCGGGCAGCAGGGTGGCGACCACCCCGCTGTCGGCGAGGGCTGCGACATCGGACCCGTCGAGGAAGGTGCAATGGTCCACCGCCGCGGCACCGACCTCGCACGCCAGCTGCACGCCCGGGCCGTGACCCAGCTGGTTGGCGTGCAGGCGCGGCGTGAGGCCAGCGGCCTTGCCTGCCTGGAGCACCGCGCGAGACTGGTCGACGTCGAAGGCACCGCGCTCGCAGAACACATCGACCCATCGCGCGTGCGGCGCACACGCCGCTAGCATCGGACCGGTGACGAGGTCGACATAGCCGTCCGGATCGTCGGCGTACTCGGGAGCGACGACGTGCGCGCCCAGGAACGTCGTCTCGGGCGTGAACTGCCGGGCCACCGCGAGCGCCCGCGCCTCGTCGGCGACGGTCAAGCCGTAGCCGCTCTTGGTCTCCACCGTCGTGGTGCCCTGGCGCCGCATCTCGGCCACGTGCCGCGCGACCTGTGCGGTGAGGTGCTCGTCGGTGGCCGCGCGAGTGGCGGCCACGGTCGTGCGGATCCCCCCGGCCGCATACCGCTCGCCGGACATCCGCGCCGCGAACTCCGCGGCCCGGTCACCGGCGAACACCAGGTGGCTGTGGGAGTCGACGAATCCGGGGATCACCGCACGCCCGCCTGCGTCGACGACCGCGTCGGCCTGCGGAGCGGCCGCAGCGCCGCCGACCCACGCCACGGTGCCGCCGTCGACGACAACGGCAGCGTCACGGACCAGCCCGAGCGGTGATCCGTCGCCCACGGCCGGGTCGCAGGTCACCAGCTCGGCGATCCCGGTGATCACGGTGGATGTCACGCGCAGGCTCCCCTCACGTCGGTGGTCCGGCGAGGGTCTCGTCGATGACGCGAGCCAGCGCCCGGCCCACTCCGTCACGCTGCACCGGCCTGCCGCTCGCGACCACATGGGAGACGTCCGCGGCGGTGGCGGCGAACACGGCCATCTCCAGCCCCCCGCCGGTGCCGGCCGTGCGCGGCGTCACCGGGTCGAACGTCACCAGGTCGGCCCACGCGCCCGGCGCGATCATCCCGGCATCGGCGAAGCCGAGCGACGCGTGCCCGCGCGACGTCGCCGCCGTCAGGAGCTCGTCGGCCCGCCAGTGCCCACGCCGCTGGGAGTGCAACCGCTCGTCGAGCTCCACCGCACGCATCTCCTCGCTCATGTCCACGACCGCGTGGGAGTCCGACCCCAGGGTGAGCGCCGAGCCGGCTTCGTGCAGCGCGCGCGACGGCCCGATCCCGTCGGCGAGGTCGCGTTCGGTGGTGGGGCACAGGCACGCGTAGGTGCCCGACCCGCCGAGGGTTCGCACGTCGCCGGGCGTCAGGTGGGTGGCGTGTACGGCGGAGGTGCGCGGACCGAGCGCGCCCGCTTCGTCCAGCACCTGCGTCGGTGTGGCCCCACAGGCCTGCACGCAGGCCTCGTTCTCCGCCACCTGCTCCGACAGGTGCACGTGCAAGGGCGCGCCGTGCTGCACAGCCCATGCTGCGACCACACCGATCTGGTCGCGGGGCACCGCCCGCACCGAGTGCACCGCCGCCCCGACCGTGACGTCCGCGGCGTCCGCGTGCCGGTCACGCAGCGCGTCGACCCGCTCGGCCCAGCGACCGGCGTCCCCGTCGCTGAAGCGCCGCTGGATCTCCTCCGGCGGCCGGCCGATGCCCGCGGTCAGGTAGCAGGTGTCGAGCAGCGCGATGCGCAGACCAGCCTCGCGGGCAGCTTGGATCAGCGCCTCCCCCATTGCGTTGGGGTCGGCGTACGGTGTCCCCTCGGCGCCGTGGTGCAGATA
The DNA here is from genome assembly GCA_035690425.1 of Nocardioidaceae bacterium. Lineage (GTDB taxonomy): Bacteria > Actinomycetota > Actinomycetes > Propionibacteriales > Nocardioidaceae > DASSKO01. The sequence goes on from DASSKO010000169.1 coordinate 7,940, forward strand.
GTGGAACTCACCCACGCAGGCGATGCCGGCCGCGGCCATCTCGGCGTACACGGCGTGCGCAAGACGGAGATAGCGCGCGGGATCCAGCCGCTGGGCCAGCCCGTACATCTGCTCGCGCCAGGTCCAGAACGTGCCGCGCTCTGCCTGGGTGCGGCCGCGGAGGGCCCGGTGGAAGGCGTGGCTGTGACAGTTGGCGAACCCCGGCACGGTCAACCCGGGCAGCCGGGTCGCGGTCGCTGCCGGCGCCGCCACCCCCGGCACCACGTCGGCGAAGCGCTCACCGTCGACGGTGACCAGCACGTCGTCCTCGACCCGGCCGGAGCCGAGCCAGGCGTGCTGCAGCCAGTAGGCCTTCACGGTGCGTCCACCGCTGCGCGCACTGCCGGGTCCGCCATGGGTGTCACCCTGCCAGGTCGGTGAGAGCGGCGGTCAACGCTTCGACGCCGGCCAGGCAGTCGGCGGTCTCGGCGTGCTCCGCGGGAGCGTGCGAGACGCCGGTGGGGTTGCGCACAAACAGCATCGCGGTCGGGATCCCGGCCAGCGCCAGCACCCCGGCGTCGTGTCCCGCGCCGGTGGCGATGATCGGGGCGTCGTCGAGCCGGCTCGCGATGCGTCGGGCCAGCGCGCCGTCGAATGTCGTCGCCGGCGACTCCGACTCCGCCATCACCCGCACCTCGGTGCCGTCCCGGTCGGCGTGGGCGCGCGCGTCGCGGCTGACGGTCTCGACGAGCCGCTTCAGACGCTGGTCGGTCGCCGCCCGGGCGTCCATCCAAGCTCGCACCCGCGACGGTACGGCGTTGGTGCCACCCGGCTCGACCTCGATCCGGCCGAAGGTCGCGCGATCACCGGCCGTCCGCGCTCGCTCAGTGGCGGCCAGCGCGGTGCTGGCGTAGCTGAGCATCGGGTCGCGCCGGTCCTCCATCCGGGTGGTGCCGGCGTGGTTGGCCTCGCCGGTGAAGTCGAGCCGATAACGCCCGTGCGGCCAGATCTGGCTGCCCACACCGACGGCCCGGCCACGGCCGACGAGGTCCTTGCCCTGCTCCACGTGCAGCTCGACGAACATGCCGACGGCCGAGAGCACGTCGTCGTCTCGACCCAGCTCGTCCGGGTCGAGCCCGGCCGCCCGCAGCACCTCGTGCATCCGGCGGCCCTCTCGGTCCCGCAGGGCGCGCGCGGTCGAGGGGTCCAGACTGCCGGTGAGCAACCGCGACCCGGCGCACGCGATGCCGAACCTCGCGCCCTCCTCGTCGACGAAGTTGGTCACCGCGACCGGTCGGGCGGGCTCGAGTCCGGCCGCGCGCGCAGCGTCGACGGCGGCGAATGCCGACACCACGCCGAGCGGCCCGTCGAAGGCGCCGCCCTCGGGCACCGAGTCCAGATGGGAGCCCAGCACCACCGCATCGCCGGCGGCCGGGTCTCCCCACCAGGCCCACTGGTTGCCGTTGCGGTCGACGTGGCAGTCCATCCCGCGGTCGGCGGCCGCGCCGGCGAACCACTCCCGCATCGCCTGGTCGGCGTCGTTCCACACGAACCGGCGGTATCCCCCGGTGGCGGGGTTGCGCCCGATCGGGTGGAGGTCGTCCCACATCCGCTGGAAGCTCATGCCCTCCTCCTCGCAGCCCTTCCCTCAGCCTTCCTGCATCGGGATGCGCACCCCGCGCTGGTCGGCCACGGCCGCTGCCTCGTCGTACCCGGCGTCGACGTGCCGGATGACGCCCATGCCCGGGTCGTTGGTCAGCACCCGCTCGGCCTTCTGTCCGGCGAGCTCGGTGCCGTCGACGACACACACCTGGCCGGCGTGGATGGAGCGGCCCATGCCGACCCCGCCGCCGTGGTGGATCGAGACCCACGACGCCCCGGACGCCACGTTGACCATCGCGTTGAGCAGCGGCCAGTCGGCGACAGCGTCGGAACCGTCGAGCATCGCCTCGGTCTCCCGGTACGGCGAGGCGACCGAGCCGCAGTCGAGATGGTCGCGACCGATCGCCAGCGGGGCCGACAGCTCACCGGACGCCACCATGGCGTTGAACCGCTCACCGGCCCGGTGCCGTTCGCCGTACCCGAGCCAGCAGATGCGTGCGGGCAGGCCCTGGAAGGCGACCTTGTCCTGTGCCTGCCTGATCCAGCGGGTGAGGCGCTCGTCGTCACCGAACATCTCCAGCACCGCGCGGTCGGTCGCGGCGATGTCTTTCGGGTCTCCGGACAGCGCCGCCCACCGGAACGGGCCTTTGCCCTCGCAGAACAGCGGTCTGATGTAGGCCGGCACGAAGCCGGGGTAGTCGAACGCCCGGCTGAAGCCACCGAGCCGCGCCTCCGCGCGCAACGAGTTGCCGTAGTCGAACACCTCCGCGCCCGCGTCGGCGAACCCGACCATCGCCTCGCAGTGCCGCGCCATCGACTCCCGCGCCCGCTCGGTGAACCCGGTCGGGTCCTTGTCCCGCTGTGCCCTCCAGTCGTCGAACGTGACCCCCGACGGCAGGTACATCAGCGGGTCGTGCGCCGACGTCTGGTCGGTGACGATGTCGACGGGTGCGGACCGGGCGAGCAGTGCCGGCACCATCTCGGCGGCGTTGCCCAGGACCGCTATGGACAACGGCTTGCGCGCGTCTCGCGCCTCGACCGCGAGCTCGAGCGCGTGGTCGAGGGAGTCCGCCCGCACGTCGAGATAGCGGTGCTCGATCCGCCGCTGGATGCGCGACTCGTCGACCTCGACGCAGATGCAGACGCCGTCGTTCATCGTGACCGCGAGCGGCTGCGCGCCGCCCATGCCACCCAGCCCGGCGGTCAGCGTGATGGTTCCCGCCAGCGACCCGCCGTACCTCTTGGCCGCGACCGCGGCGAACGTCTCGTAGGTGCCCTGCAGGATGCCCTGGGTGCCGATGTAGATCCAGGAGCCGGCGGTCATCTGGCCGTACATCATCAGCCCGGCGGCGTCGAGCCGGCGAAACTCCTCCCACGTCGCCCAGTCGCCGACCAGGTTGGAGTTGGCGATCAGCACCCGCGGTGCCCACTCGTGGGTGCGCAGCACGCCGACCGGCCGGCCCGACTGCACCAGCATGGTCTCGTCGTCGCCCAGTGTCCGCAGCGTGCGCACCATCGCGTCGAAGGACTTCCAGTCCCGCGCGGCCTTGCCCGAACCGCCGTAGACCACGAGTTCCTCGGGGTGCTCGGCCACCTCCGGGTCGAGGTTGTTCATCAGCATCCGCGTCGGCGCCTCGGTCTGCCAGCTGCGTGCGGTCAGCTCGCTGCCCCGCGCTGCCCTGATCGTGCGACTCATCTGTCTCGCTCTCCTCTCGCTCCCCGCGATTCCGCGGGTCAGTCCAGGGGGCCGGTGACGGACTCGGCGGCGGCGGTGACCGCGCCGCCGCGCACGAGCTCGATCGTGGCCTCGATCTCCGGCGCCAGGTGCCGGTCCGGCCCCGGTCCGCCGACCCGCTCCCGCAGGGCGGCGAGTACGGCGGCGGTGGCCGGCGCCGGTGTCAACGGTGCCCGCAGGTCGAGCGCACGTGCTGCCGTCAGGATCTCGATCGCCAGCACCCGGGTGAGGCCGTCGACGGCCCGGCGGAGCTTGCGGGCGGCCGACCAGCCCATCGAGACGTGGTCCTCCTGCATCGCGCTGGAGGGGATCGAGTCGACACTTGACGGCGCCGCGAGCCGTTTCAGCTCCGAGACGATGGCGGCCTGGGTGTACTGCGCGATCATATGGCCGGAGTCGACGCCGGGGTCGTCGGCGAGGAACGGCGGCAGCCCGTGGTTGCGGGCGGCATCGAGGAATCGGTCGGTGCGCCGCTCGGACATGCTCGCCACGTCGGCGACCGGGATCGCGAGGAAGTCCAGCGCGTAGGCCACCGGCGCACCGTGGAAGTTGCCGTTGGACTCGACCCGGCCGTCGTCGAGCACCACCGGGTTGTCGACCGCGGACGCGAGCTCGCGGGACGCCACCAGCCGGGTGTGGTCGAGGGTGTCACGGGCGGCGCCGAGCACCTGCGGTGAGCAGCGCAGCGAGTAGGCGTCCTGCACCACCGTGCAGTCGTCGCCCCGGTGGCTGCGCATCACCCCCGAGTCGGCGAGGATCCGCCGCAGGTTTGCGGCGCTCGCGGCCTGACCCGGGTGCGGGCGCAACGCTTGCAGGTCCTCGGCGAAGACGCGGTCGGTGCCCAGCAGCGCCTCCACGCTCATCGCGGTGGCGATGTCGGCGACCTTGAGCAGCGCCGCGACGTCGGCCTGCGCCAGCACCAGCATGCCGAGCATGCCGTCGGTGCCGTTGATCAGCGCGAGCCCCTCCTTGGCCGCGAGCTCGATGGGTTCCAAGCCGATCTCTTTGAGGGTTTCGTGAGCGGGTCGGATGCGACCAACGGAATCTCGCACTTCACCCTCCCCCATCAGCGCCAACGCGCAGTGCGCCAGTGGGGCTAGGTCGCCGGAGCAGCCCAAGCTGCCGTACTCGTGCACGACCGGTGTAATCCCGTGGGTGAGCAGCGCGGCGATCGCCTGGGCCGTCTGCGGCCGGATGCCGGTGTGCCCGGTCGCCAAGGTGGACAGCCGCAGCAGCATCAGCGCGCGCACCACCTCGCGCTCGACCTCCGGGCCGCTGCCGGCAGCGTGCGAGCGCACCAGCGACCTCTGCAGCTGCGCCCGCATGTCGGTGGGGATGTGCCGGGTGGCCAGTGCACCGAAGCCCGTGGAGACCCCGTACGCCGGGGTCGGCGCCGACGCGAGCTCCTCGACGGCCTTCCGCGACCGCTCGATCGCCGCGAGGGCATCGCTCGCCAGCACGACCGACGCGCCGTCGCGTGCCACCGCCACCAGCTCCTCGGCTGTCACCGGCCCGACACCGACCTCGACAGTTGAAGTACCCATACCTGCCATTGCACTGCCCGGTGGGCCCCCACGCCACCCACCTCGAGCCGATTCGGTCTCATATCCGAGACTCGGCGTAGGTTGGGCGGATGCCGCATCGAACAACCAGCCAGGTGCCGGCCGCGGTCCGCGCCATGCGGGTGCTGAGCTTTCTCGCCCGGCAGCCGGAGCCGGTGCCGCTGGAGCGCATCGCCGCCGCCGTCTGCATCCCACGGTCGTCGGCCTATCACCTGCTGCGCACGATGGTCGACGAGGGCTTCTGCGTGCACCTGGAGTCCGAGCGCCGGTTCGGTCTCGGTGTGGCCGCGTTCGAGGTGGGCTCGGGATACACCCGGCAGGCGCCCCTGCAACGGCTGGCCAGGCCGCGGATGAGCAGGCTCGTCGACCTGGTGGGTCAGTCTGCACACCTGGTCGTGCTGCACGGCCGCGAGGTGCTCTACGTCGTCGAGGAGCGTGCCCCCGGCAGGCCTCCGCTGGTCACCGCCGTGGGGGTGCGACTGCCTGCGCACCTCACCGCGAGTGGCCGCGCGATCCTGGCGGCGCTGCCGAGCCGGCAGGTGCGCGCGCTGTTCCCCGACGCCTCGGCCTTCGTCGACCGGCACGGGACCGGGCCGACGTCGCCGACCGCGCTGCGCGCGCTGCTCTCCGACACCCGGCAGCGCGGGTACGCCGAGGAGCAGGGCGAGGTGACGCCCGGCCTGGCCTCGGTCGCGGCCGTCGTCCTGGACCACAACGCACATCCGGTGGCCAGCGTCGCGGTCACCTTCGAGCAGCGCGACGACAGCCCCGAAGAACGGGATCGCTACGCGGCAGCGGTGACCGGCGCCGCTGCCGACCTCACCCGGCGGCTCGCCGGCGCCCACGGGCACGGTCGGCCGCCATCTCGTCAGTAGGGACTGCGCAGGCCGGGAAACATGGGGAAGTGCCGGACATTCAGTGTGAGCAACTGCGCGCCGGTGACCCTCCAACAGCTCGCCGGCCTCGTCACGACCTCGCAGGTAGTCGACCAGGACCGACGTGTCCACCAACACGCTCATCGTGGCGGCCGTGCACGGCGCCCGAGACGCAGCCGTTCGACCCGGGCAGCGCCGTCGGCGTCGTGGGTCTCCCACGAGCCGAATGCACCACCCATCAGGCGCAGATACGCTGGCCCCCATGCTGCTCGCCGCCCCGGTCCGCTGCGCGGGTCCCAGGCGACTCGATCTGGCCGTGGACATCGTCGCGGGATCCTGACTCGTGGACTTTCGCGACGTGGTCCGCCGGCGCCAGATGGTGCGCAGCTACACCGACGCGCCGGTCGACCCAGCCACCGTCGACCGGATGCTGGAGCATGCCGTGCACGCACCGAGCGCCGGGTTCAGTCAGGGATGGGCGTTCCTCCGCCTCGACTCGTCCGACGACGTCGACCGCTTCTGGCGTGCCACCGCGCCGAGGGGTGCGGCCGAGCAGCCGTCGCGCTGGCTGGAGGGGATGCGCCGCGCACCCGTGCTGATCGTGCCGATGTCGCGCAAGGACGCCTACCTCGACCGCTACGCCGAGGCCGACAAGGGCTGGGCCGATCGTGACGAGTCCCGGTGGCCGATCCCCTACTGGCATGTCGACACCGGCATGGCGGCGCTGCTGATCCTGCAGACCGCTGTCGACGAGCGGCTGGGAGCGTGCTTCTTCGGCATCCCGGCCGAGCGGGTCGAGGCCTTTCGTGCCGCGTTCGGCGTACCCGCAGATCACACGCCGATCGGTGCGATCACGGTCGGGCATCCGGCCCCGGACCGCAAGTCTCCCTCACTCACGCGCCGGCGGCGTACCCCAGACGAGGTCGTGCACCGCGGCCGCTGGTGAAAAACTGCGATCTCGCGACGAAGCGGGCGGCCCGCGACGAAGGGGGCAGCCGGCGCGTCCCCTCTCACCGCGAGATCGCAGTTTGGACTCGGGTCAGTTCAGGTCGGCCTGTTGCAGCCAGTCGGCAGCGACGTCGCGTGGGTTCTCCTTGTCGATGTCGACGCGCTTGACCAGCTCGGCAAGCTTCTCGGTGGTGAGCTCGGCGGAAACCGCGTTCAGCGTCTCCCTGACAGTTGGGGTCACCTTGTCCTCGTTGGCCAGCGGCACGATGTTCTGTGCGATGTGGATGTTCTTGGGGTCCTCGAGCGGCACGAAGTTGTTCTGCTCGATGGAGGGCTGGGTGGAGAACAGCTGGGTCACGTCGACGTCGCCGTCCTTCAGCGCGGTCACGGTCAGCGGGCCACCGGCATCGAGGGTCTTGAACTCCTTGAAGTCCAGGCCGTAGACCTCCTGCAAGCCCTTCAGGCCCGCGCGCCGCTCCGCGAACTCCGGCGAACCGCCCACGACCAGCTGGTCATCGACCCGCTGGAGGTCGGCGATCGTCTCCAAGTCGTACTTCTCGGCGGTCTCCTGGCGCACGACCAACACGTCCTTGTCCTCCGCCGACGACTTCTCCAGCACGACGAGTCCCTCGGGCAGCGCCTGCTGCAGCGCCTCGTAGACCTCGTCGCTCTTCGTCACCTTCGCATCCGAGTCGAAGTACAGCAGGAGGTTGCCGGTGTACTCGGGGATCAGGTCGATGGAGCCGTCCTGCAGTGCGGGAATGTAGGTCTCGCGACTGCCGATGTTCAGTTTCTTCTCGGTCTTGACGCCGGCTTCCTCCAGCGCCTGGGCATAGATCTCGGCGAGGATGATGTTCTCGCTGAAGTTGGCCGAGCCGACCACGATCGTGTCGTCGGGAGCCTGCTCGCCGGACGACCCGGCCAGCGGGTCACCGCCACCACCACCGCAGGCGGCGAGCAGTCCGGCGGTCAGGACGAGGCCCACGGTGCGGGCAAGTCTTGGGTAGGGCATGGCAGCCTCCTGTGCGTGTCAAGCCGGCTCGGTGGCGGATCGCGTTGTTCGGCCAGCGGTCTTCGGGATCTTGCCGAGGCGGCCGCTGACCCCTGGGGAGACGGCGACCTTGCTGAGCAGCACCCAGACTACGTCGAGCACGATCGCCAGGATCGCGACGAACACCGCGCCGGCGGCCATCTCGCCGTAGTCACGCTGCCCGAGCCCGTCGATGACGAAGCGACCGAGCCCACCCAGCGACACATAGGCCGCGATCGTCGCGGTGGACACGATCTGCAGGGTGGCGCTGCGCAGTCCGGCGATGACGGTCGGCAGCGCGATCGGGAGCTCCACCCGCAACAGCATCCCGCTCTCGGTCATCCCCATGCCCCGGGCAGCGGTGACCGTCGATCCCTCGACACCGCGGATGCCGGCGTACGTCGAGGTGAGGATCGGCGGGATGCCGATGATCACCAGCGCGATCAGCGCGGGCAGGAACCCGATCCCGGCGAGCAGCACGACCAGCAGCAACATGCCGAACGTCGGCACCGCGCGTGCGGCGTTGCCGACGTTGATGGTGACCACCGCGCCGCGCCCGGTGTGTCCGATCAGCAGACCGACCGGGAACGCGATGGCGAAGGCGACACCGAGCGCGACGAAGGTGTAGAGCAGATGCTCGACGATACGCACCGGGATACCGCGGGACCCGCTCCAGTTCATCGGGTCGGACAGGAACTGCAGCAGAGCATCGATCAGTGTCATGCCTGCCTCGCGAACTTGGCCCACGGCGTGAGCCAGCGCTGCAGTGTCACGATGACGAGGTCGGCGGTCAGCGCCAGCACCACCGACAGCACCAGCCCGACCAGCAACGGTGTCAGGTAGTTTCGCCGGAAGCCGTCAGCCATCAGTTCGCCGAGACCGCCGATGCCGACCAGGGCACCAACGCTCACCATCGAGATGTTGGCCACCGTGGCCACGCGCAGCCCAGCGAAGATGAGCGGCATCGCGATCGGCAGGTCGACCTCCCACAGCTGGCGGATCCCCCCGTAGCCCATCGACAGCGCCGACTGCCGCACGTCTGCCGAGGTCTCTCGCAGCCCGTCGACGACGTTGCGCACCAGCAGCGAGACGCTGTAGATGCTCAGCGCGACGATCACGTTGAGGGGGCTGAGGATGTTGGTCTGGATGATGCCCGGGAGCATCACGAACAGGGCGATCGACGGCACGGTGTAGAAGGTGCTCGAGAGCGCCAACACCGCGGGGTAGACCTTCGGGAAGCTCACCGAGAACAACCCGATGAGCAGCGAGAGCACCAGCGCGATCAGGATCGGCGTGATCGATAGGTAGAGGTGCTCCACCAGCTTCGACCAGATCAGCGCCGAGTTGGAGCTCAGGTACTGCCAGTCCATCAGGTCGGGACCTGCCGTGCGCCTTCGGTCGACGCGTACTTCGCGATCTGGATGTGGTCGATGACACCGACGAAGCGTCCGTCGTCGTCGACACAGACCGCCTCGCCGGTCGGTGAGGCCAGCGCCCCGTCCAGCGCCGTACGCAGGGACTGTGAGGAGGTGAAGGTGGTCCCGATGTCGAGCATCGCCGCGGTGGACGCGTCGGTGCCGCCGTCGACGGCCAGCCAGCCGGCCGGGCGCCGGTCGGAGTCGAGGACGAGCACGTGCTGGGCGTCGCCGGCCGCGCGGCGTACGTCGTCCGCGGACGCGTCGGTCGACACCGTGCTGCGTTCACTCACGACGAGACCGTCGGCGGCGACGAAGGACAGCCTGCGGTAGCCGCGGTCGCGGCCGATGAACTCCGCGACGAAGTCGTTGGCGGGCCTGGACAACAGCTCGGCAGGGGAGGCGAACTGCGCCAGCGTGCCCCCGGCCTGCATCACCGCCACCTTGTCGCCGAGCTTGATCGCCTCGTCGATGTCGTGGGTGACGAACGCGATCGTCTTGCCGAGCTCCTGCTGCAGCCGCAGGAACTCATCCTGGAGCTGTGCCCGCACGATGGGGTCGACGGCACTGAACGGCTCGTCCATCAACAACATCGGCGGATCGGCCGCCAGCGCCCGCGCGACACCGACGCGTTGCTGCTGCCCGCCGGACAGCTGTGCGGGGTAGCGCTTGGCCATGCCGGCTTCGAGGCCAACCCGCTCCAACAGCTCCAGCGCCACCGACCGACTCTTCTTCTTGTCCCATCCGAGGAGGTGCGGCACCGTCGCGATGTTGTCGACGACGGTGCGGTGCGGGAACAGCCCGGCGTGCTGGATGACGTAGCCGATCTTGCGCCGAAGCTGCACCGCGTCGGTCGTCGCGATGTCCTGCCCGTCCACCGAGATGGTGCCGGAGGTCACCGGGATGGTGCGGTTGATCATCCGCAGCGACGTGGTCTTTCCACACCCCGAGGGACCGACGAAGACCGTGATCTCGCCGTCGGGGGCGACCAGGCTGAGACCGTCGACAGCCGGCGCGCCGTCGTCGAACCGCTTGGTGACGTTCTCGAACTCGATCACGGGGGACCCCCAGGGGTCATCGAACAGCATTCGAACGAAGAACTATACGCGAGCGCGGCTGCATAGCCTCATTCATCGTGATGCTGTTCTGAAGATGCTGTCAATCCTGTTGCCGGCCCGGCATCCGCGGCCCGGACGATCGCGTCCAGATCCGCTTGTACGTCGAGAGATGCCAGCACCTCGATGGCCACCCGCTCCAGCTCGGAGCCGAGAGCGCGGTCGTCGTCGAGCGGAGCGACGACCGCACGCACCGCCCGGTGCAGCACAGCCGCCCCCCGGCCCAGGGTCGCCGGCGCGGCGAGGTCGACCGCCTGACTCGCCGCCGTCGCCTCGATGGCAAGCACCAGCCTCAGCTTGTCGAGCATCGGCAGCAGCCGGCGGGCGCCGAGGCACGCGTTGGTCGAGTCGTCCTCGACTCCCTCGGCTCCCGAACGGCTGTCGATCGACACCGGGGCGGCCAGGTGCCGGATCTCAGCGACCAGTGCCTGTGCGGTCTTGACTACGGGAGCCATGCCGGAGCGGTCCAGTCCGCGGGGCGAGAGGTTGGCCGACAGTCCGGTCAGCGCAGGCGACATCAACCGCCCGGTGCGCGCCGCAGACAGCGCCGCGGTCTGGCACAGCGCGAGGGCGAGGGTGTCCAGCGCGAGCGCCAGCACGGGAGTGTGGAAGTTGCCCGTGGAGAGCACCTGCGCCGACTCGGCGTCGACGATCGGGTTGTCTCCGGACCCGTTGAGCTCCGCATCCACGGCGGTTGCGGCGAAGGTGACCGCGGCGTGCAGCGCGCCGTGCACCGGAGCGACGCAACGCAGGCTGACCGGATCCTGCAACCGACGAGCGGACCGGGAGTCGGTCAGCGCACCGCCGTCGAGTAGGGCACGCAGCTCCGCCGCGGCCAGTGTCTGGCCCGGCGCGGGTCGAGCGGCCTGTGCCCGCGGGTCCAGCGGTGTGGAGTTGCCCCGGAAGCCCTCCAGCGTGAGTGCCGCGACGCCCTGCGCCATAGTCAGTGTCGCCGCCGCGCCCCCTACGGCGAGTGCGCCCGTCCCCGCGGCGACCGGGCTGGCACCGCACAGCACCAAGCCGTCCTTGGGCCCGAGGGCCAGCGGCGCCTGGCCGGCGCGGCGCAGGGCCGTTGCCCCGTCGAGCAGCTCGCCGCCGCACTCGGCGCGACCCTCGCCCATGACGACGAGGCCGACGTGGGCCATCAGGCACAGGTCGGACGAGCCGATCGACCCGGACTCGGGTACGACGGGATGGACGCCGGCGTTGAGCATGCCGACCAGTGAGTCGAGAACGGCCGGACTTGCACCGGTGTGTCCGGAGGCGATCCCGTTCGCACGGGCCACCATCGCGGCCCTCACCAGGTGGGCGGCCAGCGGAGTGCCCACCGCGTTGGCCCGCCCCCGGAGCGTGCGGGCGCTGAACGCCGACAGGTCCTCTCGTGCCAGTGCCACCGTCGAGCGTGCACCCAGGCCCGTGGTGACCCCGTAGGCGGGGATCTGGTCGTCGACGTAGGTGTCGACGACGGCGCGCTCACGATCCAGCCGGGCGCGGACCGTCGGCCCGACCTCCACCCGGGTCCGGTCGCGCGCGACGCCGACCACGCCGGCCGGGGTGAGGGTGGCGCCGTCGATGAGCACCGGCCGGCCCGGGCCGGTCTGCTCCCCGGCACTCAGGTCGCTCACGATCCCCCCGGGTCGCCACTCGCGCCGGGCCACCCCGGCGCCCGCCCGCGGACGTCTTTCACAGTTCCGTGAAAGACGTCCGCGGACCGCGCCGATCGGCGCACTTCTTTCACGGAACCGTGGACCACGACCGCGCGGCCGGCGGGTACGACGGTGCTCATCCGAACCGCACCTGCTGGCCGATGCCCCGCTCGCGCGCACGCTCGAGCATGGCGGCGCCGAGCGCGATGTCGGACAGCGACAGGCCCCGGTGCCACAGCAGGTTGGTCTCCTCGGCGTGCTCGCGGCCCGGCTTCTTGCCGGCCACGATCTCGCCGAGCTCGGCGTGCAGCGTGTGCTCGGACAGCTTGCCGGTCTCCACGTGCTGGCGCAGTGCGCCGAACTGGCCACCTCGGCACTGTCCCCAGTCGTCGACGACGACCTTGTCCATCACGTCGGTGAGCGACAGCTCGACCGCGCTCATCGTGCCGTAGGGCACGACCAGGGCTCCGGGCGCGATCCATTCCGTCTTCAGCAGCGGCTCCGGCCGGTTCAGCCGCGACGCCTCGACGACGATGTCCGCACCTTCCACGCAACTCTGCCAGTCCGCGGTCACC
>DASSKO010000170.1:0-11905 GCA_035690425.1 Nocardioidaceae bacterium
TGCTCGACGAGCCCACCAACCACCTCGACGTCGAAGCGGTGGACTGGCTGGCCCGGCACCTGGCCGGGCTTCCCTCGGCGCTGTTGGTGGTGACCCACGACCGGTGGTTCCTCGACGCCTGCGCGACCACCACCTGGGAGGTGCATGACGGCGCCGTCGATCCCTACGAGGGCGGGTACGCCGCCTATGTGCTGGCCAAGGCCGAGCGCGCCCGGCAGGCCGGTGCCGCCGAGGCGCGGCGGCGCAACCTGGTGCGCAAGGAGCTGGCCTGGCTCCGCCGCGGCGCGCCGGCGCGGACGTCGAAACCACGGTTCCGGGTGGAGGCGGCCAACGAGCTGATCTCCGACGTACCCGCGCCACGGGACCGGATGGAGCTGCAGCGCTTCGCCACCAGTCGGCTGGGCAAGGACGTCATCGACCTCGAGGAGGTGTCGGTCGCCCGGGGCGGACGCGAGCTGCTCGATCGGGTCACGCTGCGGATGGCGCCGGGGGAGCGGCTCGCGGTGGTCGGGGTCAACGGCGCGGGCAAGACGACGCTCCTGCGGCTGCTGGCCGGCGAGCTCGCGCCGGAGGCCGGCAGGCGCAAGGAGGGCCGCACAGTGTCGATCGCGTACCTGCGCCAGTCGCTGGAGGAGCTCCCGGCCCAGCAACGGGTGCTGGAGTCGGTGGAGGAGATCCGCCGGGTCACCAAGCTCGTCGGCGGCACCGAGCTGACCGCGACGTCGATGCTCGAGCGATTCGGTTTCACCGGTGACCGGCTCACCGCCCGCATCGGCGACCTGTCCGGCGGCGAGCGCCGGCGGTTGCAAGTGCTGCGGCTGCTGATGGGCGAGCCCAACGTGCTGTTGCTCGACGAGCCGACCAACGACCTCGACATCGAGATCCTCAACGTGGTCGAGGACTTCCTCGACGGTTGGCCGGGGTCGCTGGTCGTCGTCTCGCACGACCGCTACTTCATCGAGCGGGTGTGTGACGAGGTCTGGGGGCTGCTCGGGGATGGCTCGCTGCGGATGCTGCCGCGGGGGGTCGAGGAGTACCTGGAGTTTCGCGCGTCGGTGCGCGATCCGGCCGCGGCCGCTGGATCCGGCGTACCCGGGTCGGACGCAGCGTCGTCGGCCCAGTCGTCGGCCCAGTCGTCGGGGCCGTCGGGGGGGCCGTCGGTGGCGGCGGAGCAGCGGGCGGTCCGCAAGGAGCTGGCCAAGCTCGAGCGTCAGCTGCAGAAGGTCAGCGCCCGCGAGGACAGGCTGCACGAGCAGATGGCAGCAGCCGCCAGCGATTTCGAGAGGCTCGCCGAGATCGACGTGGAGCTGCGTGCCGTGGTGGCGGAGAAGGCCGAGATCGAGGAGGCCTGGCTGGCGGCCGCCGAGTCCGCCGACCCCTGACCCCGCCGCGATTTGGCAAGGGACCCAGCCAAGTCGGGAGTTCCCTCGCCAGATTTCGGTGGGGAAGTCCCCATTCGGCAAGGTACCCAGCCAAATGGGGAGGGGGCGGCGCGGCCAAGCTCAGGTGTCGAAGGGGGTCACCAGCACCCGCAGCATCCCTGCCAGCTGAACCCGCTCGTCCGGGCCGAGGCCGGCGAGCAGCGCACGCTCGTGCTTGAGCAGGGCGTCGAAGGCCGCGTCGACCAGACGGCGCCCGTCCTCGGACAGTTCCACCAAGACGCCGCGCCGGTCGCTGGGATCGGGCAACCGTCGCACCAGGCCGCGGGCCGCGAGCCGGTCGACCCGGTTGGTCATCGTGCCGCTGGTGACCATGGTCTCGCGCAGCAGTCGGCCAGGGGAGAGCTGATACGGTGCGCCGGCCCTGCGCAGAGCCGTCAGCACGTCGAACTCCCATGCCTCCAGGTTGTGCTCGAAGAATGCCTGGCGCCGGCCGCGGTCGAGGTGGCGACTCAGCCGGCTGACCCGGCTCAGCACCTCCATCGGTGCGACGTCGAGCTCGGGTCGCTCTCGCTGCCATGCATCGATCAGCCGGTCCACCTCGTCTTGCATGGAGCAAGGCTACCGGTCAAGACTCTTGATGCCGAGATAATTCCGAGGGTATCTTGACGTCGAGATATGTGCGGGATGCAGCGGAGGCGGTAATCGATGGCGAGTTGGGACCCCGACGTCTATCTGCGGTTCGCCGACGAGCGTTCCCGGCCCTTCGTGGACCTGCTGTCCCGCGTAGGCGCGACCGATCCCCGCCAGGTCGTGGACCTCGGCTGCGGGCCGGGCAACCTCACCGCCACCCTGGCGCAGCGGTGGCCGACCGCGTCGGTCACCGGCGTCGATGCGTCGGCAGAGATGGTCGCACGGGCCCCCGACGGCCCCGGTCTGCGGTTCGAGGTCGCCGACCTGCGGACGTGGCAGCCCGCCGCGCCGGTCGACGTACTCGTGTCCAACGCGACCCTGCAGTGGGTGCCCGGCCATCTGGACCTGTTGCGGCGGCTGGTGTCCTGGCTGTCTCCTGGCGGCTGGCTGGCGGTGCAGGTGCCAGGCAACTTCGACGAGCCCTCGCACGTGCTGCTGCGCGAGTTGGCTGCCGATCCCAGGTTCGCACCGCACACGGCCGCGCTGACGTTCCCCGGCTCACACGGCCCGGCGACCTACCTGCGCGAGGTGCGAACGCTGGGCTTGGCCGTCGATGCCTGGGAGACCACCTACCTGCACGTGCTCCCCGGTCCCGACCCGGTGCTGCGCTGGGTGTCGGGCACCGGGGCACGCCCGGTGCTGCAGGCGCTGCCGGACGAGCTGCGCGCTCGCTTCGAGCACGAGTACGCCGCTGCGCTCCGCCAGGCCTACCCGGACGAGGACGGGCAGGTGATCCTGCCGTTTCGACGGGTGTTCTTCGTTGCGCACGACGAGTCGACGTAAACACGCGTAGCCGCTGTCAGCCGGGGAGCGGCGGGACGACGGTGATGCCGCGTCCAGCCGCCCCGCGGCGTGCGCGCAGGGCCCTGCGCCTATGGCTAACCATGGCGAGGCCCAAGGCGCCGACGTGCAGCCACAGCGCCTTGCGCGATGTCGAGCGCGCCGGTCCAGGAGCTGCTGCCCTGAGCTCAGGCAGCGAGATCGGATCGGCGACGCCGGGCGACGGTCGTTGCACCGAGAGCGGCTGCGGCGAACAGGAGCCCGAGGCCCCCGTACACGAGCGGCGCATGCTCCATGCCGGCCGTGCCCTCGCCGCCGGCGTCGACGCCACCACTGGGTGTCTGGCCGGATTGGCTCGCCTGCTCGGCGATCAGCGTGGTGATGTCGGCGGTCTGTCCTGCCGGCGGCGCGCTGATCTGCACCTCGGTGCCGAAGTCGGACAGGGTCTGCACGACGGTCACCCGGCTGCCCGCCGGCACCGCGCCGGTCTGCGGCACGGGCAGGGACAGCTTGACCCGCCGGATCAGGTCGTCACCATCGATCCACACGTGGATGGGCAGGGTGGCGCGGCCGAGCGTCTCCTGCAACTGGTTCAGCGACTCGCGAGCCTGTGCGTTCGGTGCGGCGGAAGCCAGCGCGGCCAGGTCGATGGCGGTCCGGTAGTGATCGACCGAGACACCGTCGATGGTGCCGGTGCCGATCTTGGTCACCTTGTTGCCGGCGCCGGCCAGGAACTCGAACGCCTGCATCGGGTTCTGGGTCGGCAGTTGCCCGAGTGCGGAGCCGGCCTGGGCCATCGCCACCTGACGGATGTCGACCGCAGCCCACGGCTTGCCGCCGGTGAGCTGGGTTGCTGCCTGCGGCGGGAGCTTGAGGTAGAGGGTGAGGTCGACGATGCGAAGCTCGAGACTGCTTCCGCCCGCCGCAGCTGGAAGCTCGAACGTCAGCCGGGCGGACTGATCCTCGAAGTCGACGGCCCCCTGACCGCTGAGCTGGATGCTCCGCTCCCCGACCTGCACGCTCTCGCGCAGACGCACGTGCGCGGTCCCGGCCTCGGTCGTGGCGGCGAAGGCCTGCCGCAGCACCTCGGCTCCACCGGCCTCCGCGGCCTGCGCGCCCGCCGGCACCGTCAACGCCCCGACCGCTGCCACTGTTGCTCCTGCCAGCGCCGCCCGGCCCCATCTGACGGTTGAGTTTCGTGGTCCCATTCTCACAGCGAGTTCCTCTCGTTGGTGGCAACCGCGAGTCCCCGCCGAAGACGTGCGTGAGCACGCGCTCCCCGGCTGCGCTAGTCGTAGAAAGTCGATCGTATCCACGATCGACGCCTCATCGCAGGAGCTTGGACGAGACCGGCCCCTTGCGCGTCGGCGTTCCCAGGCGCGCAAGGCGGCCACGGCGACCCTCGAGCAACCCGTGTCCGGGCCGGCCGTCTATGTTGAGGCGATGCGGCGAGAAGAGCGTGCCGAGGACCGTGTCGCCGTTGTCGTCATCACCTACAACCGGCAGGCCGAGCTGGACCGCACCCTCGCCCGCCTCGCCGAGCTGCCCGAGCAGCCGCACGTGGTCGTGGTCGACAACGGCTCCACCGACGGCACCCCGGAGATGGTGCGCACCAGTCACCCGCACGTCACGCTGCTCACGCCGGGGCGCAACCTCGGCGCAGTCGGGCGAAACCTAGGGGTGGAGGCGGTCGACACGCCGTACGTGGCGTTCTGCGACGACGACACCTGGTATGACGCCGGCGCCCTGTCCCGCGCCGCCGACCTGCTCGATGCGCACCCGAGCCTGGCCGTCGTGACGGCGAGCATCCTGGTCGAGCCGGGAGGACGGCTGGACGCGATCTGCGAGGAGATGGCCGAGTCGCCGCTCGCCCAGCCGCCCGGCCTGCCCGGCCATCCGCTGCTGAGCTTCCTCGCCGGTGTGTCGGTCCTGCGCCGCGACGCGTTCCAGTCCGCCGGCGGCTTCTCGTCCCGTCTCTGGCTCGGTGGTGAGGAGGAGCTGCTGGCGTGCGACCTCGCCCGCGCCGGCTGGCACATGGCGTACGTGCCCGACGTCGTCGCGCACCACCACGCGTCCCAGCAGCGCGACGCGCACCTTCGGCGTCGGCACGGGATACGCAACAGCCTGTGGTTCACCTGGCTCCGGCGCCCTTTGCCGAGCGCTGTCCGCCGCACTGCGCGCATGCTGGTGCGGCTGCCGCGGGACCGGGTCACCGTGCTCGGCGTGGGCGACGCCCTGCGCGGCCTGCCCTGGGTGGTCCGCGAGCGCCGCGTCGTGCCGCCGCATCTCGAGCGCGGCTACCGCCAGCTGGAGGACATGCAGCTCGACGGCAAGGCCCGCCGGTACGTGTCCTGACGGCCTGGATCGTCAGCCGGCGAAGAAGCCGACGAACTCCGTGCGCAGATCGCGGACCGCGTCCTCCAGCCGGTCGGTGACGGCGGTCGCCTCCGACCGCCCCTCGGCCGACAGGCACCATCGCAAAGCCTCCGCGACGCGCGCGCCGTCGGCATCCTCGACCCCGAACGCGGCCGGCCAGTCGAGCACGCGTGCCTGCCGGATGACCTTGCCACCACCGGCGACCGGATCGACGGCGACCGCAGGCACCCCGAGCTTGAGCGCCAGCACCAGGCCGTGCATGCGCGTGGTGACCACCGCGTCGCAGCGGCCGAGCGCCGACTCCAGCTGCCCCGGCGTCGAGCACAGCAGCGGATCCTGCGGGTGCAGCCGCGTGTCGAGCGGCACCGGCGCGACGTCCAGGTCGAGCAGCGCGTCGCCGATCAGCTCGTGCGCCCGCTGCAGCCGGTGGTTGCTGCCGTACTCCGGCTGTGCGTGGGTGAGCACGACCCCGACGACCGGCGTACCCGGTGCCGCGGTCGCGAGGCTGAGGTCGGGCCGCACGATATCGGGAGCGTCGCGGGCCAGCACCCCGTCGAGCCGCAGCGCCGACGTGCCATCCACCACCGACACGTCCACGGCGAGGCGGCGCGCGTTCGGGAAACGCGCGAAGAGCTTCTCCACCGGTGCACCGGCCGCGGGACCGCACACGAACACGACGTCGGTGTAGTCGTCGGGTACGGCGTCGTCGAGCGAGATGTCGCGATCGGTGCGGAAGTTCTCGGCTACCGCCACGTCGTGGGCGATGCCGGACTGGGTCAGCCATCGCGCCGCGGTGTCGCGCGCGAGTACGTCGCCGGCTGTCACCTCGGCCTCGTCCAGGCTGAACCAGCCCGTGACCAGGACGCGCCTCACGGTCGCCTGCTCAGCAGGCGCACCTGATGCTCCACATGTGGTGGCAGCAGCGACCGGTGCGTCAGTGCGGTCGGGCCGGCTCGGAGTGCGTCGGCGAGCCCACGGAAGGCGGCGGCGTCCCGACGAGAGCCGACCAGCCGGGCCGTCCCCGTCAGCGCGACCGCTGCCGGCCGGCGCATCCACAGGCTCAGGACGGCGTTGCGGACGGCCAGCCGGTCCCGGCCGGATCGCCCCGCCTGCACGCTGCCGGGATGGTGGTGGGCGACGACCTCGTCGACGTACGCGAGCTGCCAGCCGGCCGCCATCAGGTCCTGCGCGAGCAGTGCCTCCTCGCCGCAGAAGAACAGCACCGGGCTGAAGCCTCCGACCTGTAGGTACGCCTCCCGGCGCACGACCGCGCCGCAGGCGAGGAAGCCGAGCACCGACGGTCCGGGTGCGTCCGCGGCTCGCGGCAGCGGACTCGCCGCCATCAGCCCGCACACCGGGTCGAGCCGCTCCTGGGGGCCGACCAGGACGCGCGCGGCGAGCAGCCCCAGCGCCCGGCAGCCGTCGAAGACGTCGGCCGCGCGGCCGAGTGCGCCAGGTGCCCACCAGGAGTCGTCGTCTGCGAACGCGACATAGGGGGTCGAGGCGGCCTCGACGCCGATCGTCCGTGCCGGCGCACCGTGGTTCTCCGACAGCGCGATCAGCCGGACGGCCGGGAACTGCTCGGCGACCGCGGCGGCGGTGTCGTCGGTGCTGGCGTTGTCCACCACGATGACGGGAGGCTGCTCGGGGAGGGCGGTGAGTCGATGCAGGGTCTGCAGCACGTTGTCGCGGCGATCGCGGGTCATGACCACGACCGTCACCGTGGCGGCGTCAGCCATCCGTGTTCCTTTCGGCAGCTGCACAAGGGCGAGGGTCCGACGTTCAAGCCGCAGCTTCCCCGTGGCCGGTCACCATATCGTCGCATTGCGGCTGACCCGTCGAGCGGCGGTCCGCCCCCACGGCGGCTAGCCGACCGTGTGGCCGACCAGCAGGCCGTAGCCACCGACGACCAGTGCGGAGAACAGCGCGATGCTGCCCAGGGACAGCACCGCCGCCACCATCTCACCGGGGCCGGAGCCCGGCCCGACGCCCCAGACGACGAGCATCAGCCCGGCGACCAGGGTCCCCAGCACGGCAGCGAGCCCGAAGGCAGCTCCCGCGCGGTGCAGGAACGGCCGGACGGGCGGTCGAGCCGTGCCCGGGGACAGGACGTCGAGCACGGCAATAGCCGCACCACCCCACGCCAGGGTGACGAGCGTCGCGGTGACGACGTCGCTGGGGCGGTGCCAGCCGGCCACGACGGTAGCGGCGCCGGTGAGGGTGCCGACCGCGGCGCCCAGGACGGTCACCGGCACCCGCAGCACGACCGGGGCGACCAGCAGCGCGGCCAGCACCAGGGAGAAGACCAGCGTCGTGTGCCCGCTGGGCAGGCTGTTGAGCGTGCCGTGGCCGAGGTCGGGTCGGGTCAGCACCAGGTGCTTGAGCACCTGCGTGGTGAGGTTGGCGCCGACGGTGACGGCGACGGCGGCCACGGCCAGCGTGAAGCCGCGGCGCAGCAGCGCGAGACACACGAAGACCGCCAGTGCGAGGCCCGCGGAACCGATCGACACCTCGCTCAGCAGCTCCAACAGTGGCCGGGCCGCCGTCGGGTCCCCGTTGTCGGAGAAGATCCGCATCGCGCGGTCGTCCAGCTCCTGTCCGCGAGCCGTGTACAGGGCCAGGTAGGCGATGACGGCCACCCCCGCCGCCGACGCCAGCGCTACCAGGACGGCCCAGCCCGCCGCCCTCCCGCGGCGGGAGGGCGCCGGTGGGGGAGTGCGCGGCGAAAGCTGTGGTCCAGCGGTCCCGGACATGGCACCAGGATGGCTCACCGACCCCGCCTGGACCAGCATGGCCGGATCACGAGACCACGGTGAGGCGCATCCCACCGCGTAGGGTCGGCACCATGTTGCCCTGGTCCGCGGAACTGTCCAGCCGTCTCGCCGAGCACACCCTCGACAGCACACTGTTGCGTGGCAACCCGCTCGGCGACCCGCACCAGCGTCCGCTGTGGGTGCAGTTGCCGCCCGGGTACGACGAGAACCGGCGGTATCCGGTGGTCTACCAGATCCAGGGCTACACCGGGCACCTGCAGATGTGGCGCAACCGCTCGCCGTTTCGGCAGCCGATGCTGGAGCTGGTCGACCAGGTGCTGGCCGACGCCGACGTGCCCGACGTACTCGTGGTCTACGTCGACGCCTGGACCAGTTACGGCGGCAGCCAGTTCGTCGACTCGGCAGGCACCGGGCGCTATCACTCCTACCTGTGCGACGAGGTCGTGCCGTTCGTCGACGCGCACTATTCGACGCTCACCGAACCCCGGCACCGTGCGATCGCGGGCAAGTCCAGCGGTGGCTTCGGCGCGATGATCACGCCGATGCTGCGCCCGGACCTGTTCGGCGCGCTGGCCACGCACGCCGGCGACGCGCTCTACGAGTACTGCTACCTGCCGGAGTTCGCGCAGGCGGTGCGGGCGCTACGCGGGTACGACGGGGACATCATGCGGTGGTGGCAGCAGTTCGGGTCACGGGTCGCGTTCACCGAGCCCGAGGACGCCAAATTGCTGATGATGCTCGGCTGCTCGGCCTGTTTCTCCGCCTCCGACGGCGGCACCCCCGAGCTGCCGTTCGATCCCCGGACCGGTCGGCTGGTGCCGGAGCTGTGGGAGCGCTGGCTGGCGTGGGATCCGGTGCGGATGCTGGCCCAGCCCGACCACGCAGAGGCGATGCGTGGCCTGCGGGCGGTGTGGATCGACGCCGGCACCAGTGACGAGTGGTTCCTCGACCTCGGGGCGCAGGCGTTCCGGGACGGGCTGCTCGAGGCCGGGCTGCCCGAGGAGCGCATCGCGTTCGAGCTGTTCGAGGCCGGCCACGGCGCGATCGAGTACCGCTACCCGCTGGCCCTGCGTTGGCTCGCCGGCCGGATCACCTGACCTCGCGAACGACGTACTCGCCCGCGCGCCTCATCCCGCCGTTGGCACGGGGTGGCCCTGTGCCAATAGGTTTGGCACGGGGCCACCCCGTGCCAAACGGTGGGCCGGCAAAAACGGTGGGTCAGGGCTCGAGCGAGCGCAGCGTCGGCCGCGCGTCGAGGTGGGACAGCCCGTGCCAGGCGAGGTTCACCAGATGCGCGGCGACCTCCTGCTTGCCGGGCGTGCGCGCGTCGAGCCACCACTGGCCGGTGGTGCCGACCATGCCGACGAGCATCTGGGCATACATGGGGGCGTTCTCGGGGTCGAAGCCGCGGCTGCGGAACTCCTCGACCATGATGTGTTCGACCCGGGACGCGACGTCGCTGATGATCGAGACGAACGACCCCGACGCCGACCCGACCGGCGAGTCGCGCACGAGGATCCGGAACCCGTCGGACGAGGTGTCGATGTAGTCGAGCAGCGACAGGGCCGCCTGCTCGATCAGGTCACGCGGATGGCCACCGGTCAGCGCCTCCCGCATGAGGTCGAGCAGCTGGCGCACCTCGCGGTCGACCACGACGGCGTACAAGCCTTCCTTGCCGCCGAAGTGCTCGTAGACCACTGGCTTGGAGACCTCCGCGCGGTGCGCGATCTCCTCGATGGACGTTCCCTCGAACCCGCGCTCGGCGAAGAGCCGCCGGGCGATGTCGATCAGCTGCTCGCGGCGCGCGGCACTGGTCATCCGTGCGCGAGGCCCCCGTCGACCCTTGGTGCTGTTCGGGCTCACGGCGACCTCTCTTCTCGGCTGGTAGGTGCCAGGCCGTGCCCTTCCCGGCTGGCGCGTCTCAAGCGGCAGTGCGCTGCTGCGACACCGCGCCCACGCGTTTGGCCTCGATGCGCTCCTTGACCGGCCAGCGCACCGACGACACCCAGCCCAGCTTCTCGAAGGCCCAGATCACCCGGGCCGAGGTGTCGACCTGACCCTTCAGCACGCCGTGCCGTGCACAGGTCGGATCGGCATGGTGCAGGTTGTGCCACGACTCGCCCATCGACGGGATCGCGAGCCACCAGACGTTCGCCGACTTGTCGCGGCTGACGAACGGGCGCTCGCCGATCGTGTGGCAGATCGAGTTGATCGACCAGGTCACGTGGTGCAGCAGGCTCACCCGGACCAGGGAGGCCCAGAAGAACGCGGTGAGGGCGCCCTGCCACCACGGCCGGTCGCCCACCAGTGGGGCCAGCAGGCCGCCGGCGACGGCCGGGGCGAGCAGCGACACCGCGACCCACAGCGGGAACTGCCGCGAGATCTTTACGATGTCCCGGTCCTTGAGCAGGTCGGGTGCGTACTTGCGCTGCGGGGTCTGCTCGGTGTCGAACAGCCACATCATGTGCGCGTGGAAGAAGCCCTTGGTCAGACCCCTGAGGCTCTCGCCGTAGCGCCACGGGGAGTGCGGGTCGCCGTCGCGGTCGGAGAACTTGTGGTGCCGGCGGTGGTCGGCGACCCAGCGGACCACCGGGCCCTGGATGGCCATCGACCCGGCGATCGCCATCACGACCTTGAGCGCACGGTTGGGCTTGAAAGCCTTGTGCGTGAAGTGCCGGTGGAAGCCGACGGTGATTCCGTGGCCGGTGACCCAGTACATCACCACGGCGATCGCCACGTCGGTCCAGCCGAGCCATCCACCCCAGGCAACCGGCACGGCCGCGAGTACGGCGATGAACGGGACGATGATGAAGATGGCGAGCGCGACCTGCTCCACGCGTGACTGCTGCTCGGCACCGAGGGTGCCCAGGGGCACGTCGTCGTCGCTGCGAGGTGGCGGAGCGGGGGCAACTGCGGTGGGAGTCGTCATGTCGGGGGATTCCTCACGCTGGGAACATTCAACCTACGCAACCGTAACCTACGCTGCCGTAGGTAGGTCAACCCGCGCAGCCTTTCGGTCTTTGTCGTGCTCACCACGTGGACATGGCAGACTGCGCACGGCGGGCGCCGCGGTGCCTGCGATCCCCCGTGGGGTAACCCGGCAGCCCGTGGGACTTTGAATCCCGAGGTCCTGGATCGAAGCCAGGCGGGGGAGCCACCCAGTAGTCGAACGCAGCAGTCGAACCAGAGCCGACCGGAGGAGCCGCGCCGTGACCGACCCGCGCCCGGCAGCAGTGATCGTCCTCGCCGCCGGTGGCGGCACCCGGATGAGGTCCCGGCTCCCCAAGGTCTTGCACGCTGTCGGCGGACGCAGCCTCGTCGGCCACGCGGTGCGCGCCGCCCGCAGCGTCGACCCGCAGCATCTGGCCGTGGTCGTGGGCCACGGGCGCGAGCAGGTCGGCCCGGCGATCACCGCCGTCGACGCCGACGTCACGCTCGCCGTGCAGGACGAACAGCGTGGCACCGGCCACGCCGTGCAGATTGCGCTGCAGACGCTGCCGGAGCTGCATGGCACCGTGCTGGTCACCTATGGCGACGTCCCGCTGCTGGAACAGCAGACGCTGCGCGACCTGGTACGCCGGCACGACGAGGACGGCAACGGGGTCACGGTTCTCACCGCCGAGCTCGACGACCCGACGGGTTACGGCCGCATCGTGCGAGCCGCCGACGGCACCGTGGCCGGCATCGTCGAGCACAAGGACGCCACGTCCGCGCAGCGCGGCATCACCGAGATCAACTCCGGCATCTATGCCTTCGACGCCGAGGTGCTGGCCGACGGGCTGAGCCGGGTCAAGACCGACAACGTGCAGGGGGAGCTCTATCTCACCGACGTCGTCGCGATCGCCCGCTCCGACGGTCGCCGGGCCGGTGCGATGCAGACCGCCGACCCGTGGCAGACCGAGG
>DASSKO010000171.1:0-7333 GCA_035690425.1 Nocardioidaceae bacterium
CGCAGAACGGCGGGCGGCGATCAGACCGACGCTAGGTGATCAGGACCCCCGCGATAGTGCCGGCCACAGTGCCAAGCAGCCCACTTCCGGCAACCACGAGACGTACCCAGAGCGGCGTCATGAAACCGGCCTCCGTCCCGCCGTAGCGCGCCCACCGACTCCGGCGCGCGCTACCCGGGAAGCCCGACAGCGGCCCCGTGGACCATGCCGTAACGGGACGGTGGTGGCGCTACAGTTGCAGGTGGAGGCGCAGTGCGTCATCGAGTTGCGCCATGACGTTTGCTGGGGCCCGCCCGAGGACCGCGCCCAGCCGCTCGACTGCGATCGAGCGGACTTGCTCGGCCTGGGCCTTGGAGTCCTGCCGCAGGCCGGTCGCTGCCGCGGACAGCAACGCCTGGAACGGGAAGATCCGGTCGGTGTTGCTCAAAGCCGGTACGACAGTGATCGCTCCGCGACCGAGCCGCGCCGCGATCGAATTCGCGCGGTCGTTGCTGACGATCACCGCCGGACGTCGCTTGTTGTCCTCACTTCCGCTCACAGGATCCAAGTCGGCGAGCCGGATCTCACCGCGCAGCATTGGCGATCCCGTCGGCCGCGGTCACGCTCCACGCCGCATGGTCGCCCGATGCTTCCCACTCCTTCCAAGCGGCTTCGTAGTTCTGCTCCAGCTCGGGCAGGCGCAGCATGCGCACAGCATGCTGCAAGGCGGCCGACCTCGAGGGGAGGCCGGCGGTGCGAGCAAACTCGTCACGCCGTTTTGTCCTATGACAAACTAGGACAGTGATTCAGGGTCGGACGGCTGCGGAGATCGCGACGAGCGTGCGCGATCTCGTCGACTCAGGTGCCCTGCTGCCGGAGGCTGAGTTGCCGACCGTCAGGGCGCTGGCCGACCTGCTGGGGGTGAACCGGAACACCGTCGCTTCGGCGTACGCGGTGCTGGTCAAGGCCGGCGTCGCTGAGACTGGCGGGCGACGGGGGACCCGCGTCGCGGGCATCCCGCAGGTGCCGCGCGAGATCGACTGGACAACCGGCTGGCCGACGACCGACGACGCGGCCGACACCGGACAGGAATTAGCTGTCGACCCAGGTGATCGGCCCGACCCCGGCCGGACCTCGGGGCTGGTCGATCTGGCCAGCGGCAACCCGGACCCGGCTCTGATGCCGAACCTGGCCGCGCCTGCCTCCACGGGCGGGTACGAGACCGTGCTGTACGGCGACCCGGCGATTGACCCGGGCTTGCGAGCGTGGGCAGCCGAGCAGGTATCACCGCTGCTCCCTGACGCTCGTGGGCTCGTTGTCGCGCACGGCGCTGTGGACGCGATCGACCGCGTCTTGGGCACGCACCTGACCCGCGGGGACGCGGTCGCGGTCGAGGATCCCTGCTTCTTGGCCAGCATCGGGGTGCTCCGGGTCAACGGCTACCCGACTGCACCGGTGACCACCGATGAGCACGGCATGGTCGCGACGTCGCTGGCCGAGGCGATCAGCGATGGCGCGCGTGCAGTGGTGTGTACCGTGCGGGCGCTGAACCCCACCAGTGCAAGCGTCACCGCACGGCGAGCCGCCGAGCTGCGAGCCGTGCTGGCGGAACACCCGCACGTACTGGTGATCGAGGACGACCACTTCTCCGGAATCGCCACCACCGCCTACCACCGGGTCACCCCACCGAACCATCCGCGGTGGGCGCTGGTCCGATCGTTCTCGAAGTTCCTCGGCCCGGACCTGCGTCTGGCCGTGGTCGCCGCCGACCCGGACACCATCCGGCGTCTCGAGACGCGGCTCGCGGTCGGCGCGACCTGGGTCAGCCGCCTACTCCAACACATCGCCCACCAACTGCTGACCGACCCAGCCGTGCACGAGCTGTTGACCCGGGCCGCAGCGACCTACCGAGAACGCCGCCATCTGCTCGTAGACACCCTTCGGTGCCGTGGCGCACCGGTTTCAGCGACGGGGACCGATGGCCTCAATGTCTGGATCAAGCTCAGCCAGCCAGCCGGCCCGGTCGTCGCCCGCCTGGCCGCGCGCGGCTGGGCGGTCAGCGACGGTGCCACCTACGCCCTGACCGACAACCCCACGCCCGCGCTACGGATCACCGTCTCGACCCTCACCCCGACCCAGGCTCAGGCATTCGCCGACGACCTCACCGATCTCATCACCGGTGCCGACGCCGACGCCCGAGCCGCAAACCAGCCAGAGGAGCTCCGATGAACACACCTACCAGCCGACGCGACAGGACCGGCGGCCGACCGGACAAGCACGACTACGCCACCATCGCCGAGGACTCCTGGTTTGTGCACGGGGGCAACCGCGCCGACGACACTACGGGTGCCGTCCGCACCCCGATCGTCATGGCGAACAGCTACCTGCTTCCCGAGGACCCCACGAGCATCGACGACCCCGCCTACCAGGGGCTGGTCTACACCCGCGAGCACGGCGCCAACCAACGCGGGCTCGAGGTCAAGCTGGCCCGCCTCGACCACGGTGAGGCAGCCGCCGTCTTCGGCACCGGCATGGCCGCTCTCTCCGCCGCGTTCTTCACTCTGCTCAACCCCGGTGAGCACGCGATCGTCTCCAACGTCGTCTACATGCGCACCTGGGGGCTTTTCGACTCGTTGCTGCCGAGGAAGCTGGGGATCGAGGTCGACTTCGTCGACATCACCGATCTCGACGCGGTCCGCTCGGCCGTGCGCGCCAACACCCGCCTGATCCACACCGAGGTCATCGCCAACCCTGACCTGCGTGTCGCTGATCTCCCCGCCCTGGCCGACATCGCGCACGCCGCCGACGCTCGCCTCACCGTCGACTCCACCTTCACCCCACCGCCCATGCTCCGACCGCTCGACCTCGGGGCCGACCTCACCATCCATTCGCTGACCAAGCACTTCAACGGTCACGGCGACGCGATGGGCGGTTCCGTCATCGGCGCAGCCAGACTTGTCGAGGAGGTCCGCACCGGAGCCTTGCACCACCTCGGCGGCGCGACCTCGCCGTTCAACGCCTGGCTCACCATGCGCGGCTCCGTCACGTTGCCCCTGCGTCTGGAACGGCAGTGCCAGACCTCCCAACAGATCGCCGAGTTCCTCGCCTCCGATTCCCGCATCGCCCATGTGGCCTACCCCGGACTGCCCGACGACCCGCAACACACACGCGCCGGTGCCCAGCTGCGCGGCGGCTTCGGCGCCGTCGTCTCCTTCGCCATCGCCGGCACCCACGAGGACCGCGTCCGGTTCGTCAACGACCTACGGGTCATCACTTCGGCCGTCTCTCTCGGCCACGACGAGACCCTCATCGCCTACGAGAACTACCCTGAAGCTCGCGCGGCCGCATTCGACGCGCCCTTCCAGGAACATGGACTGATCCGCCTGGCCGTCGGCCTTGAGTCCGCGCCAGACCTCATCGCCGACCTCGACGGTGCACTCACCACCGTCTACGGCACCCGCCAATGACCCCGGTGGGACCAGCGCCCCTCCCGACCTGGCGGGTCTCGGCGCCGCGTGAGGCAGGCGAAGTACGCGAAGACAACATCCGGCGCACGACACCGCACACCTGCAAGGAGGATCCACCATGATCGAAGTCGGCTTGCCCGAGAGCGACAGCGTTCCCGAACTCGTTCGTTCTTTCGCCGCATGCCTAGCGTCGATGACCGAGACGCCGATCGCCGAGGTGCCTTTGCCGCAAGCCGACCTGCAAGGCGCCTTTGCGCACTGGCGTAGCTGGCTCGCGGGCCGGGGCGCGGGGCTGGTGACCCTCGCGAAGCCGGCCTCCTTCAACTGGCCCGGATACTGGCTGGCTGTGTTGGGCGGGCCGCGCACCCCGGCCGCGCGCGACGACGCCACCGCAGTGCTGATGTTCGGCACCCCCTCGGGTGTCGTACTGAGCCCTCAGAATCCAAACCTGCTCAGCCGTGCCGCGACCGAGCTCCCAATCCGGGAGGGCTACGTCCTCAGCGGGCTCGACCCGGCCGCCATCACGTCCCCCAGACGCCCAATGCCAAAGTTGCGCGGCACCGTAGAGGCGATCGCGCTCGCCCCGCAGGCCACCGGCGACCTGCACGTCGTCGAGCACGCCAAAGCCATCGCCAACCGGGGCCTGAAAGGCGATCGCTACGCCGCGAAGGCGGGCACCTTCACCCCGGCCAACGGCACTGTCCGCGGCTACGACCTCACCCTGATCGAGGCAGAAATCCTCGACAGCCTCACACTGCCGAACGGCAACCGCCTCGAATACGCCGCCGCGCGACGCAACATCGTCACCCGGGGAATCGACCTCAACGCCCTCGTCGGACGACGCTTCCGAATCGGAGACGTCGAATGCCTCGGTCAACGACCCTGTGAGCCCTGCTCCCACCTGGAGCATCTCACCACCAAAGGCGCACTCCGTGCCCTGATCCACCGCGGCGGTCTACGCGCCGACGTTCTCAGCGACGGAGAAGTCACCACCGGCGCCCCCCTCGAGACCATCGACTAGAGCTCCGAGGGGACAGCGATCGTGACCGGGTCTGCCGCGAAGCGGTCGGTCATGCCGATGTGCGCGCTCAGCGCGCGGATGGGGCCTAGCATCGCAGCAACGCCCGTCCATGCCGCCTGCTGAATGAGCCGCTCCGTGTCCGTCGGAAGAGAATTCGCGGACAGGCGGCCTCGGGCCTCCCGCAGGGCGGGACGCTCACGGTTGGTGCCAGTCAAGCCGTGATCGGCGTAGACCCGCTCCGCATCGACACCCAGACCGCGCAGGGCGTCGCGTTGAGCGGTCAGATCTTATTGGTCGGTGGAACATCGGGCGTACCCGACAAGCAGCGCGCTCATGGCGCACCTCCAGGAGATAGGCGCGGTCTGCGGCACCATGCAGCCGACTCGAGCATGGGGGGCGCTGCGCGACTCCTCATAGCGCCCCCTTCGGCGCTATGACCGGAAGGCGTCAGCCGTGCCGCGACGAGCGCCCAGCCGGATGGCCGTCTGGTTACCTGATGTGTTGAACGGGAACGGCGATCTAGTCATACCTATGACCATGACGATCCTGTCGCTTGCCGAGGTGAAGTCGCACCTCTTTGAACTTGTCGGACGCGTGCATACCCAGCACGAACGCGTCACGGTGACCGTGTACGGCAAGCTCTCGGCCGTCCTCATCGCCACCGATGACCTCGAGTCGCTTGAGGAAACCATCGTGAGCTTGTCCGACCCCGACACGCTCACCCGTCTCGCCGCCTCGGAAGCAGAGCTCGTGCGGGGCGAGGGTGAGTCCGAGGAACAGCTCACCAGGCCATGAACGAACGACGCCGGCAGCGTGCGTGACCGACAACCCACCCCGCTACAGCCTCATCACGCCCACGGGCGCGACGTCAGTTGGCACAGCACCTGCCCGAGGCCGTCACCTTCGCCGCACACGAGTTCATCGTCGGGGCGCTGTTGAACAACCCCCAACGCGTCGGCAAGCGCCTCCAGGTCCCAATCGATGATCGACACAGGGCGCGGCGATGTACCTACCGGGTCATCTACCGCATCGACGAAGAAGACCGAACCGTGACCGTCGTCGACATCACCCACCGCCGAGCCGCGTACCGCACCAACCGCTGACCCCGCCGGGCCAAGCGCGGCTCGAAGTCGCCCTTTGCCGATCGTTAATCGGTCCGGCTGCGGAGGCTCCGCGCCAGGGTGGGGATCATCACCGCCGCAGCGACCAGGTGTAGCCCGAGCAGGGTGGTGGTGGTGGCGGTGTTTGCCCCCGAGACGAGGGGCGGGATCAACGAGATCGCGGTGAGCGACGCTGCCGTCCACACGAACCGCTCGGCGGGGCGAGCGCTCCAGCGAAGAAGAGCGACGGCAATGACGGTGCCCACGACCGAGAAGAAGCCGGTCACCACGGCGATCCCGGGCAACGGGATCGTCTCGCCGCTGTCGGGGACCTCGAAGTCGGCGCCGCCGACCTGGGCAAGCGCAGCGGCGAGGGTGGTGGCCACCATCGCTGCGAGTGTGGCGATGAATCCGGTGACGGCGAGCCTGCCGAGGCGGTGGGGGTGGTTGGTCTGGCCCGGTGCCGGGGCCGCGACGACCCCGGTGTCGTTCGTGCTGTTCATGTCATTCCTCCATGATTCGGCAACTGGCGTACGGGGTGTGTTGGCGGGCAGGGGCGGTCGTGGCGCCGGGCGTGAAGATGCGCACCCCTCGCCGTGCGGCGGCCGGGGTCCCACAGGGCGTGGACGCCGGTGCCGCGGAGCCAGAACCCGGCGTCGCGTCCGAGGACGGGCCCGGGCTCGCCATCGCGCAACTCCAGCTGCACCGGCCCGCGGGGTGACGACGCCGAACGCGTCGCGCCACTCCGCCGCGACCACCGCGACACGCGCGCCACCGCGCAGCGCGAGCGTGCACACTGGGACTAGTTCGTGTCGTCCGCCGGCAGGCGATCGGGCAGCGCGAGCCGCGGGAACTGGTCGTCGTGGAAGATGGTGATCTCGGTGATCGCCTCGCCGGTGATGCGCAGGACGTCGATCGTCAGCGGCAGGTAGGCGCCCTCCCGCTCCTGCCAGAGGTAGAAGGCGATGGCTGGCTGCCGGTTGACGGAGGTCGGGACGCCGCGCAGGCCCGTCATGCCTTCGAACCCGTCCTCGACCCAGTTGTTCACCACCGCGTCGCGGCCGACGTACAGGCCCGGCGTGGGCGGCATCGAGCAGCGGACGTCGTCTCGCAGCAGGGCGGCGAGCCCGTCGACGTCCGTGGCCACGCTCGCTTCGGTGAAGCGGCGCACCAGCTCGCGCGTCCCGGCATCCTCCTCGCCGCCGGCCCAGTCCTGCCGCTCGGCAGGCAGGTGCTCCCGCATGCCGGCGCGGGCCCGCTGCAGCGCGCTGTTCACGGAGTTGACGGAGTCCCCAAGGACCTCCGCGACCTCCTTCGCCGGCCAGCCGAGCACGTCCCGCAGGATCAGCACGGCCCGCGGGCGCGGCGCGAGGTGCTGGACTGCGACCAGATACGCCAGCTCGATCGTCTCCCGCGCGACGGCTACGGTCTCCGGCGCGTCCGCGTCGTCCGCGGGCAGCTCGTCGAACAGCCGGTCCGGGTAGGGCTGCAGCCACAGCACCTCGCCGCCGGTCGCGGGCTCCGGGCGGCTCTTGGCGAGCAGATCCAGGCAGGCGTTGGTGGCGATCCGGTACAGCCAGGCCCGAAACGTCGACCGCCCCTCGAAGGTCTCCCGACGCCGCCAGGCACGGAGGAACGTCTCCTGCACAGTGTCCTCGGCGTCCTCGAACGACCCGAGCATCCGGTAGCAGTGCACATGCAACTCCCGCCGGTGCCGCTCCGCCAGCCTCGAGAACGCCGGCTCGTCGACCTCGCCCAAACCGCTC
>DASSKO010000172.1:0-2914 GCA_035690425.1 Nocardioidaceae bacterium
TATCCAGTGCAAGTTCTATGCCCCCGGCGCGTCCGTAGCCAAGGGTGACATCGACTCCTTCCTCTCCGCCTCCGGAGGCAGGGAGTTCACCCGTCGCTACATCTTCGACACCGCCAAATCTTGGTCTCCCAACGCCTCCGACACCCTCGCCCACCAGGCGGTGCCGGTGCAGCGGGTCGACATCGCGTGGCTCGATGAGTCCGCCTTCGACTGGTCGCAGTACTCCTGGTCCACGCCGGAGGTCCTCGTCTCCACCGGCAAGAAGGCGCTGCGACCTCACCAGGAGCGGGCGCTGCACGACGTCTTCGACGGCTTCCGAACCCATGACCGGGGCAAACTCGTCATGGCCTGCGGGACCGGCAAGACCTACACCTCGCTCAAGATCGCCGAGGAATTGGTCGGGGTCGGTGGTCGTGTCCTGTTCCTGGTGCCGTCCATCCAGTTGCTCTCCCAGAGCCTGCGCGAGTGGATGGCGAACACCGAGGTAGGCATCCGACCGTTCGCCGTCTGCTCCGATGTCCGAGTCGGCCGCAAGGTCACCACCGACGACGCCGACATGCCGACCATCGACCTCACCGAACCGGCCACCACCGACGCCCAGACCCTGATCGAGCGCATGGCGGTCGGAAAGTACGCCAAGGACCGAATGACGGTCGTCTTCTCGACCTACCAGTCCATCGACGTCATCGCACAGGCCCAGAACTCGGGCCTGGACGGTTTCGACCTCATCATCTGCGACGAGGCGCACCGGACCACCGGCGTCACCATCGCGGGTGGCGATGAGTCTGCCTTCGTCAAGGTCCACAGCAACGACTACCTCAAGGCCGCCAAGCGGCTCTACATGACGGCCACACCGCGCGTCTTCAGCGACGACGTGAAGCGCAAAGCCGCTGAGGTCGAAGCGAAACCCGTCTCGATGGACAACGAGACTTGGTCCCGGGTTCCGCAGCTAATCGGTGTTCTGGTGCATGCCGATAGGTAAAGTCGCTGGTCAGCGGCTTATGGGGTGTGAACACGGCGAGATTCGCCTAGTGACACGATTCGGCGTGTCTATCGCGCTGGTACGGCGTTTCTGCTGGTAGCGTCTGGTGACATGTTCGTGCGGACGTCATCGCGGCGGAACAAGGACGGCACCAAGGTGTCCTATCTGCAGTTGGCGCATAACGAGTGGGATCCGGCCACCCAGTCGGCGCGGATGAAGGTGCTGTACAACTTCGGTCGTGCCGAGCAGGTCGACCGGGCCGCGGTCGAGCGGCTGATCGGGTCCTTGCAGCGGGTGGTGGGCTCGCCGACGCTGCCGGACCAGGCGCTGGCGGAGTCCGAGGGGTTGTCGTTCACCGAGTCTCGGCCGCTGGGTGGTGCCTGGGTGCTGGATCGGGTGTGGGACCGGCTCGGCGTCGGCACCGCGATGACGAAACTGCTGGGCAAGACTCGTCGCGATGCCAGTGCCACCGAGCGGGTGTTGTTTGCGTTGGTGGCCAACCGGGCGCTGGCGCCGTCGTCGAAGCTGGCGGCGGCATCGTGGGTCAGCCACGACGTGCACATCCCCGGCCTGGGCGAGGTGTCAGACGACGCGTGTTATCGGGCGATGGACTGGCTCATCGACGTCGAGGGCGAGTTGGCCCAGACGGTGTACTCCTCGGTGGCCGACCTGCTCAACCTCGAGGTCGACCTGTTGTTCTTCGACACCACCTCGACCTACTTCGAGACCGAGCAGGCCGACGACGCAGTGCGGCGCGACGAGACCGGCCGCCTACTCGCCGAGGCAGACCCTGCCGCGGCCCACAGCGAGGTGGGGTTTCGCACCTACGGCAAGTCCAAGGACCACCGCGACGACCTGCCGCAGGTGGTGGTCGGGATGGCCGTCACCCGCACCGGGATCCCGGTGCGGGTGTGGTGCTGGCCGGGCAACACCAGCGACTCGGCGTTGATCCGCCAGGTCAAGGCCGACATGCGCGACTGGAACCTGTCCCGGGTGGTGTGGGTCGCCGACCGCGGGTTCACCTCCGCGGAGAATCGCCGGTATCTGCAGCGCGCAGGCGGCGGCTACATCCTCGGCGAGAAGCTGCGCTCGGGTTCGGCCGAAGCCACCGCCGCACTCGCGAGGGCCGGGCGCTACCAGGAGGTGGCCGACAACCTGCGGGTCAAACAGGTCCGCATCGGCGACGGCGACCGGTTCGTGATCGCGCACAACCCCGAGGCCGCCGAACACGACGCCGCCGTGCGCGCCAACATGCTGCAACGGCTGGAGGAGACGATCGCCGGCTCCGACAAGCTGACCAAGACCAAGCGCGCCGAGCTGCGCGGGGTGATCTCCACCAAGCCCGGCCTGAACCGCTACCTACGGGTCACGGCCGGTGGGTTGCTGCGCATCGACGCCAAGGCGATCGCGGCCGAACAGAAGCTGGACGGCAAGTACCTGCTGCGCAGCAACGACCCGCAGCTGAGTGCCGAAGACATCGCGCTGGGCTACAAGCAGCTGCTCGAGGTCGAACGCGGCTGGCGGGACATGAAACAGATCCTCGACCTGCGCCCGGTCCACCACCGCCTCGAGGACCGCATCCGCGCCCACGTCATCTTGTGCTGGCTGGCGCTGCTGCTGATCCGCATCATCGAGACCAGCACCACCGACACCTGGAACAACGTCCGCCGCGAGCTGCAGCGCCTGCACGTCGGCTACTTCACCGGTCCCGCAGGCACCTACCGCCAGACCACCGACACCACGCCTGCGCAGCGGCGCATCCTCACCGCGCTTGACCTGCCCGCGCCGCCACGCATCCTCCAACTCGACGCCGCCGCCGGCTGACCCACACACCGGCTAGTGACACGCCGTGTCACCGGCCCAGCATGCATTTCCGCAGGTCAACGACCACATTCACGTCACTGATCGCTCAGTCAACTGCGGAACTCCGGT
>DASSKO010000173.1:0-13220 GCA_035690425.1 Nocardioidaceae bacterium
CACGGCTACGAGGGCCAGGGCCCCGACCACTCCTCGGCACGCATCGAGCGGTTCCTCGCACTGGCTGCCGGAGAGGCCTTCACGGTCGCCCAACCCTCGACACCGGCCAGCCACTTCCACCTGCTGCGTCGGCAGTCCCTCGACGACGACCACCGGCCGCTGATCGTCTTCACACCGAAGTCGATGCTGCGACGCAAGGAGGCCGCCTCGGACCCGGCCGAGTTCACCGAGGGCGGTTTCCAGCCCGTCATCGGCGACGACGGCATCGACCCGCAGGCGGTCGAGAAGGTGCTGCTGTGCTCGGGGCGGATCAGCTGGGACCTGTTCGCCGAACGCTCCCGCGCCGAGGGCGACAACCCACGCACCGCGATCGTGCGGCTCGAGCAGCTGTACCCGCGGCCGCTGCAGGAGCTGCAGACAGAGCTGGCGAAGTATCCCAACCTCCGCGAGGTGCGGTGGGTGCAGGACGAGCCCGCCAACATGGGACCGTGGCCGCACATGGCACTGCACCTGACGTCCGAGCTCGACGTCGCGTTCTTCCGCGTCTCCCGGCCGGAGTCGGCCGCGCCGTCAGTGGGCTCCGCGGCCGTGCACCAGGAAGAGGCCAAGACCCTGCTCAAGCAGGCCTTCAGCTAAAGGGGCGGTGCTTCGTGTACTTCACCGACCGTGGGATCGAAGAGCTGGTCAGCCGCCGGGGCGACGAGCAGGTGTCCCTCGCCTGGGTGGCTGACCGGCTGGGCGAGTTCTGCGACCTCAATCCCGAGTTCGAGACGCCGGTCGAGCGGCTCGCCACCTGGCTGGCTCGGCTCGACGACGAGGACTGACCGCCACCCGCCCCGGGTCCGCCCGGCCCCCCGCGGCTCAGCGCCGGCCCCCGCCGCCCGTACGTGTTTCACGGGACCGTAGAACACGCACGCCCCGGCGCCCGGCCCCGCGCACGTGTTTCACGGCACCGTAGAAGACGAGCCGGGGGGGTGCGGCCGAGTGCGCAGCCGGGTCAGAGCGTGAAGACGACCTTGCCGAAGACCTCTCCCCGATCCATCGCGGCGAAGCCGTCGCGCGCGTCCGACATCGGCAGCGTCCGGTCGATGAGCGGGCGGACGCCGGTGACGTCGAGGAAGTCGGCCAGCCCCTCGAGCTCTGCACGGGTGCCCATCGTCGAGCCCTGCACCCGTAGGGACAGGAAGAAGATCCGGTTGAGCTCGGCCTTGCTGGGGTTCGGTCCCGAGGTCGCGCCCGAGACCACCACGGTGCCGCCTGGGCGCACGGACTTCAGCGAGTGCGACCAGGTGGCGGCGCCGACGGTCTCCAGCACCGCGTCGACCTTGTGCGGCAGCCGGGCGCCGCTCTCGAACGCCTCGTGCGCACCGATCTCACGTGCCCGTGCCCGCTTCGCCTCCTCCCGGCTGGTCGCGAACACCCGCAGGCCGGCGGCCCGGGCGAGCACGATCAGCGCCGTGGCGACACCACCACCGGTGCCCTGCACGAGCACGCTGTCGCCCGGCCTCACCTGGGCCTGGGTGAACAGCATTCGGTAGGCGGTCAGCCACGCCGTGGGCAGACAGGCCGCCTCCTCGAACGACAGCCCGGCCGGCTTGGGCACGACGTTGCGGCGCGGCACCGCGACCCGCTCGGCGAACGCGCCCGGATAGCGCTCCGACAGCAGCGAGCGCCTCGGGTCGTGCGTCTCGTCACCCAGCCAGCCCGGGTCGGTGATCACCGCGTGGACGACGACCTCGTTGCCGTCCTCGTCCAGGCCCGCGGCGTCGCAGCCCAGGATCATCGGAAGCCGCTCCTCACTCAGCCCGACGCCACGCAGCGACCACAGGTCGTGGTGGTTCAGTGACGCCGCCCGGACCGAGACGGTGGTCCAGCCCCCGGGTACGTCGGGCGACGGGTGATCGCCGACCACCAGCCCGGACAGCGGGTCGTCGGCGTCGAGGGACTCGGCATAGAGGGCGAACATGCTTCGACCCTACCGATGCGGGCAGCGCGCGAACCGTCAGTCGAAGCCCTGCCGTGCACGTGGCAGGCGCATGGACGGCCTCGGCCACACCCGTGCGACGACGACCGCGACCACGTCGGCTGCCGGGATCGCCCCGACCAGCCACGAGTCGACACCGACCCGGGGGTTGTCGCGCTCGACCCACCAGTCGTCCCCGTCACGTCCGGTGATGCGCTTGACCGACAACGGACGCTCGGGCAGCCGCACCAACGCCGGGCGGTCGAGTCGCGGGCACGCTCCCCACCGCACCAGCAGGCGGTCACCCGCACGCAGCGTCGGCTCCATCGAGCGGCCGCGGACCACGGCGAACCCCCATTGGCGCCGCTGGCGCCGACGAGGGTCCGGATCGCCGTACCCGTCGACCATTGTCCACCTCCCGTCGTGTCACATCGCCCAGCACGGGTACTGTCCCGTAGGGCACACCCCATCATCTCGACGGAAGGACCAAGAATGCTGTCGCGCTTCTTCGCTCGCACTGTAGAGGTCCACGCTCACTGCGACCTCCCGTGCGGCGTGTACGACCCTGCTCAGGCCCGGATCGAGGCCGAGTCGATCAAGGGGATCATCAGCAAGGTGGCCGACAACGACGATCCGGACTACCGGACTCGCGCGATCATCATCAAGGAGCAGCGGTCCGAGCTGGTCAAGCACCACCTGTGGGTGCTGTGGACCGATTACTTCAAGCCGCCGCACTTCGAGAAGTACCCGCAGCTGCACACGCTGTTCAACGAGGCGACCAAGCTTGCCGGCGCCCCCGGGACGAAGGGCTCGCTGGACGCGTCCGTCGCGGACGACCTGCTGGCCAAGATCGACGAGATCGCCGAGATCTTCTGGGAAACCAAGAAGGCCTGATCTCGTGCAGTAGGGGCCGGGCCCGTCGCACGTGGCCCGGCCCTTCACTTCTGCCTCGGAGACATCGTGACTCAGTTGACCTACGACGTATCGCTGCGGATTCCTGCAGACGGCGCGTACCTGTCGATCCTGCGCACCGCGACGGCCGGGCTCGCCGCCCGCCTCGACTTCACCCTCGATGACATCGAGGACCTGCGAATCGCGGTCGACGAGGCGTGTGCGTTGCTGCTCCCGCAGGCGACACTGGGCTCCGAGCTCGCGTGCGGCTTCGTCGTCGAGCCCGACTGCCTGACCGTCGAGGTGACCGCCAGCTCCCCGGAGCCGCGGGAGCCGTCGCGTGACGGCTTCGCCTGGACGGTGCTGACCGCACTCGCCTCCGAGGTCGACGCCCGCACCGACAGCGGGGCGGTCACGCTCACCCTCACCCGCCGCCGAGAGAGCCTTTCCCCGTGACCGAGCAGCCCACCGTCTCCTCGACACGGTCGGTCGGCGACCAGCGCGCCGAGACCCGCGACCGCACGCTCGCGCTGTTCGCCGCGCTGGCCGAGCACCCGGAGGAGAGCCCGCAGCGCGAGAACATCCGCAACCAGCTGGTGCAGCTGCACCTCCCGCTGGTGGACCACCTGGCCCGCCGCTTCCGCAACCGCGGCGAGCCTCTCGACGACCTTGTGCAGGTCGGCTCGATCGGGCTGATCAAGTCGGTCGACCGGTTCGACCCCGAGCGCCAGGTCGAGTTCTCGACGTACGCGACGCCCACCATCGTCGGAGAGATCAAGCGACACTTCCGCGACAAGGGCTGGGCGATCCGGGTCCCGCGCCGGCTGCAAGAGCTGCGGCTGTCGCTGTCGACGGCGACTGCCGACCTCACCCAGGAGCTCGGGCGGGCACCGACCGTCGCAGAGATCGCCGAGCGGATCGGGGTCAACCAGGACGACGTGCTCGAGGGCTTGGAGTCGGCGAACGCCTACAGC
Organism: Nocardioidaceae bacterium; assembly: GCA_035690425.1. Taxonomy (GTDB): domain Bacteria; phylum Actinomycetota; class Actinomycetes; order Propionibacteriales; family Nocardioidaceae; genus DASSKO01. Next base: position 3,829 of record DASSKO010000173.1, read on the forward strand.
ACCCTGTCCCTGGACGCGCCCGAGGCCGGCGAGACCGAGGGCCCCAGCATGGCCGACGCGCTCGGCACCGACGACGACGCCCTCGAAGGCGTGGAGTACCGGGAGTCGCTCAAGCCGTTGCTGGCCCAGTTGGAGCCCCGAGAGAAGCGCATCCTGCTGCTGCGCTTCTTCAAGGGCATGACGCAGTCACAGATCGCGGCGGACGTCGGTATCTCACAGATGCACGTGTCCCGCGTGCTGGCGCGTACCCTCACCCAGCTGCGTGAGGGCCTCGGTACGCCGCCATAGCCGGTTGCTTGGCAGCCTCACTCCCCGAGCAGTGCCGCGGTGCTGGCCGGCGCCAGCACCAACGCGAGAACCGCGACGGCGATGGCCACCAGCGTGAGCGCAACGGCCGGAGTGGAGCCGCCGAAGAAGCTCCATGCCACCCCGAGCTGGATCAGCTGGGCGAACACCACCGGGCCACGGGACCAACGACGCTGATGCCACAGCCCCCGGGCACAGACCAGGAGCGCCACGGCGTAGGCGCCGAAGAACCCGATTGCGGCGACGTCCAGCCCGAGTCGCGAACCACTGACCGAGGTCAGGACCGAAATGCCGACCGCGAGCACGGCCAGGCCCTCCACCACGACCAGCACGGCGGCCAAACCAAGACTGAGCTGGGGGCGGCGGCGCGGCGCTGCATCGGTGGTCACGGGCGGAAGCGTACGCATCGACACAGCACGCGTCGACACGGACTGGCGGTGGTGGTCGGCAGCGATTCGTCGCAGACCCGCGGGTGCGGCGGAGCGCCCGTAGTGGCCGCTGTGACACACGCGACAGCCGTTAGGGTCTTGTGTCCGGCGCCAAGACTTGCAACGATCAATATGCGCGTCGGTTGCGAAGCGCTGTTCGGCTGTGCCCAAAAAGCACGCCGAGCGCGCGTCTCACCACCCGATAGGTCTGGCTGGTAGGTCTGACCGATTGGTCTGGTCTGCCGGATCGTCCACTGGGCCGGCCGGACATTGTGAGCGCGTGTCAGGCCCCGACCGGGGCCCGGACTCCGATAGTAAAGGAGCAGCACCGCCGTGGATTGGCGCCACCGTTCCGCGTGCCTCGACGAGGACCCGGAACTGTTCTTCCCGATCGGCAACACAGGTCCTGCCCTCCTGCAGATTGAGGAGGCCAAGGCGGTGTGCCGGCGCTGCGAGGTGCGCGAACAGTGCCTCGCCTGGGCGCTGGAGGCTGGTCAGGACCACGGCGTCTGGGGTGGGCTGTCCGAGGACGAGCGGCGCGCGCTGAAGCGCCGCAACGCTCGCGCGAAGATTCGCACCGCATAACGTCGTGACCGCCGCCGACCACCGGCGGGCTCAGGTCCGGCGTCGGCCCGGCTCCGGCGCCGCACGCAGCGGCACCCGCAGGGTCAGTCGCGCGCCCCGCTCCGGGCTGTCGCCCGCTCCGATACTTCCACCGAGCTCGCTGACCACCAGGGTGCTGACGATGGACATGCCCAGGCTCGTCATCGACTCCGGCTCGAAGTCGTCGGGCAGCCCGGTCCCGTCGTCGTCGACATGCACCTCCAGCCACCTGCTGGTACGGCGTACGCGCAGCCAGAGCCGCCCCGAGCGCTCGCCGAAGCCATGCTCGACCGCGTTCTGCATCAGTTCGGTCAGCACGATCGCAAGCGGCGTCGCGACCTCGGCTACGATGGTGCCGAACGACCCGACGCGGGCAGTATGCACCTGCGCACCCGGTGATGCCACGTCGGCGGCCATGTCCCGCAGCTGATCGGCCACCGAGTCGAAGTCCACACTCTCCTCGGATGTCTGGCTCAACGTGTCGTGCACGATCGCGATCGAGCCCACTCGGCGCACCGCCTCCTCGAGGGCAGCCCGACCCGCCGGGATACCGATGCGACGGGCCTGCAGCCGCAACAGTGCCGCCACGGTCTGCAAATTGTTCTTCACCCGGTGGTGGATCTCGCGAATCGTCGCCTCCTTGCTGAGCAGCTCCCGCTCGCGGCTGCGCAGCTCGGTCACGTCCCGCGTCAGCACCAGCGCGCCGATGTGGTCGCCACCGGGACGCAACGGGATCGAACGCACGATGAGCGCCGCATCTCCGCCGGCGATCTCGACCTCTCGCTGCACCCGCCCGGACAGCAGCGACCCGAGCGACTCGTCGATGGGCGTGTCCGATCGCGGGAGCAGATCCGCGGTGACATCCGGGAAGCGCTGCCCGAGCAGGTCGGCGGACAGACCCAGCCGCCGGTACGCCGACTGCGCGTTGGGGCTGGCATAGGTGACGACGGCGGAGGAGTCCAGCCGCACGAAGCCGTCCCCCACTCGCGGCGAGTCGGTGAGCTCGGAACGCCCGCCCAGCACTGGGAAGCTGCCCTCGCTGATCATCCGCGCCAGGTCGGCTGCTGTCTGCAGGTCGGACAGCTCCAGCCGGCTCGGGGTGCGCACACCGAGGAGGTTGGTGTTGCGCGCGATCACCGCGAGCACCCGGTCGCCGCGCCGCACCGGGATGGTCTCGACGCGCACCGGCACCTCGTCGCGCCACTCCGGATCGCCTTCCCGGGCGATCCGCTGCCGCTCGTAGGCCGCGTCGAGCAGCGGCCGGCGCCCGACCGGCACGAACGCACCGACCAGGTCATCGACGTACGCCGTCGGTCCGGTGGTCGGTCGCATCTGCGCGGCCGCCCAGTAGCCGTGCCCCTCGCGGTCGGGCACCCACAGCAACAGGTCAGCGAAGGACAGGTCAGCGATGATCTGCCAGTCCGCGACGAGCAGGTGCAGCCACTCCAGGTCGGCCTCGACGAGGTCGGTGTAGTCGCGGACGACGTCGTTGAGCGAGGGCACACACCGGAGACTATGCGCTGCGGCAGCCGGAACGGACGGCGACGGCGCGATGTTCCACGGGGATGCAGGGGGATGCGGACGGGATGTGCCGTGCGGGTGCAGACCTGCGACAATGGTGAGCGAGTCAAGCAGGAGGAGGTCCGCACATGGGCAAGCGAGGACGCAAGCGCAGCTCTCGTCGCAAGAACGCCGCCAACCACGGCAAGCGCCCCAACACCTGAGCACTCAGGTCACGCGGACGCGCGTGGACGGCCCGACAGCGCAAGGCCCCGGTTCTGATGCAGAACCGGGGCCTTTACGCGTGCTTCAGCCGGAGATCCCCGGCCTGCGGACTTCGGTGATCTCGACGTGCACCTGTCGGACCTGCAGCAGCACCCGCTGACGCAGGCTCTCGGGGGCGTGCTCGCGGCAGGACCGCGCCACCAGCGACTTCACCGTCTGCTCCAGGCCGTACTCGGCGAGGCAGGGGGCGCACTCGTCCAGATGCTGCTGAATCTCGGTGCAGGTGGCGGAGTCGAGCTCGTTGTCGATGAACGCGAACAGGTCCCCGAGCACCTCCCCGCAGTCCTTGTCGTGTGGCCGACCGCAGCTCATGCCTGCTCACCTGCGGCCCGACTGGCGCCGGCGGTCACCATGCCGCGTCCACGCGCGTAGTCGCTGAGCAGGTCGCGCAGCATCCGGCGTCCGCGGTGCAGCCGCGACATCACGGTGCCCACAGGGGTGTCCATGATCTCCGCGATCTCCTTGTAGGCGAACCCCTCGACGTCGGCGAGATAGACCGCCATCCGGAAGTCCTCGGGGAGCCGTTGCAGCGCCTCCTTGACGTCGGTGTCCGGCAGGTGGTCGAGCGCCTGGGCCTCGGCTGACTTCAGCCCGCTGCTGGTGTGGGACTCCGCGCGGGCGATCTGCCAGTCCTCCACCTCCTCGGTCATCGCCTGCTGCGGCTCGCGCTGCTTCTTGCGATAGGAGTTGATGAAGGTGTTGGTGAGGATGCGATAGAGCCACGCCTTCAGGTTGGTGCCCTGCTTGTACTGGTGGAACGCCGCGAACGCCTTGGTGAAGGTCTCTTGGACCAGGTCCTCGGCGTCAGCAGGGTTCCTGGTCATCCGCATCGCGGCGGCGTACAACTGGTCGAGGTACTGCAGGGCATCCTGCTCGAAGCGGGCAGCTCGCTGCTCGGGGGTCTCGGCAGCCGGTTCAGTCGTCATCGCCTTCGATTCTACCCGCGCGGGCGCGGGCCACTCCTGTCGCGCCAGATCGGCCTCGAACGGCGACATGTCGGTGTCGTGCAGGGCGCTGAGCAACGAAACAGACCTCCGTGTAATGGGTGTCACCAGCCCAACAGCACGCACGGAGCCCGCATTCCCCGCCGACGGTCCGCACCGAGGTGGCGCACGGCCGGCTCACGGGCCTATCCGGCACCCCAAGTAGTTGGTGCCCCCGGCCGCGCAGCGGTGGAGCTGCGTCGGCTGGCAGCCAGCGGATGCCGCTCAGGCGATCTCTCGGGTGATCCACTCCAGCACGGCCTCGACGACCACTCCGAGGGCCTCCTCCTGCGACAAGATGTTGGACTTGGCGACCTTGAAGCCGTGATCCGCGCCCGGGACGACCGCGAGATCGACGCCGTCGGGGAACTCGTCCGGCTTGCCGAAGGCGTCACGGTCGCCCTGCACGACCAGCGTGGTCACCCCGGCGCCAAGGAGCTCCTCGGCGCGCGACCGATCGGGCCGACCCGGTGGCCGCAGCGGAAAGGCCAGTCCCAGGCAGCCCGATGCGCCGAGCCGCCGTGCGGTGCGGGCGGCCACCCGCGCCCCTGCGCTGCGCCCGCCGACCACGAGTGGTGTCTGCGGACGCAGGCTGTCGAGCGCCGCCACCCACGCCTCGTCGAGGATGCGGGGGGTCGACGCGACACGCTTGCCGGCCACCCGCCAGGGCTGGTCGAGGCGATACACCGACACCCCCTGGCCGGGCAGGGTCGCCGCCAACGCCGCAAGATCACGGTCAGCGGAGCCACCACCGGCACCGTGGCCGAGCGCGAGTGTCGCCACCGGTCGCCGCGACCGGTCGATGTGCCACCGGGCGTCGCCGTGCGGCGTAGGGACCGTGCGGGTGGAAGTCACGTGTCGATCATGCAGGAGCGGGCGGCTCTGCCGCGAGGGGCTCCACCAGCTCGGGGCCGTTGTTGTCGGCCTTGTTGACCGCGGTGGTGACCGGGTAGATCTCCAGACTCCCCGCGGGCGGCGGCGCCATCAGCGTCCTGAGGTGGTCGACGTCGCTGATTCGAGGATCGAGCCACTCCTCCCAGTCGCCGCGCGCGACGGTCATCGGCATCCGGTCGTGGACGTGACCGACGTCGTCGGTGGCTCGCGTGGTGATGATCGTGAACGTGGTGAGCCAGGCGCCGGGATCACCGGAGGGCTTCTGGTCGTCGCGCCAGAACTCGTAGAGCCCGGCGAGGGCAAGGACATCGTCGTTCTTGGGGTGCAGGTAGAACGGCTGCTTGAGCGGCTTGCCGGACCTGCCGACCTGCTCCGTCTGGAACCATTCGTAGAAGCCGCTGCTCGGGACGATCAGGCGCCTGCTCGCGAACCCGCGGCGGAACGCCGGCTTCTCGTGCACGGTCTCGGCGCGGGCGTTGATCATCCGCCCGAGCTTGGGCTGCTTGCTCCAGGACGGAACCAGCCCCCAGGTGAGGTTCCGCAGCTGCCGGACCGGCTCGGCGTCGTCGGCGCTGCCCCTCGGTCGGCGTGCCAGAACCACCGGTGAGGACTTAGTCGGCGCCACGTTGTAGTCGCGCTCGGGAACCTCTTCGGCACTTGCGAGGTCGATGTCGAAGGTCTCCACCAGGTCGTCGCGGCTGCGAGTCGATGCATAGCGGCCACACATGGGTCTCAGCCTGCCAGAAGCGGTCCGGGCCCTGGTCATCGCCGCAGCTCACCGCGCCGGTTTGGGCTGGGTCGGCCGATCTGGCTGGGTCCGCCGACTTGGCTGGGTACCTCGCCAAATGGGGAGTGCCCCCGCGAAATTCGGCACGGAAACTCCCGATCTGGCGGGGTACCCAGCCAAATGGGGAGCGGGAGCCGGCCAAGTGGGGCGGAGGGCCGCCGTACCCGGTGGGTGCATAACCCGGCGCAGACGGGTAAGAAGGGCCTATGACGCTCGTGAGACTGCTTGCCCGCCCGATGCTGGCCTCGATGTTTGTCGTCGGGGGCTACAACGCCTACAAGAACGCCGAGTCGATGGCCAAGAAGGCGCAGCCGGTGACCGACAGAGTCGTGCCGAAGGCACAGAAGTTGGCGCCGTCGGCCCCGATCCCCACCGACTCGGTCACGCTGGTCAAGATCAACGCCGCAACCCAGGTCGGTGCGGGGCTGATGCTCGCCACCGGCAAGTTCCCCCGACTCTCGGCCGACGTGCTGGCGCTCACGATGGTGCCGACGACCGCGGCCGGTCACCCCTTCTGGGAGGAGAAGGACTCCTCGGCTCGGGCCAACCAGATCGTGCACTTCTTCAAGAACGTCTCCATGATGGGTGGTTTGCTGCTCGCCGGCGTCGACACCGAGGGCAAACCGGGGATGGCCTGGCGCACCCGCAACGCCGCGAAGACCGCCCGCCGCGAGACCAAGTACGCCAAGCGGGGAGCCAAGCTCGCCGGCAAGTCCGCCGGCAAGTCCGCCGGACGCGTGGCCAAGGGCTGACTCAGCCACCCTCCATCCGGCCACCAGATCGCAGCGGCCGGAGATAGGCTCAGCGTGATGCCTGAGCCGATAACTGAGCCCACAGCCAAGCGTGCGACAACACCGTGGCCGGCGCCCCGCGCGAGCGGGCCGGTCACGTCTGTGGTGCGGCTGCCCGGCTCCAAGTCGATCACCAACCGGGCACTGCTCCTGGCCGCGCTCGCCGACCGCCCGTCTCGGGTACGACGGCCCTTGCGGGCACGCGACACCGAGCTGATGGCGGCCGCGCTGCGCGCGATGGGCGCGCGCATCGACGACGACGGCGACGACTGGGCGGTGACGCCCGCGCCTTTGCAGGGGCCGGCCACGCTCGACTGCGGGCTGGCGGGCACCGTGATGCGGTTCGTCCCGCCGGTGGCCGCCCTCGCCGACGGCAGGGTCGAGCTTGATGGTGACGAACGCGCCCGGCAACGCCCGATGGACACGATCGTCTCGGCCCTGCGCATCCTCGGCGCGGACATCGACGACCACGGCCGCGGCGCCCTCCCGTTCACCGTCAACGGCACCGGCGCGATGCCCGGAGGCGTGGTGACCATCGACGCCTCCGCCTCCAGCCAGTTCGTCTCGGCACTGCTGCTGGCCGGCCCCCGCTACGACGCCGGCGTCGACGTCCGGCACGACGGCAGCCCGGTGCCATCGCTGCCCCACGTCGAGATGACCGTGTCGATGCTGCGCGAGCGTGGCGTTGCCGTCGACACCGCCGAGCCGAACCGCTGGGTGGTGTCGCCTGGGCCGATCGACGCCGTCGACGTCGACGTGGAGCCCGATCTGTCCAACGCCGCGCCCTTCCTCGCGGCCGGCGCCGTGACCGGGGGCGCGGTGACCGTGCTGGACTGGCCGTCGAGCACCCACCAGGCCGGCGACCGGCTGCGGGGGCTCCTCGAGCAGATGGGCGCCCGGGTGGAGCTGGGCAGCGCGGGCCTGACCGTCTGCGGCACCGGCAGCGTGCGGGGTGTCGACGCCGACCTGCACGACGTGGGTGAGCTGACGCCGGTCCTGGCGGCCGTCTGCGCACTCGCCCAGACCCCGTCGTACCTGCGGGGCATCGGCCACCTACGCGGGCACGAGACCGACCGGCTGCAGGCGATCCGCACCGAGCTCAACCGCCTCGGCGGCGAGGTCACCGAGACCGCCGACGGCCTCGAGATCCGTCCGCGGCCGTTGCACGGTGCGGTCTTTCGCACCTACGCCGACCACCGGATGGCGCACGCGGCCGCCGTACTCGGGCTGCGGGTGCCGGGCGTGCAGGTCGAGGACGTCGCTACGACCCGCAAGACCCATCCCGACTTCGCGGGAGCGTGGGAGGCGCTGCTGCGATGAGCAGAGGCGGCTACGACGAGCACGACGTGGAGCATTACGACCGCCCGGGGCGGCGCACCCGGCCGCGCACCAAGGAGCGCCCCAGCCACGCCGACGCGGTGCCGGCCCGGGTGATCACGGTCGACCGCGGACGCTACAGCTGCATGCTCGAGGACGCGACGGCAGTGGTCGCGATGAAGTCGCGCTCACTGGGACGCAAGGGAGTGGTCGTCGGTGACCGGGTGCGGCTGGTGGGCGACGTCTCCGGCACGGAGGGCTCACTGGCGCGGGTCGTCGAGGTCGACGACCGGCAGGCCGTGCTGCGACGCACCGCCGACGATGACGATCCGGTCGAGCGGGTCGTCGTGGCCAACGCCGACCAGCTGGTGATGGTGACCGCGCTGGCCGACCCGCCACCGCGGCACGGATTCATCGACCGAGCGCTCGCCGCCGCCTACGACGCGGGCATCGAGCCGCTGTTGTGCCTGACCAAGGCTGACCTCGCGTCCCCCGACGAGCTGCTCGAGCTCTACCGGCCGCTCGGGGTGGAGCATGTGGTCACGCGGCGCGGTGGCGATCTCGACGAGCTGCGCGCGCACCTGCGGGACCGGGCGAGCGTGTTCTTGGGTCACTCCGGGGTCGGCAAGTCCACGCTGGTCAACGCGCTGGTGCCGGAGGCAAACCGCTCGACCGGCCTGGTCAACGCAGTCACGGGCCGCGGCCGGCACACCTCGACGTCTGCCTATGCATGGCGGCTCCCGTTCGGCGGGTGGGTGTTCGACACGCCCGGCATCCGCTCCTTCGGGCTGGCCCACGTCGACTCCGACCGGCTGATCCACGCCTTCGGCGACCTGCTGGAGTTCACCGACGAGTGCCCGCGTGGGTGCACCCACGGCGAGACCGAGCCGGAGTGCGGCCTCGACCTGGCCGTGGCCGACGGCCGCCTTGACCCCGTCCGGGTGGCGTCGTTCCGGCGGATCCTTGCCAGCCGCGAGCGCACCGAGGCCGACGAGCGCACGCGCTGAGGCTCGGGTACGGCGATCCGCGCCCGCGGCTGGTGCACGGTCGGGCTCAGCCGCCCCAGACCGCGCGGGCGCCGAGGTCGCCGGTGCGGACGACCTGGTACAGACACGCGGCCGCTGCCACCGTGAGCAGCGCCGAGACCCCGACCTCCACCGGGCGCGACGAGCCGCGGCGCATCCCACGTCCCGAGGCCATTGCGGTAGGTCCGCCGAGCGTGCCGGCCGCCACCAGCGCCACCACGGTGAACACTGCCGTGCAGACCAACAGCAGCTCGCCGGCCTCCTCGTGCTCGCTCACCAACCGCGCCAGCTGCGGCCGGGCCTCGACGAACGCCTTGCCCGCCAGCACCGACACGCCGGTGGAGACCAGTGACCCCACCGCCAGCACAGCGAGCGGCCAGCGCAGCATCCAGCGCCAGCGTCGGACCGCCGCGAACACGAAGGCCGTCATGGCCGTGACGGGTACCAGCACAACCGTGAGGTGAATCACCAGC
>DASSKO010000174.1:0-3762 GCA_035690425.1 Nocardioidaceae bacterium
TCTGACACGAGCCCGTAGCGGTCCGCGGTCTCGGCGTCGATGGTGTCGCCCAGCATCAGCAGCGAGGTCGCACGGCCGGCGCCGACCAGGCGGGGCAGCAGGTACGCCGCGCCCATGTCGCCGCCGGAGAGCCCCACCTTGGTGAACAGGAACGCGAACTTCGCCGACCGGGTCACGACACGGAAGTCGGCGGCGAGCGCGATCACCGAGCCTGCCCCCGCGGCGATGCCTTGGATGCCGGCGACGATCGGCACCGGGCACTCGCGCATCGCCTTGATCACGTCGCCGGTCATCCGGGTGAAGCCGATCAGGTCGCGGGCGTCCATCTTGATCAGCTCGCCGATGATCTCGTTGACGTCGCCACCGGCGCAGAAGCCCTTGCCCTCCCCACGGATCACCAGCACGTCGGCGTCACCGCGGTGCGGCAGCTCGTGGAGCAGGTCGCGCAGGTCGGCGTAGCTCTCGAAGGTCAGCGGGTTGAGCTTGTCCGGCCGGTCCAGGGTGACCGTGGCGACGCCGTCGGCCACCTCGAACCGGAAGTGCTTCCACTCCTCGGTGATCGGGACCGATCCCCGGTATCTGCTGCTCACTGCGTGCCTCTCTGCTGCTCCCGCCGTACCAACGACCGGCCGATGATCGTGCGCTGCACCTCGGAGGCACCCTCGTAGATCCGCGGCGCCCTCACCTCACGATAGAGGTGCTCGAGCAGGTGGCCGCGCTGCAGGGCACGGGCCCCGTGCAGCTGCACCGCCTGGTCGACCACCCACTGCGCGGACTCGGTGGCGAACAGCTTCGCCATCGCCGCGGCCTCGGTGATCTCGCGGGCGAGCACCCCGGAGTCGTACGCCGACGCGGCCGACCGGACCAGCAGCCGGGCGGCCTGGACGCGGGTGGCCATCTCGGCGAGCGTGTGCTGGACCGACTGCTGGGCGTGCAGCGGCCCGCCGTACACCTGGCGCTCGAGCGACCAGCGCACCGTGGCGTCGAGAGCGGCCTGGGCCATCCCGACGGCGAAGGCGCCGACGCTGGGCCGGAACAGGTCGAGCGTGCGCATGGCGACGGTGAAGCCGGCGTCGAGGTCACCGAGCAGGTCCTCCGGGCCGACCCGGACGCCGTCGAAGCGGAGCGTCCCCAACGCGTGCGGGGCGAGCATGTCGAGCGGCTCGCCGGTCAGCCCCTCGGCGTCACCGGGGACTGCGAAGGCGGTGACGCCCTTCGCCCCGGCGCCGTGGGTCGTGCGCGCGAAGACGGTGTAGACGTCGGCCTCCGGGGCGTTGGAGATCCAGGTCTTCTCCCCGGTGAGGAGCCACCCCTCGTCGTCCCGCTCCGCCCGCAGGCGCAGCGCGGCCGCGTCCGAGCCCGCACCGGGCTCCGAGAGCGCGAAGGCCGCGACCACCTCGCCGCTCACCACCCCGGGCAGCCAGCGCTCGACGGTCCCCGGCGTGCCGGACTGGAGGATCGGGTAGCTGCCCAGGCCCTGCAGCGCGAGCGCGGTCTCCGCCTCGGTGCTGACCGTCGCCAGGGTCTCGCGGAGCAGGCACAGCTGCAGCGCCGCGGCGTCCCCGCCGGCGGCGACCGGCTCGTCCGGGTCCCCGCCGAACAGCCCGCGCAGCAGGCCGAGCCTGCCGAGCTCGCGGAGCAGCGGCCGGTTCACCCGGCCGTCCTCGCCGGGCGGCACCTCGAGCTCGGTGGTCGCCAGGTCGCGCACGTGCTCGACGTACCGCTCCTGCTCGCCGGACAGACCGAACTGCGCCATGTCGGCGACGGTATTGCGCCTTGACAACGCTCGTCAAGAACGCAATACAGTGGGGCACATGCGGATCGCGGTGATCGGCGGCGGGCCGGGCGGGCTGTACTTCGCGGCACTCGCCCAGCAGCTGTCCCGGACCGTGGGCGCCCGGCACGAGATCACCGTGTGGGAGCGCAACGCCGCCGACGACACCTTCGGCTTCGGCGTGGTGTTCAGCGACGAGACGCTCGGCGGCATCGAGCACGCCGACCCCGCGGTGTACCGCGCGATGGCCGCCGAGTTCGCGGTCTGGGACGACATCGACGTGCACGTCAAGGGTGAGGTCGTCACCAGCGGCGGTCACGGGTTCGCCGCGATGTCGCGGAAACGGCTGCTGCAGATCCTCCAGGAGCGGTGCGCCGACCTGGGCGTGGACGTCCGGTTCTCCACCCCCGCTCCCGACGTCGACGAGCTCGCGCGCGACTACGACCTCGTGGTCGCGTGCGACGGGCTGAACTCCGAGGTGCGGCAGCGGTACGCCGCCACGTTCCGACCGACCCTGGACGTGCGCGACTGCAAGTACATGTGGCTCGGCACGGACCGGGTCTTCGACGCGTTCAAGTTCTACATCAGCGAGACGCCGCACGGCGTGATGCAGGTGCACGGCTACCCGTTCGACACCACGGGCAGCACGTTCATCGTCGAGATGAACTCCGCGGTCTGGGAGAAGGCCGGGTTCGGAGAGCACGCGCACGCGTGGCAGCCCGGTGAGTCCGACGAGGAGTCGATCGCCCGGATCCGCGACCTGTTCCCCGACGTGCTGGACGACCACGCGGTGCTGGCCAACAACTCCCGCTGGATCAGCTTCACCACGGTGCGCAACGAGCAGTGGCGGCACGGCAACGTCGTACTCCTCGGCGACGCCGCCCACACCGCGCACTTCTCGATCGGGTCGGGCACCAAGCTCGCGATGGAGGACGCGCTGTCACTTGCGGCCTGCCTGCACGAGGAGTCCTCGCTCGACGCGGCGCTGAAGTCCTACGCGACCGAGCGCAAGGCGGTGGTGGCCTCCACCCAGCGCGCCGCGCAGGCCAGCCTGGAGTGGTTCGAGAACCTCGGCCAGTACGTCGATCAGGAGCCGCTGCAGTTCGGCTTCAACATCATGACCCGCAGCCGTCGGGTGACCTACGACAACCTCCGGGTGCGCGACCCGGAGTTCGTGGACCGGCTCGACGCCTGGTTCGCCGACCACGAGCAGCGGCGAGGCAACGGCACCGGCGAGGTCCGGCCGCCGATGTTCCAACCGTTCACGCTGCGCTCGGCGTCCGGCGCGGGCCTGGAGCTGCACAACCGGGTCGTGGTCTCCCCGATGGACATGTACGTCGCGACCGACGGCATGCCCGACGACTTCCACCTCGTGCACCTGGGTGGCAAGGCGCTCGGCGGTGCCGGACTGGTGATGACCGAGATGGTCTGCACCTCGCCGGAGGGCCGGATCACCCCCGGCTGCACCGGCATGTGGACCGACGCGCAGCGCGACGCCTGGAAGCGGGTCGTCGACTTCGTGCACCGGGACACCGAGGCGAAGATCGGCCTGCAGCTGGGGCACTCCGGCGGCAAGGGCTCGACCAAGCTGATGTGGGAGGGCATCGACCAGCCGCTGGACTCCGGGAACTGGGAGGTCGCCGCCGCCTCACCGGTGCCCTACCGCGCAGGCGTGAACCAGGTGCCGCGCGAGCTCAGCCGTGCCGACCTCGACGAGATCCGGCAGGAGTTCGTCGACGCGGCCCGACGTGGCGCGGAGGCCGGGTTCGACCTGCTCGAGCTGCACTGCGCGCACGGCTACCTGCTCAGCGGCTTCCTCTCGCCGTGCACCAACCGCCGCACCGACGAGTACGGCGGTGACGTGCAGGGCCGGCTGCGGTTCCCGCTCGAGGTGTGGCACGCCGTCCGCGAGGTGTGGCCGACCGAGCGGCCGATGACCGTGCGGATCTCCGCCACAGACTGGGTCGAGGACGGCCAGACGCTCGCGG
>DASSKO010000175.1:0-8744 GCA_035690425.1 Nocardioidaceae bacterium
CCAGCGCGGCTCGAGCCAGCAGCCGTTCGGTGTCCGTCTGCGCCGTGTCCATCACGAACACACCGTTGACCCGAAGCTCCACCGCGCCGTCGTCGCGCCGGCGCACCACCACCTCGCCGCGCTCGGAGACCGCCCTGGCCACGACGGTATGCCCCATGCCCCGTACGCTAGCTCGCGACGACCGCGCTCCCTGCATCAGACTCTGCTTCCTGCAGGGGAGTGACCCGGTTTTGTCCGTCTTGCGCGGTTGTCGGGGTGCTGCTGCCGCAGGAAGGGCAGTTGAGCGCAGGAAGTGTCGGCAGCGCACGGTGCGGTCGGCCGCGACATCTCGTGTGAGGGTTGTCCCAGCGGGTACGACGTGGATGACCGCGGCACATCGGCCGTGACATCCGGAGGAGGTAGACCATGAGCATGACACGCGAAGAGGCGCTGCGCGACGAGGACATGGAGACCGTGGGCGTGACTGCCCAAGGGCGCCCCGGCACCGACGCGGACGGCACCGATGCCGACGCCGACAGCACCGACGCGGACAGCACCGACGGTGACTCCACCGACGTGACCGACGGCGACAGCACCGACGCCGACGCCACCGACTCCTGAGCGTTGGACGCTCTCGAGCTGCTGTCCGGCGACGCCCAGACCTTCATCGACAAGGTTTGGGCGTCGCAGGTGCACGTCCACCTCGCGGCACCGGCTGACGTCGTCGGCCTGCTGTCGTTCGACGACGTCGACCACCTGCTGACGAGCACTGGCATGCGCACGCCTGCGGTGCGGCTGGCCCAAGACGGTGCGGTCCTGCCGTCGTCGGCCTTCACCCGCTCGGCCACCCTTGCCGGCGTGAGCATGACCGGCCTGGTCGACGCCCGCAAGGTGCTCGACCTCTTCGACTCCGGCGCCACCGTCGTGCTGCAAGGGCTGCACCGCTACTGGCCGCCGCTGACGCGGCTGGTGCGTGAGCTCGAGCTGGCGCTGGGGCACCCGTGCCAGGCCAACGCCTACCTCACTCCGCCCGGCTCACAAGGCTTCGCGCTGCACTCCGACACCCACGACGTGTTCACTTTCCAGACCCATGGCCGCAAGCTGTGGGAGGTGCACGACGCCTCCGGCGCCCGAGAGGTGCTGATGGAGCCGGGGACCTCCATGTATCTGCCGACGGGCACCCCGCACGCCGCGCGGACGCAGGCGGTCGCCTCCTTGCATGTCACTGTCGGCATCAACCAGGTGACCTGGCGGCAGGTGCTCGAGCGTGCGCTGGCGTCTGCGACGGGGGCCGAGCTCGACGCCCACCTGCCGGCCGGCTACCTGCACGACCGCCGCCGTTTCGCCGATGACGTCGGCACCCGTCTGCTGGCGGTCGCCGAGACCCTGCGCGACCTCGACGCCGAGTCCGTCGCCGCCGCCGAGGTCGAGCGGTTCCTGACCACCCGCCACACCGCCGTACCCGGCGGCCTGCGCGACCGGCTCGCCGCGCGCGAGCTGTCCGACCACACCGTGCTGCGTCGTCGGCCGGGGTCGGCCTGCCAGCTGGTTTCCGACGGTGACCAACTGCGCGTCCTGCTCGGTGACCGCGAGCTGCGGGTGCCTGCCCGGCTGCGCGAGGCGCTCGAGCACGTCGGTGCTGTGGAGCAGCTGCGGCCGACCGACCTGTCCGCATGGCTCGACGCCGAGAGCGCCCGCGTGCTCACGCGCCGGCTGGTGCGGGAGGGACTGCTCGAGGTCGTCGGTTGAGCGCCGCGTCGCCGGCTGCCTTCCGGTGCGCCGCGGCAAGTGCGTCCCAGGGCGAAGCGATGGAAGGCACCGCCTCGACGGTCCGGGCATTCCTGCTGATCCAGCAGCCCGGCCCATGGGGCGAGGACGCGCTGGCCGACTGCCGTCTTCCCGATGCACTCACCGGCGAGCTGACCGGCCGCTGCGCCGCCGCCGGGGTGCGTCCGCTGCTGATCCGCCGCCACGGCCGCGAGCAACCCGCCGGCGTCCGGGTGTTCGCCGCGTACGCCGACCCGCACGAGCCGTGGCTGGAGACGGCCGTGCTCGATGACGTCAGCGCCCTGCTGGACCTCGATCTGGCGGCGCTCGGACGTGGCCGCTCGGTGGGGCTGCCCCGGTCGCAGGACCCGATCTTCTGCGTGTGCACCCACGGCCGCCACGACATCTGCTGCGCCGAGCTGGGTCGTCCGCTGGCCCGCGCCCTCGCGCAGTCGCACCCGCAGCACACCTGGGAGTGCTCACACATCGGCGGCGATCGTTTTGCCGGCAACCTGCTGCAGCTGCCCGACGGGCTCTACTACGGCCGCGCCGACGCCGCGTCGGGGCCACGAATCGCGTCGGCCCGGCTTGCCGGCCACCTCGACCTGGAGAACCTGCGCGGCCGTGCCGGCTACGGCTTCGCGATCCAGGCGGCCGAGGCGCACCTGCGGCGCCACCTCGACCTGACCGAGCTCGGCGCCCTGCGGTTGCACGAGCACTCGGTCGACGGCGAGCTGACCACCGCCGGGTTTGCGGTGGGGGAGCAGCGTTGGCTCGTGACCGTCCGCTGCACGCGTGCCGAGCCGACGCGGCTCACCTGCCGCTCGGCGACGCTGCGAAAGCCCCTCCGCTCCGAGGTGGTGTCGATCGAGCAGCTGGACACCCCCGACCGCTGACCGGCCCATCACGCTCCGATAACGGATGAATCAAGCCTCGGTTGCGATGCGGCCGGCAGCACGTGCCTGGCTCGAGCGCGGGCACAGCCCGACCCAGCACGGGGAGAAGCGGAAACCGAGGTCAGGAGAAGCGATGCGATTGCCGTCGACAGGGAGGTTGGTCGCAGCCGTCGCGACGGTCGGCCTGTTGTGCACCGCGTGCAGTGCAGGCGCGGGGGGCGACGCCACCGACAGCACTGGACCTGTGGGTAAGGACCCGGGTGCGGACGTGCCTGGTGGTTCCTACAGCACCTACATCGCCGAGCCGTCGCCGTTGTTCCCCACTGCGCAGTGCTATGCGTCCGAGTGCTCCCAGGTGCTGAGCGTGCTCTACGACCCGCTGGTGAACGTCGACGCGGAGACGGGCGACCTGATCCCGGTGGTGGCCGAGTCGGTGACCACCGAGGACAACACGGTGTGGACGGTCCAGCTCAGGGAGGACTACACCTTCCACAACGGTGAACCGGTGAACGCGGACGCGTTCATCCGGGCCTGGAACTACTCCGCCTACGGACCCCACGCCACCGACACCAACTTCCTGTTCGCCATGGTCGAGGGTTACGACGCCATGAACGCCGAGGAGGGTCAGCAGCCGGATGCCAAGCAGCTCAGCGGGCTGGAGAAGACCGGCGAGTACTCCTTCGAGGTGACGCTGAGCAAGCCGTTCTCCCAGTTCGGGCAGGTGCTGGCGTACACGCCGGCGTTCGCCGCAGGCACTGCCGAGTGCTTCGAGCACATCGACCAGTGCAACGCGTCGCCGATCGGCTACGGGCCCTACCAGATCCAGGGTGAGTGGGAGCACAACGAGGAGATCGTGGTCGAGCGCTACGAGGACTACGGGGGCGAGCGCCCGGCGAACGCCGACGAGATCACGTTCGCGATCTACGCCGACATCGGCACGGCGTACCGCGACTGGCGGGCCGGCAGCCTCGACATCGTGGCGCCGGACGCCCAGGTGTGGCCGCAGGCCAAGGAGCAAGCCGGCGACCGCTGGCTGGAGGAGCCCAGCTCGGCGTTCTCCTACCTCGGCTACCCCGTCTACGACGAGGACTGGCAGGACAAGAAGCTCCGGCAGGCGCTGTCGCTGGCGATCGACCGCAAGGAGATCATCTCCCGGCTCTTCAACGGGCTCTACATCCCCGCCCAGGGTGTCATCGCGCCGATCGTCCCCGGTGCGCGTGAGGATGCCTGCGAGTACTGCACGTTCGACCCCGAGCAGGCCAAGCGGCTGTACGAGGAGTCCGGTGGCGTCCCCGACAACACCGTGAAACTGTACTTCAACGCCGGCGCAGGTTACGAGGACTGGGTCCGCGCGGTCGGCGACCAGTGGAGCCAGGTGCTCGGTCTCGACTACGAGCTGCAGAGCACCCAGTGGGCGCAGTATCTCGAGCTGCTGACGCAGTTCGACCTGAACGGCCCCTACCGGCTCGGCTGGGAGATGGACTACCCGTCGCCGGAAAACTACCTGCGTCCGCTGTACAGCGAGGAGGGCGGCTCCAACTACAGCCAGTACTACAACGAAGAGTTCGAGGAGCTGCTCGACCAGGCGGAGACCGCGGAGTCCACCGAGGTCGCGATCGACCTCTACCAGCAGGCCGCGGACATCGTCCTCGAGGAGATGCCGATCATCCCGCTGTGGTTCGGCAAGGCGCATTACGTCTGGAGCGACGACGTCGAGAACATCGACTACAGCCAGGTCGAGGGCCAGATCGCCTTCGACGAGGTGCAGGTCCGGCAGTGACGGTCTCGCTGAGTGGCGATGTCCCGGCGGCTCGTCACGGCTGGCTGCGTGGCCCGTCCGGGTCGAGGGTGTCGATGAACTCGCCCGGCTGGTGCACCGCGGAGGCCTGCCGCGCCGCTCGGTCCGCCACCAGCGCCCGCAGCTGTGCCTGCTCGATGTCCACGCCTGCCTCGCCAGCGCCTTCCAGCGCCTGGTCGTAGGCCCGCCCGGCCAACCGCAGCGCCCAGCGGTAGTGGTGCCCGGCGAAGGCCGCCTCGGAGCGCCCGACCAGCCGGTCGGCCCGGCGCAGCTCGTCGTAGGCCCGCGGAGCGTCGTCCGCGGCCAGCGCCTGTCCGGCGAGCCGGTTGGTGGCCTCGATCAGCGCGGCAGCCTGGAACCGGTCCATGTTGTCGAGGTCGAACTGGCTGAAGTCCCAGTTGAGGTCGATGTAGCTCATCATCGAGTTGGCCTCGTCACCGGCCCAGGCGAAGAAGAAGTCACCGGTCGGCTCGAAGTCCACACCGCTGCTGCTGTCGTACCCGTCGTGGGGATGGCTGAGCGCGACGTGATGGCCGACCTCGTGGATCATCGTGGTGGTCAGGCCGTACCCGGACTCCACGATCTCCGGTGAGACGAACGCGAAGACGTAGGTCTGGGTGCCGTCGCGGTAGTTGTCGTCGGCGAAGCCGAGCGCAGGCGCGCCGACCCCGGCATCCACGGCGTAGCTGAAGATCGGCAGCTCGTAGTCCACCCGACCACGGTCGTCCTGGGTGCGCTTCAGCTGGAAGGTGTTCTGCAGGAACAGGTTGGCGAACGGCGGATAGCCGAGGCGGGGGTAGCACGACTCGTCCTCGAGCAGCAGCAGGTAGCAGCGCCTCGCGTCGCCGGCATAGCGCAGATCCTGGTTGTCATAGCTGAGCTGGTCGCGGTGCAGCAGCTCACCGAGCTCGGCCATCAGCAGCGGCCTGGTGACGTACTCCCTGCTGGCGTTGGTGCCCGGCCAGCCCTCGTAGGTGTTGTTGTCGACGTTGATCGTCTCCGGCGGCTCGTCGGTCGGGAGCTCGGCGGGGTAGAGGGGTGAGGTGGTGAACAGCAGGTCGAGGCCCACGTAGCGGGTCAGCTTGGCCAGATCGCCGGTCAGCGCGGACCGCGGCCGGTACGCCCCCGGTCCGTACTCCCACGCCGTGGGGATCCGGTAGTCGGCCACCCCGTCGCCGTCGAGGTCCCCGTCGTCGACGTTCCAGCTGCCGCCCCAGGACTCCGGTCCGGCCGAGATGTCGTGGAACCAGACCCGGCGGGTGGAGCCGAGCCCGTTCTCCTCGTCGGCGGCCGTGGTGCCGCCCCACGCCACGATCTTGCGACTGTCACGCTGCGCGCCGAAGTTGTAGCCGGTGTCGGGGTCGGGCTCGTTGGTCTTGGTGTACACGTGGAACTCGAAGTCCCGCCGGTGGTACCAGTTGATGAGGTAGATGGTGTTGCGGCGCGTGTTGACGCCGCGCGGCGCGTTCGCGGCCAGCCACCTCTCCACGCTCGGCGCGTCGATGTAGCTGTTGCTGCGGACGTCGAGCACGTTGTCGGCCTGGTCGTTGTACTGCTGCTGGTACATGGTCAGCGGAGCGGGGCGCGACAGCCGCTTGAGCGTTCGGAAGAACCGTCCCTCGTATCGGCGCCCCGTGAACCGCAGCCGGTAGTCGTAGCGGTAGGTGATTCCCAGCTTCTCCTCGATGCCGTAGAAGGCGCGGGAGCGCACGATGGGCTGATAACGCCGGGCGAGGCCGTCGACGAACTCGCCGGTGCGGACCTGCCGCCGGTTGTAGCCCACGAAGACCACGTTGACCGGGAGCCGTTCGCGGAGATCCGGCTGTCCCCCCGGGTCGAGGTGGTCGAACGCCGGGACGGCCGCGCTCGTGGGGGCGGTGGACATCAGCCCGGCGGCGAGAAGCACGGTGGTGGTGAGGGCAACGACTGCGCGGCGCATGGGCGCTCCTCGGATCGGAGCGGTCGGCCAGGAGGCGACCGGCCGCACTCCGCCCCCGATGGGGTCTAGTGAGATGGTGGCACCGCCGCGGGGCCGCGTAAAGGTCCCGCCTGGCGGTCGGCGCGGCGGGTTAGGGTCAAGGGGTGAGCAATATGCCCGACCAGCGCCCGGATCCCCGACGCGACCTGCGGGTGTCGCACGACGATCGCGACCGGGTGGCCGAGATGCTGCGCGATGCCGCAGGTGAGGGCCGGCTGGACATGGACGAGCTCGAGCAGCGGTTGGAGCAGGCGTTCACGGCCAAGACCTACCGCAACCTCGAGCCGCTGGTGGCCGACCTGCCCGGCACCCGTCGTACCCAGTCGGTCAGCTCCGGCGTGGGCGGCGTGCCCACGACGACGCGGTCACAGGCGATCCTCAGCGAGCACAAGCGCAACGGTGTGTGGGTGGTGCCCGCGGCCTATACGGCCACCGCGATCCTCGGCAGTGTGGAGATCGACCTGCGGGAGGCGTCCTTCGCCGAGCCGGAGGTCGTGGTCAGCTGCGTGTCCCTGCTGGGCGAGATCAAGATCCGGGTCGGCGCCGACGTGGTGGTCGTCGACGAGGTCAACACCGTGCTCGGCGAGTGCTCGATCAAGAGCAGCAAGGGACTGGCGCCGATGCCGCAGCACGGCCGGGTGCTGCGGGTGCGGGGTACGGCGTTCTTGGGCTCGGTCACGATCGAGCGGTTGGCGCCGGAGGACAGGCGCCTGCGGCGGTTCTGGGAGTGAGACCTGGCGGAGACGGCGCCGGCGAGAAGGAGGGCACCATGCAAGAGCTGAGCTCGCTCGACGCGCAGTTCCTCAACGTGGAGTCGGCCACCACGGTCGGCCACGTCGGCGGACTGCTGCTGCTCGACCCGGCCACCGCCGCCGGCGGTGAGCTGACCCTGGAGATGCTGCGCGACGTGCTCGAGCCCCGGCTGCACCTGGCTGCTCCGCTGCGTCAGCGGCTGGTGAGCGTGCCGCTCGGGCTCGGGCGTCCGTACTGGGCCGACGATCCCGCCTTCGACCTGGAGTTCCACCTTCGCGAGATCGCGCTGCCCGGCGACGGCAGCATGGACCAGCTCGCCGAGCAGGTCTCGCGCATCCACGCCCGGCCGCTGGACCGCACCCGTCCGCTGTGGGAGATGTACCTGGTCCACAACGTCGAGGGTGGCCGGTCCGCGATCTACGCGAAGGTCCACCACGCGGCGATCGACGGTGTGAGCGGTGCCGAGATCCTCGCCACGATCATGGACGTCACCCCCGAGCCGCGCGACGTGGACGCGCCCGACGACCCGTGGCTGCCGGCTGCGTTGCCGAATGCTGTGGAGATGCTCGGCAGGGGCATCTCGCAGGCGGTGCGGCAGCCGGGTGAGCTGGCCCGCAGCCTGCCGAAGACGCTGCCGCACCTGGCCGACCTGCCCGCGGTGGGCACCCTGCCAGGCGTGCGCGTGATCAGCGAGCTTGCGGGCGCGGCCGCACGGATGGCCGGGCAGTTCGGCACCGAGGAGGGCGGTGATCGGGCCGCTGAGCACCGTGCCCTCCAGGCGCCGCGTACGCCGCTCAACGGGCCGATCACCGCGCACCGGCGGTTCGCCTTCGGGTCGATGCCGTTGGACCGGGTCAAGCAGGTGAAGGACGCGTTCGGCATGTCGCTCAACGACGTGGTGCTCACGTTGTGCAGCGCCGCGTTGCGCCGGTGGCTGCTCGACCACGACGGCCTGCCGTCGGTGCCGATCGTCGTCGCCGTACCCGTGTCGATCCGGGGCGACGACGAGCAGGCCGTCGGCGGCAACCAGGTGTCGGTGATGCTGGCCGAGATGCCCACGCACCTCGACGACCCGACGCAGCGGCTGGAGTTCATGCAGACCTCGATGGTCGAGGCCAAGCGGGCCTTCCAAGCCATCCCCGCGACCATCTTGCAAGACCTCAGTGCCGCGCTGCCCACGGCGTTGAACGGCCTCGCCGCACGCTCGCTGTTCCGGCTGGTCACCGCACCGGGGCTGCCGTTCAACCTGTTCGTGTCCAACGTGCCGGGGCCGCAACTGCCGCTCTACGTCGCCGGGGCGCGGGTCGCCGGCGTATATCCGGTCTCGGCGGTGACCGACATGACCGGTGGCCTCAACATCACCTTGTTCTCCTACGACGGCGCTCTGGACTTCGGCCTGATCGCCTGCCGTGAGCTGGTGCCCGACGTGTGGAATCTGATCGACTACCTGCGCGACGCGCTCGACGAGCTGCTGGCGATGGTCGACTGACGACCGGGTCTCTCAGCGGCGGGGTCGATCCGGCCGGCGCGGTCGGCGGTCGCGGTGATCGCCCGGACGAAGGTGCGGTGCAGG
>DASSKO010000176.1:0-2522 GCA_035690425.1 Nocardioidaceae bacterium
GCCACGGTGCAGGCGAACTTTCACCGCTCACCGACAGACCTGGAGCGGTTGCTCGAAGCCGGTGTGCACGTCCGACTCGTCAAGGGCGCCTATCTGAAACCGGCCAACCGAGCGCTGCCCTACGGCGAACCCACCGACATCGCCTATCTGCGGCTGGCGCACCGGCTCGCCGACGCTGGCGCGGCGTTCTCCCTGGCTACCCACGACGGTGTGCTGCGTGAGGCGCTGCTGACCGCCCTCGGCCCCCACCCGGTCGAGCAGCTGCTCGGCGTCCGCCCAGAGGCCCTCGACGACCTCGTCGCACGAGGAGTGCCGGTGCGGGTGTACGTGCCGTTCGGCGACGCCTGGTTCCGGTACTGGATGCGCCGCGTCGCCGAGTCACGGCCGGTCTGAGGAGCCGGAACGCCGGTGGTCAGCCGGTCATCTCGGCCATCCGGCGCCGCATCTCGTCGGGGTCGACGTCCTCGACATGCGTCATGACACTCCAGTGGTGGCCGAACGGATCCTCGAACGTGCCGGTGCGGTCGCCGTAGAACTGGTTCTCCACCGGGCGCAGGATCCGGGCACCGGCCGAGGTCGCCCGCTCCATCACTACGTCGACGTCGTCGACGTACAAGCAGATCGTGACCGGCGTCCCGCCGACGGTCTTCGGTCCGCGGATGTCCATGTCCGGCGCCTCGTCGGCGAGCATGATGAGGGCGTCGCCGATCTGCAGCTCGGCATGGCCGATCGTGTCCGCAGTGTCGCCGGGCATGCGCATCCGCTCGGTGGCACCGAGCACCTCGGTGTAGAAGTCGATGGCTGCGCCGGCGCCGTCGATGTGCAGGTAGGGGACCACGCGCGGATAGTCCTCGGGTATCGCCTTGACCATCGTGCCCTCCCTCTCGCATGCCACGAAGCGCTTCGCACGCTAATCTCGCTCGGACCGCTCGGCAACCTGTCGTAGGGTCACCGGTGTGACCGACCGACCCGTGGATGCCGTGGCCGACTCCTACGTCGACGAGTACGCCGCGCTCTCTCCCAACGACGCCACCCACCTGGGCATCAGCGGCTACGACCACCTGCTGACCGACCTGTCGCCGGACGGGTTCGCCGAGCGTGACGCGCTGGTACGACGTACTCTCGCGGCGCTGGGGCGGACCGAGCCGACAGATGCGCGCGAGGCCGTCGCCCGCGATGCGATGCTCGAGCGGCTCGGCGTCGAGGCCGAGGAGTATGCCGCCGGCCTCACCCAGAGCGGGCTCAACGTGATCGCCAGCCCGCTGCAAGACCTGCGGATGGTGTTCGACCAGATGGACACCAGCAGCCCGCAGGGATGGGACAACGTGCGCGCACGGCTGGACGCGGTGCCGGAGACACTCGACGGCTACCGGGAGACCCTGCGCGCCAGCGCCGACGCCGGCCAGGTCGCCGCGCGCCGGCAGGTGCTCGCGTGTGCCCAGCAGACTGCCGCCTGGACCGAGCACAGCAGGCCCGGTGGCGACTTCTTCACGACACTGTTGGCGACCGCCCCGGAGGGGCGCGGTCTCAGCACCGACCTTCGGCGCGCCGCCGACCGGGCGCGGCAGGCCTTCCGCACGTTTGGCCGGTTCCTGACCGACGAGCTGGCTCCCAAGGCATCCGACCGTGACGCCGTCGGTCGCGAGCGCTACCAGCTCGCCTCCCGGTCCTTCCTCGGAGCCACCATCGACCTCGACGAGACCTACGCCTGGGGCTGGCAGGAGCTGGCTCGGATCGAGAACGAGATGGTCCGAGCGGCGGAGCAGATCGTGCCCGGTGGCACCGTCGACGACGCCGTCGCAGCACTGGACGCCGATCCGGCGCGCCGGATCGGCAGCAAGGAGGCCTTCCGCGACTGGATGCAGCAGCTGGCCGACCGTGCCATCGACGAGCTTGCCGACCGGCACTTCGACATCCCCGCGCCCATCCGTCGCATCGAGTGCCGGATCGCGCCCACCAGCGACGGCGGCATCTACTACACCGCCCCGAGCGAGGACTTTCACCGCCCCGGCCGGATGTGGTGGGCGGTCCCCGAAGGCGTCACGTCATTCGCGACCTGGCAGGAGGTGACGACCGTCTTCCACGAGGGCGTGCCCGGTCACCATCTGCAGGTGGCGCAGAACGCCCACCGCACCGACCTGCTAAACCGGTGGCAGCGGCTGATGTGCTTCGTCTCCGGCCACGGCGAGGGCTGGGCGCTGTACGCCGAGCGGCTGATGCAGGACCTCGGGTATCTCGACGACCCCGGCGACCTGCTCGGCATGCTGGACGCGCAGGCGTTTCGCGCGGTGCGGGTGATCATCGACATCGGCATGCATCTGGAGCTGGAGATCCCGGCCGACAACCCGTTCGGCTTCCACCCCGGTGAGCGCTGGACGCCTGAGCTCGGGTTCGAGCTGTTGACCCAGCACTGCCGGATCGACGAGGACTTCCTGCGCTTCGAGCTCGACCGCTATCTCGGCTGGCCGGGACAGGCTCCGTCGTACAAGGTCGGCGAGCGGATCTGGCTGCAGGCGCGCGAG
>DASSKO010000177.1:0-3371 GCA_035690425.1 Nocardioidaceae bacterium
ACGGGTCATGGGCGACCCACCTCGAGCAGCGGCGCGAACGTGACGCGCCCGAACCGACCGAGCCGCAACACCCGCCAGCCGCCCCGCCGCCCACGCCGGACCGACAGCGGCAGCCAACCGTCCGAGCGGTAGTCGAGTTGCCACCGCCCGAGCCACAGGCCGACGATGCCCTGAGCCTTGAAGGCGCCGACGCGGCCGACGCGGATCTCCCGAGTCACTTGCTCCACGTCCCCTCGTAGGTGGTCGTGTCCACGCCGACCGTCGTCGTGCGCGTGTAGGTGTGGTCCGGCTCCCAGCGCTCATCGCTGAAGCTGCCGTCATCCCACTTGGTGACCCGCTGGAAGGAGCCGTCCGGCTCCCACCGCTGCACCTGCTCGCTGCACTGGTCGCACTCCGCGCCGTTCAGGACCACGACGCGGGACTGACTGACCGGGGTGGGCGTGGCGTCAGTGCTCGGGGAGCAGCCGACGAGGGCCAGGGTGAGGGCGCCGGCTGCGGCGAGGGCGGCGAACGTGCGGCGGGTGGTGGTGGTGTTCATGGCTGAATCATGGACCCGCTCTGTTGACCGTGTCAACAGAAACCGCGACAGTTGCGCGGCATCGTGACCTATTCGTTGCGATTGCCGACCCGCGTTCGTGCTCACTCGTGGTTGGATGGGGACACGGTATGAGGGTTCGAGTCCCTCCTTCCGCACGTCTCTGACCTGCACTGATATGCTCACTGTTGACGCGGATTCCCCGCCCGTCAACAGGAGATGAGCCAATTGAGCAGCATCCGGCAGCGTTCGACGCCATCGGGCGCCGAATCATGGCAGGTCTTGTACCGCCACGACGGCAAGCAGGCATCCCGCACCTTCGACTCCCGCGCCAACGCCGAGCAGTGGCGCACCCTGCTCGACGCGCTCGGGCCGACCCGCGCCCTCGACCTGCTCGCCACGCCGCTACCCGAAGGCACGACCACCGTCGCCCGCCACGTCGCCGACCACATCGACCGACTGACCGGCGTCACCGACGGCACGCGCCGCACCTACCGCTCCTACCTCGCCCGCGACATGGGCGACATCGGCGCCATACCGCTGACCCTGCTGTCCCGCAAGGCCGTAGCCGAATGGGTCAACCGGCTCGACCTGGTCCAAGGCCTGTCGTCCAAGTCGATCGCCAACCGGCACGGGCTCCTGTCCGGCGCGATGAACACCGCAGTCCTCGACGGCACCATCCCCGCCAACCCGTGCAAGGGGACTCGACTGCCGCGCGGTCACGAGCGCGAGATGGTGTTCCTGACCCGCGACGAGTTCGCCGACCTGCACTCTCGCATCCGGCCGCGCTACCAGCCGCTCGTCCTGCTGCTGGCGGGCACCGGCATGCGCTGGTCCGAGGCGACGGCCCTGACCGTCCGGGACGTCGACGTCGCCGCCCGGTCCGCGCGGATCCACAAGGCGTGGAAGATGACCGGCACGTCAGCCCGCGAGCTCGGCGTGCCCAAGACCACCCGCTCCAAGCGCACCGTGCCCGTCCCGACCCCGGTCCTCGACGCGCTCGAGCCGCTGCTGGCCGGGCGCAAGGGTGGCGAGTACGTGTTCACCAACGCCCACGGCGCGCCCGTCAAGCAAGCCACGTTCTGGCGGCTCGTGTGGGCTCCGGCCGTGCAGGACTTCGCGGGCGACGAGGTGCGAGTCGTCAAGGACCGCGCGGGCCGCCCGGTCCGTCAGGTGGTCCGGCTCGGCGACGGGAAGCACCCGCGCGTCCACGACCTGCGGCACACGTTCGTGTCGTGGGCCATCGCCGCGGGCATCCCCCTGCCTGTGATCCAGCGAGTGCTAGGACACGAGTCGATCACGACGACCATCGACACCTACGGCCACCTCGCCCGCGCCGACGTCGACGCCATCGCCGACGCAACCGCATCCAACCTGCCGCGACAGTTGCGGGCGCTCGGGCAGTAGCGGGCACCGTCGTCCCTGCTCGCATGGACACGGGCCGCCTGCGGCATCGCGCATCAGCGCCTGCACCCTGTCGGCCGTCCCCACGTCCCACACCACTTCGCATCCGCGCACAGCGCCGCCCTGCCATTCCTGTTGTCTGAGAGTTCCCCCGAGAGAGTTCTCAGACCATACGCTGCGCCACGGACAGGCGGAAGATCGCGTCCAACCACTAGGCCGGATCGTTACCGTCCGTTGCCACGAACATCATCAGCGCCCGGATCGAGCGTGTCCGTGCGGCCTCGTCCTTGCCGCGCAGCCACTGGCCGATCACGTCGAGAATCAGCTGGATGTCGTCGGGGTAGCCGTCCTTGATCTGAGTGACCAACGGCTCGATGCCGAGCGCGTCCAACACTGCCCTCAGGTTGCCCGGTCGCGTGTTCCTCCCGAGCTCGACCCCCGTCACCGTGTTCTTGGCGACCCCTGCCGCGTCGGCGAGCTCCTGCACGGTCATGCCGCGCTGCTTGCGCGCCTGTCGCACCTGGGCGCCGATTGCGGCGGCCTGTTTCGGGTCCATCGTCCGTACTCCTAATCCTATGTGGGCGAGCGCAACTCTAGAGCATCTATCGCCCCTAAGGAGGGTTATTCGTAGAGATAGATACGCGCTCGGTGCTGTGGCGTGTGTCACAAGTTGGTAACGCCGTCGTGTCCTAGTTGCGCTTGTTGCGCACCAGTGCTTAACTCGTGAGCATGCCAAGCACACCAATCGCAACTGTCGATCCGTCAGTCGGGCGCGTGTTGCGCACGGCACGGGTCGCCGCCGGCATCACCCGCCGCGCACTGGCACGACAGGCAGGCGTCGACCACAGCCATCTTGGCCGATTCGAGCACGGCGAGCGGGCTGTTTCGGAATCCTTCTACGCCCACGTCACCGCCGCCCTCGCCGTCCTCATCGAGAAGAACGACGCGGCATGACCGGCCACCTCACCGCCGAGCAGCTGACTGAGCGGTTCCCCGGCACGACCCGCGAGTGGTGGCTCACGCAGGCACGAGCCAAGCGAATCGGGTCCGTCAAGGTCGGCCAGCGCCGCTACTTCACCGAGGACGACGTCGCCGAGTACGTCGCCCGCAACCATCACCGCCCGGCCGACGCGACCGGCAAGGGCTGGGGGCAGAAGTCATGACCGACCCCCAAGTCTTCGCAGCCGGCGCGTTCGTCGGAGTCGCACTCACCGCGGCCGCAATGGTCCGCATCGGCGCCCGCATGTACGGCACGCGCGGCACCCGCCCCACCAAATAGCAGCGCGCCCGGCCTCTCCTCCAGAGCCGACCGGGCGCACCAACCGAATCGAGGATACCAATGGCACATCACAACCGGACCCCGCAGAGCGTCCTCGACGCGCCGACTCGAACTGTCGTCGTCGTCAGCGCCCAGCCGCACGCGCCGCGAGCC
>DASSKO010000178.1:0-22927 GCA_035690425.1 Nocardioidaceae bacterium
GTCGTCGACCTCGCCCTCGAGGTGCCCGACGTCGACAAGTGCATCGACCACGCCCGGGCGATGGGGGCCACGGTGCTCGACGAGCCGCACGACGTGAGCGACGAGCACGGCACTGTCCGCACCGCCGCGATCGCGACCTACGGCGAGACCCGGCACACGCTGGTCGAGCGGTCGAGGTACGACGGCCCCTACCTGCCCGGCTTCCGGGCCGCGGAGACCGCGGTGCGGCGACCGGAAGGTCACCCGAAGCGGCTGTTCCAGGCGATCGACCACTGCGTCGGCAACGTCGAGCTCGGCAGGATGGACGAGTGGGTCGGGTTCTACAACAAGGTGCTCGGCTTCGTGAACATGAGCGAGTTCGTCGGCGACGACATCGCCACCGACTACTCGGCACTGATGAGCAAGGTGGTCGCCAACGGCAACCACCGGGTGAAGTTTCCGCTCAACGAGCCGGCGATCGCTGCGAAGAAGTCGCAGATCGACGAGTACCTGGAGTTCTACGGTGGCCCGGGCTGCCAGCACATGGCGCTCGCGACCAACGACCTGCTGCGCACCGTGGACATGCTGCGCGACAACGGCGTGGAGTTCCTGACCATCCCGGACTCCTACTACGACGACCCGGAGCTGCGGGCCCGGATCGGCCAGGTGCGGGTGCCGGTGGAGGAGCTGAAGAGCCGTGGCATCCTGGTCGACCGCGACGAGGACGGCTACCTGCTACAGATCTTCACCAAGCCGATCGGTGACCGGCCGACCGTGTTCTACGAGTTCATCGAGCGGCACGGGTCGCTGGGCTTCGGCATCGGCAACTTCAAGGCGCTGTTCGAGGCCATCGAGCGCGAGCAGGACGCGCGCGGCAACCTGTGAGCCCGGCCGACCGCAGACGAGTCGCACGATGAGCGGCCACGACGCCGACCACTGGGACCAGCGCTACGCCGACACCGACCGGCTGTGGTCGGCCGAGCCGAACCCCACGGTCGCCGAGGTGGTCGAGCCGATGCGACCGGGCCGTGCCGTGGACCTGGGCGCGGGCGAGGGTCGGCACGCCGCGTGGCTGGCGCGGCTCGGCTGGCAGGTGACCGCCGTCGACTTCTCCGGGGTCGGCATCGAGCGGGGACGCGGGAATGCACCGGACCTCGACATCGACTGGGTCGTGGCCGACGTGCGCGCCTGGGCTCCGGGCGCGGGTGGGTCATTCGATCTGGCGCTGGTCGCCTACCTGCACCTGGCCGACGACGTCCTCGGTCGGGTCACCGGCTGGCTGGCGCCCGGCGGCGCACTGGTCGTGGTCGGCCACGCGCTGCGCAACCTCACCGACGGCGTCGGCGGACCGCAGGACGCGCGGCTGCTGCACACCGAGGAGCAGCTGGCCGTGGCCGCGTCCGGGCTGCGGGTGGAGCGGCTGGGCGAGGTCACCCGGCCGACGGCGGAGGGCGACGCCATCGACCTGGTTCTCCTTGCCCGGAGGCCGTGCACCGGAGCAACTGTGGCCTAAGGTGGCGGGATGAATACGCAGGTGATCGCGGCGCTGCGGCAGGCGCTGCCTCCGGAGTGTCTCGTCACCGACGCCGACCGGATGCAGGCATACCGCCTCGACCGCGCGATGTTCTGTGCCGCGGGCTCGCCCGCCGTCGTCGTGCTCGCCCGGGAGACCGCACACGTGCAGACCGCCGTCCGGGTCGCGGCCGAGCACGGCGTACCCGTCGTGCCGCAGGGCGCGAGGTCTGGCCTCTCCGGCGCGGCGAACGCGATCGAGGGCTGCATCGTGCTCAGCGTCGAGAAGATGGACAAGGTCCTCGAGGTCGACGTCGCGAACCGCGTCGTGGTGACCCAGCCCGGAGTCTTCAACGCCGTCCTGTCGCGCGCGGTCGCCGAGCGCGGCCTGTTCTACCCGCCGGACCCGGCCAGCTGGGAGTTCTCCTCGATCGGCGGCAACCTGGCCACCGGCGCCGGCGGCCTGTGCTGCGTGAAGTACGGCGTCACCAGCGACTACGTGCTCGGGCTGGAGGTCGTGCTGGCCAGCGGCGAGGTGCTTCGCACCGGCCGCCGCACGGTCAAGGGCGTGGCCGGTTATGACCTCACCAAGCTGTTCGTCGGCAGCGAGGGGACGCTCGGCGTGATCACCGAGGCGACGCTGATGCTCCGGCCGGCGGCGGAGACCCCGCTGACCGTGGCGGCCGAGTTCGCCGACACCGTCGCCGCGGCCCGCGCGATCTCCGCGATCGTGAGCAGCGGCGCGGTGCCGAGCATGCTGGAGTTCATGGACCGCACGATGGTGCGCGCCGTCGACGACGCCTTCCACATCGGCGTCTCTCCCGACTGTGGCGCGCTGGTGCTGGCACAGTGCGACACCGGGGCGCGCGCTGCGGACGACCTCGCCCAGATCGCCGCGCTGCTGCGCAAGAACGGCGCCACCGACGTCGCTGTCGCCGACGATGCGCAGGAGAGCGAGCTGCTGCTCGCGGCCCGTCGGCAGGTGCTGACGGCGATGGAGCGGCTCGGCACGATTTTGGTCGACGACGTCTGCGTGCCGCGCGACCGGCTGAGCGACCTCGTCGCCCGGGTCGAGCGGATCTCGCAGCACGTCGGCCTGGTGATCGGCATCGTGGGACACGCAGGCGACGGCAACTTCCACCCGACGGTGGTCTTCGACCCTACCGAGACCGAGGAGGTGCAGGCGGCCAAGCAGGCCTTCGATGCCATCATGCTCGCAGGCCTGGAGCTGGGCGGCACGATCACCGGGGAGCACGGCGTCGGCGTGCTGAAGAAGCAGCTGCTCGAGCGGGAGGCCGGGCCGGTGTCGATGCGCGTGCACCGCGGCATCAAGCAGGCGCTCGACCCGCAGGGCATCCTCAACCCGGGCAAGATCTTCAACGCCTGAGCCGGCCCGGTGCGCACAACCGGGTACGTCGCTCAGGTGACCGCGGGGAGGATGCGGCCGGCGACCTCGCCGAGACCGATCCGGCCGCCCTCGGGGCCCGGCGCGCTCGCGGTCAGCACGACCTCGTCGCCGTCCTCGAGGAAGCTGCGGCTGCTGCCGTCGTCGAGTGCGACCGGCTCCCGACCGCCCCAGCTGAGCTCGAGGAGCGAGCCGCGCTGGTCCCGTCGGGTGCCGCTGATCGTGCCGGAGGCGAACAGGTCGCCGGTGCGCAGCGAAGCACCGTTGACGGTCAGGTGCGCGAGCATCTGCTGCGCCGACCAGTACATCGACCGGTACGGCGGGCGGGAGACGACGGTGCCGTTGCAGCTCACCTCGACGTCGATGTCGTAGCCGGCGTCGCCTTCGACGCGCAGGTACGGCAGCGGCGCGGGATCCTGCCCGGGCAGCGGCACCTTCGCTTTCCCCAGGGCGTCGAGCGGTGTCACCCACGCGGCGATCGACGTGGCGAAGGACTTGCCCAGGAACGGTCCCAGCGGCACGTACTCCCAGGCCTGGATGTCGCGCGCCGACCAGTCGTTGACCAGCACGACGCCGAACACGTGCTCGGCGAAG
Organism: Nocardioidaceae bacterium; assembly: GCA_035690425.1. Lineage (GTDB taxonomy): Bacteria > Actinomycetota > Actinomycetes > Propionibacteriales > Nocardioidaceae > DASSKO01. Next base: position 3,491 of record DASSKO010000178.1, read on the forward strand.
TCCTCGGCGGTCACCGGGGTGCCCAAGGTGGAGCCGGTGCCGACGACGAAGCCCAGCTCGGCCTCGATGTCGAGGCGGGCGGACGGGCCGAGGGCGGGGGAGTCGGCGTCCTTGGGCTTGCGCTGGCCGGTCGGGCGGACGATGTCGGTGCCGCTGGGCACGATGGTGCCGGCGCGGCCGTGGTAGCCGACCGGCAGGTGCCGCCAGTTCGGCAGCAGCGGCTCGGCGTCGGGGCGGAAGATCCGGCCGACGTTGGTGGCGTGCTCCAGCGAGCAGTAGAAGTCGACGTAGTCGGCGACCTCGAACGGCAGGTGCATCGTGACGTCGGCGAGGGGCACCAGGAACGGCGCCACCTCGGGTTGCGCCGCATGGTCGTTGAGCAGGGTGCTGAGCCAGCTGCGCACCGACTGCCACACCGGGTGGCCCAGCGCCATGAAGTCGTTCAACGCGGGGGACTCGAAGACGTGGGCGTCCGCGCGCAGGTGCGAGGCCGACAACGGCGCCAGGTCGAGGACATAAGCGCCGATCCGTGCGCCGACGCGAGGCTCCTCACCCGGCCGGCTGAACACGCCGTAGGGCAGGTTCGTCACGTCGTACGCGGATCCGTGCGCACCGGCGACCCAGGTGGTCATGCGCATCCTCCTGGGGGTGCGGTGGTGTGGCCGGTTTCGGCAGGCCGGCTGAGCAGGCCGAGGCCGAGCAGGTCGCCGAGCGGTTCGCTGACGCTGCAGCTGCCGAACGAGCGGAACCAGCGCCGGGCGCCCACGAGCGCCTCCGGCCCGGCGTCGCGTGCCCGGGCCGCGACGCTGTCGGGGTCGCGGTCGGCGAGCAGTCGGGCGACGTCGGCGGGGTCGAGGCTGTCGAGTGCGGCGCGTGTGCCCAGCAGCACGTTGAGGAAGCCGTGGTGCTCCCAGCCGGTGTCGGCGGCCAGGTGCGCGACCGCGTGGTGCAGTCCGGCCGTGCACTTGAACGGCACCTCCCGCTCGATTGCGGCGTCGATGACGGTGGCCAGCTCGGACGCGGGCGGGAAGGCGTCGTCGTCCAAGCCCCCGGTGCGGTACTTGAGCAGGTGTCCTGCCGCGGCGACCTCTTCCAGCGCGGCGACCCACCCAGCGGGTACGTCGGACGAACGCAGCCGGGGCAGCTCGATGAACGCCTCGGCGTCGTCGGGCAGTGCGCCGGACAGCACCGTGGTGATCCGGGCGGCGTTGTGGGCGAGGTCGGCGTCCCCGAGTGCGCCACCACGCACGGCGACCTCGACGGCGGCCAGCCGCAGGCCGGGGTCGCGTTGCACCCACGTCAGGGCGGGCTCGACGGCGCCCGCGCCGCCGGTGACGGTGAGGCTGATGCGCAGCGGGCCGGCCTCGTCCAGCCGCTCGCGGGTCTGTTGCAGCTCCGGCAGCCTGGCGTCGGAGCAGACGAAGGGCCCGACCAGATCGGCGTACCAGCGTCGGCGGTGGGTGGCATGGGCGGCCAGCGCGTCGGCCATCGCCGCGTCACCGGGCGGGAAGATCGCCGCGTCGTCGACGAGGCGGGCGAACGCGGCCGGGACCGCCGGCCGGACACGGGAGGAGCCGAGCGTGGTTGACATCGTCTGGACTCTAACGCATTGTGCTTGTGAGCGGACGATACGGTCCGCTATGCGGACGAGAGGTGGCGGCGATGGTGCACTACCAGCGCGTGGGCGAGGTGCCCCCCAAGCGGCACACCCAGTTCCGGGACGAGCGCGGCCGGCTGCGGTACGAGGAGCTGATGGGCGAGGAGGGCTTCTCCTCCGACTCCTCGCTGCTCTACCACCAGGGCGTGCCGTCGGCGATCGTGGACTCCCAGGTGTGGGAGCTGCCCGACCTGTCGACGCAGGCGAACCATCCGCTCAAGCCGCTGCACCTGCGGCTGCACGAACTGTTCGAGGACAACACCTGGAAGGCGCTCGACCCGGTGACCGGTCGGCGGCTGGTGCTCGGCAACGCCGACGTGCGGATCAGCTACGTGGTGGCGGGCGAGGCCTCGCCGTACTACCGCAACGCCGTCGGCGACGAGTGTGTCTACGTCGAGGGCGGCGACGCGGCGGTCGAGACGGTGTTCGGGACGCTGACCGCGCGCACGGGCGACTACGTGGTGATCCCGCGCGCGACGACGCATCGCTGGATCCCCGCGGCTTCGAGGGGCACAGGTCCGCTGCGTCTTTATGTCATCGAGGCCAACAGCCACATCACCCCGCCCAAGCGCTACCTGTCGCGGTTCGGGCAGTTCCTCGAGCACGCGCCGTACTGCGAGCGCGACCTGCACGTGCCCACCGCGCCGCTGCTGTGCGAGGGCAGTGACACCACCGACGTCGAGGTGCTGATCAAGCACCGCGGCAGCGGCCCGCAGTCCCAGCAGGGGATCGCCGGCACCCGCATGACGTATGCGACGCACCCGTTCGACGTGGTCGGCTGGGACGGCTGCCTGTACCCGTACACCTTCAACGTCGACGACTTCGAGCCGATCACCGGCCGGGTGCACCAGCCGCCGCCGGTGCACCAGGTGTTCGAGGGCAGCAACTTCGTGATCTGCAACTTCGTGCCGCGCAAGGTCGACTACCACCCCCTGTCGGTGCCGGTGCCGTACTACCACTCCAACGTCGACTCCGACGAGGTGATGTTCTACGTCGGCGGCGACTACGAGGCGCGCAAGGGCACCGGGATCGACATCGGCTCGATCTCCTTGCACCCCGGCGGCTACGCGCACGGGCCGCAGCCGTCGGCGATCGAGGGCTCGCTCGGGGCGGAGTACTTCGACGAGCTCGCGGTGATGGTGGACACGTTCCGCCCGCTGGAGATCGGTGAGGGAGGTGCCGCCGCCGACGACGGGCGATATGCCTGGACCTGGGCCGGCCGCGGCCCTGACGGAGCTGGGGGCTGACCCGCCCGTGCTGTCGGTAACCCGGACCACCACCTGGAGCATTCTGGGTGCATGGGTCGCACAGACATCGACATCGATGACGACCTAGTCGCCCGGGTCACGCAGCGTTTCGGACTGACGACCAAGAAGGCGCTCCCCTCGGCGCACCCGCTGACCGCCGTACCCCGAAGTTTTCCTTGCCAGCACCCGTCCGGCGCGACTACTACTCCGAACATGGTGTGGCGGACATCACATATCACCCATTTCGCGTGTCCGCGAATGGTGGAGAGGAGGATATCTGCCGCCTGACTCGGGCAGCCGGAGCACAGGCCGGGGTCCCTCGCCGCCGCGACCCCCGTCTCCCTGTTTCTGGCATCACGACGTGTTCGGCCGTGATGCCCCGTTCGCATTCGGAGAAACTCCATGCAACCAGGGCAATCAACCAAGCGCCTGCGTCGCTCGTCCGTGGCGATGCTCGCCAGCGGCAGCCTCCTCGTCGCATCCGGACTCGCGCTGCTCGGCCCCACCGGGGCCACAGCGTCCAGCCACCGCGAAGCCCCGATGATCGCGGGGCTACCCCAGTACGACAACGCCGACGTCTACGCCTTCATGAGCCCGGACAAGCCGAGCAAGGTGACGTTGGTGGCCAACTGGATCCCGCTCGAGGAGCCGGCCGGCGGTCCCAACTTCTACCCGTGGGCGACCGACGCCCGTTACGACATCAACATCGACAACACCGGGGACGCGAAGGCCGACATCATCTACCGGTGGAGGTTCAAGAACCACTACCGGACCAAGAACACCATTCTCTACAACACCGGAGTGGTCACCAGCTTCGGCGACCCTGACCTGAACTTCCGCCAGACCTACACCCTGCGGCGGCTCGACCACGGCAAGTGGAAGACGATGGCCCGCAACGCGCCCGTGGCCCCGTCCTACGTCGGCGACGCCTCGATGCCGAACTACGCCGACCTGCGCGACGACGCCGTCATCTCCGCCGGCTACGGGAGCAAGCGACTGAAGTCGTTCGTCGGTCAGGCCGAGGACCCGTTCTTCCTCGACCTGCGCGTGTTCGACCTGCTCTACGGCGGCGACCTCAGCGAGGTCGGCGACGACACGCTGGCCGGCTTCAACGTCAACACGATCGCCATGCAGATCGACCGCAAGGCGGTAGCCAAGCAGTATCGCCGGTACCGCCCGATCATCGGCGTCTGGTCGACCACCGACCGCAGGGGCGCCGACGGCCGCTTCCGGCAGGTCTCCCGGCTGGGCAACCCGTTGGTGAACGAGGTCGTCATCCCGATCAAGGACAAGGACACCTTCAACGCGTCCCGGCCGGTCAACGACGAGCAGTTCCTGCCCTACGTCACCAACCCCGGGCTGCCGAACGTGATCGAGGCGCTCTACGGCATCCCGGCACCGGAGCCGCCGCGCGACGACCTGGTGCAGGTCTTCCTCACCGGCATTCCCGGACTCAACCAGCCCAGGAACGTCGAACCGAGCGAGCAACTGCGGCTGAACGTCAAGATCCCGCCGACTGATGATCCGGACCGCCTCGGAGTCCTGGCAGGGGACACCGCAGGGTTCCCGAACGGGCGCCGGCTCACCGACGACGTGGTCGACATCGAGCTGCAGGTGCTCGAGGGCGAGCTGGTCGGCAACCCGAACGACCTCGGGGACGCCGTCAACTCCAACGACGTGGAGTTCGGGGAGACCTTCCCCTACGTCGCCCTGCCGACGTCGGGGTCGAACCCCGATCCGCACGACACACCGAGCGGTTTCACGCCGCTCAACGGTGGGGCCGCGCCGGACCAGCCCACCGCCGGCCCGGTCGGTGAACCGGTGCTCGTCGGCTCGGTGCTAGGCCTCGGGTTGCTGCTCCTGCTCGCAGGTGCTGTGGCTGCGAGCCGGCGCAGGACGCCAGCTCTGGCCTGATCCGCCTCCGGGTGCATCCCGGCTGCGCCACGCGCGTGGCCGGGATGCACCGACCGAAGGGACGCACCGCATGCGACGAGCACTGCTCGTGGTCATCATCGCGGTCACGCTGAGCGTGGCCGGCGCACTCGGCTGGGCCGGCCTGCCGCTGCAGACCGACCGGACCGAGAGCGCGCGCACGGTCGACGCCCCTGCGCTGACAACGTCGGGCAGCGCCGACATCACGACGACGATCGCCGGGCTGCAGGCACATCTGCGTGCCCAGCCGGCGGATGCACAGAGCTGGGCGACGCTGGGCGAGGCCTACGTCGAGCAGGCCCGGCTCACCGGCGACCCTTCCTACTACGACAAGGCTGCGAAGGTGCTGCGACAGTCACTGCGCGAGCAGCCGGACGACAACGCGTCGGCGCTGGCAGGGCAGGCAGCGCTCGCCGCAGCGCGGCACCAGTTCAGCCGCGCTCTCGCCACTACGGGCAAGGCGCTGCGGATCAACCCCTACCACCCGGTCGCGCTCGCCATCCGGGTGGACGCGTTGACCGAGCTCGGCCGCTACCACGACCAGCTGCGCGCCCTGGACCGCGCCGACCGCCGGCAGCCCGGCCTGCCGATCTTCACCCGGTACGCCTACGCCTTCGAGCTGCGCGGCGATCTCGACCGCGCCCGTGCGCTGCTGCGCCGTACGCTGTCACCGGTCAGTCCGCCCGCGGACCGAGCCTTCGTGCTCACCATCCTCGCGGACATCGACCGTCGCGCGGGCGACCTGCCAGCCGCCGAGCGGCACCTGCGTGCGGCTCTCGACGCAGACCCCGACTACGTCCAGGCCTGGGTCGGACGCGCCAGGCTCGCCGTGGCCAAGGGCCGACTGGAGCAGGCCGAGCGGTGGTGGCTGAAGGTGACCTCCCGGCTGCCGTTGCCCGAGTACGTCGTCGAGCTGGGTGAGCTGTACCTGGCGACCGGTCAGCCCCGGCTGGCGCGCAAGCAGTTCGCGGTGGTCCGGACGGTCCAGGAGCTGTTCCGGCGCAGCGGTGTGCACACCGATCTCGAGCTCGCGCTGTTCGCGGCGGACCACGGCGACGCCGCAGTGGCGGTGCGCGCCGCGCAGTCGGAGTTCGCGCGCCGGCAGAGTGTGCACGCCGCCGACGCCCTGGCGTGGGCTTTGCACGCCGGCGGACGGTCCGAACAGGCGTTGCCGCATGCACGCGCCGCCACCCGGCTCGGCACGCCGGAAGCCCGGCTGTGGCTGCACCGGGGCATCATCGAGGCGGCCACCGGTCACCCGGTCGATGCGCGCCGGCACCTGCAGCGGGGGCTTCGCACCGACCCCGGGGCCTCACCATGGCTGGCCGACCATGCCCGTCGGGCGCTGGCGGAGATCGCTGGTGGCGACCGATGACGCGGCAGCTGAGGAGACGGTCCACGATGTGGCGCGGCGTGGCGCTGCTGCTGGCCGTCGTGGCCATCCTGACCGGTCCCGCAGCCGGATCGGCGTCGGCCCACCCGATGGGTAACTTCACGGTGAACCGCTACAGCGGCCTGGTCGTGACGCCCGATGCGGTCGAGGTCGACCACGTCCTCGATCTCGCCGAGATTCCCACGGCACAGCTGGGCGACCGGATCGACGACCTGCCGCGGCTTGGTGACCAGCTCTGCTCGGACGCCGCCGGCTCGCTGCAGGTCACCATGGACGGGCAGCCGCTCGAGCTGGAGGTGCTGGAGCAGCAGGCGCGGATCCGCGACGGTGGAGCGGGGCTTCCGGTGCTGCGGGTGGAGTGCACGCTGCGGGCCGGGTATGCGCGCACCGACGGCGCATCTCGGCTGACGTTCGTCGACCACGCAGGCGACGGCCAGCTCGGGTGGCGTGAGGTGACGGCACGGGGCGACCGGATGCGCCTGAGCGACACCGACGCCCCGGTCGAGAGCGCCTCGGGCCGGCTGTCCCGCTACCCCGGGGACATGCTGTCCTCGCCCCTCGACGTCACGTCGATGAGCGCCACCGTGCGAGCGGGCGGCGACGCCCTGGCCGCAAGTGCTGGGCCGGACACCTCGCCGCTGTTGGCGGCCCCGGCTGGCCTCGCCGAGCGCGTCGCGACGATGGTCGGCGAGCCGGGACTCGCCGTGGCGGTGCTCGCGCTGGCGATCGCGGTGGGTCTGGGCGCCCTGCACGCCGTGGCTCCCGGGCACGGCAAGACTGTGATGGCCTTCTACCTCGCCGGGCGGCGCACTCGCTCGGTCCGTTCGGCGGTCACGGTGGGCGCGACCGTCACCGCCTCGCACACGGGCGCGGTGCTGGCGCTGGGCTTGCTGGTCGCGGCGGGTACGTCGTTCGTGCCCAGCCAGGTCTATCCCTGGCTCAGTGTCGCCAGCGGTGTGTTGATCCTCGTGCTCGGCGTCGGGCTGTTGCGATCGGTGCACGGTGGCTCTGCGGGCCGACACGGACATGGACATGGACATGGACATGGACACGGTTACGGTCATGGCCACGGACACGGACACGGACACGGTCACGGCCATGCCCACGAGCACGGGGTGGCAGACCCGGGTCGGTCGGGCCTGGTGATGCTCGGTCTTGCGGGGGGACTCGTTCCCAGTCCGTCTGCGGTGCTTCTCCTGCTCGCCGCCACGGCGGTCGGCCGGGCGTGGTTCGGAGCCCTGCTGGTGGTCGCCTTCGGACTGGGGATGGCACTCACGCTGGCCGTCGTGGGGATGCTGGCCTCCGGCCTGATGCTCACACTGGAGCGCCGGTTCGCGCAGGGTCGGCGGGCACGACTGGCGCGGGTGGGACTGTCCTACGGCACGGCGGGCGGGGTCTGCGCGATCGGCATCGGCATCGTCGTCCGCGCGGTGATCGCGGTGTGACGTCGGGGCCGGTCGTGGGGGAGGGACGCGCCAGCGCCGAGCCTCAGCGAGGCTCGCGGACCTCGATGATCGCGACCCCGGCGGAGCTCATCTCGGTCAGGGCGCGCTCGGTCGAGTCCGCGGCAACACCCGCGCAGAAGTTGGTCAGCACGCGGGTGGAGAAGCCTTCCTGGCGGGCATCGAGCGCGGTCGCCCGGACGCAGTAGTCGGTCGCGATGCCGCAGATGTCGACACTTTCGGTGCCCTGCGCGCGCAGCCAGTCGGCCAACCGCAGGCCACCGGACTCCTTGCCCTCGAAGCCGGAGTAGGCGCCGGTGCGCTCACCCTTGAGGAACACAGCGTCGAACGGCTGCGGGTCGAGGTTGGGATGGAACCCTGCGCCGTCGGTGCCGACCACGCAGTGCGGTGGCCAGGACTCGGCGAAGTCGGGCTGGTCGGAGAAGTGCCCGCCCGGGTCGATGTGGTGATCACGGGTGGCGACGACGCAGGAGTATTCGGTCTCGCCGCGGTCGTCGGCCTCAGACCATGCGTGCAACAGCCGGCCGATCCGGAACGCCACGTCGGCTCCGCCCGGCACCCCCATGCTGCCCCCCTCACAGAAGTCGTTCTGCACATCGACCACGATCAGTGCTCGCGTCATCCCTGCCTCCGCTGCTCAGCCTTGCGCGACGGCACCTGGCCGCCCGCTCCCAAGGTAGTCGGTCGGGATCGCCGGCTCTCCGCGCGACATCTGGTGTGCTTCCAGCGGAAGCTCCGCGAGCGATCGCTCGTGTCGGGCCCGGGCGCTCGTGAGGCCCTCGCGACCGACGACTTCGCCCTTGCGCACAAGGGGCACCAGCAGCTCGCGGTCGTCGCCGTCATTGATCGGATGTGAGCCGATGCCGATCACCTCGGCCTCGGCGAGGCCGAGGTCATCCCTGCGCCGCAGCGCCCACTTGCGTCCGCCGATCGAGACCTTCTCACTGCTCTTCTTGGCCACGGCCACCAGTGGCCCATCTCCGGAGTCACCGCGAGCCACCAGCTTGTAGACGAACCCGCAGGTGGGATGGCCGCTGCCGGTCACCAGCGACGTGCCCACGCCGTACGCGTCGACCGGCGCCGCGGCCAGGCCGGCGATCGCGAACTCGTCGAGGTCACTGGTAACCACGATCCGCGTCTTGGTGGCGCCGAGCTCATCGAGCTGGTGGCGTACCCGCCGGGCGAGCACGGGCAGGTCGCCGGAATCCAGCCGCACGGCGCCCAGCTCGGTGCCCGCCATCTGCACGCCGACCCGCACGGCCTCCGCGACGTCGTAGGTGTCGACGAGCAGGGTCGTGTCGGTCCCGAGCGAGTCGATCTGAGCGCGGAAGGCATCTCGCTCGGTGTCGTGCAGCAGCGTGAAGGAGTGCGCGCTGGTGCCGCCGGTGGGTACGCCGTACCGCTGGCCGGCGGCAAGGTTGGACGAGCTCGCGAACCCGGCCACGTAGGCGGCGCGGGCGGCCGCCACGGCTGACTCCTCGTGCGTGCGCCGGGAGCCCATCTCCATGCACGGGCGGCCCTCGGCGGCGAGCGTCATCCGCGACGCCGCCGACGCGATCGCCGAGTCGTGGTTGTAGATCGAGAGCAGCAGCGTCTCGAGCAGCACTGCCTCGGCGAAGCTGGACTCCACGACCAGCAGCGGCGAGCCCGGGAAGTAGGTCTCGCCCTCGGCGTAGCCCCAGATGTCGCCGCTGAAGCGGTAGCTCGCCAACCACCGCAGCGTCGGCTCGTCGACGATCTGGTGGTCGGCGAGATGGCCCAGCGTCGCATCGTCGAAGCAGAACTGCTCCAGGGCGTCGAGCACCCTGGCGGTGCCGGCGACGACGCCGTAGCGGCGGCCCTCGGGCAACCTGCGGCCGAACAGCTCGAAGACCGCGCGACGGTCGGCGGTGCCGCCGGCGAGCGCCGCCTGCAGCATCGTGAGCTCGTAGTGGTCGGTGAGCAGTGCAGTGCTTGGCGTCGGTCCGGTCGAGGAAGATGGCGATGTCACGATGCTCAGAGTAGGCCCCCGAGGGCGGGTGTGCGTGCAGCCACGAGGTGGGGACAATGGGGGGTGTGACCGCACCGACGCCGACCGAGCTTGAGCACGCCGAGACCGACACGGTCGTCGGTGAGGCGCTGCCGTGGATCACGATCGTGTGGAACGACCCGGTCAACCTGATGTCCTATGTCACCTACGTGTTCCGCGACTACTTCGGCTATTCACTGAAGAAGGCGGAGAAGTTGATGATGCAGGTGCACCGCGACGGCAAGGCGGTCGTGTCACATGGCGGCCGGGAGGAGATGGAGCGCGACGTGCAGGCGATGCACGGCTACGGCCTGTGGGCGACCCTGGAGAAGTCCGACCCATGAGACGACGCAGATGAGACGGCGCAGATGAGACGGCGCAGATGAGACAGCAGTGGACCGCGGCCGGCAAGGGCCGCGTCGTCGGCGGGTTCGCGGCGCTCGAGGCCGACCTCCTGCGCACGCTTGTCGCGCAGGTCGTCGAGTTGATCCGCGATGACGCGCCCGCCCCGAGCAGTGACGACCCGCTGGCGTCGCTGCTGCAGATGGACGGCCCGGTCGATCCGCCCGACGACCCGGTGCTGGCGCGACTGCTGCCCGACGCCTACCGCGACGACGTCGAGTCCGCCGGAGAGTTCCGGAGGTTTACCGAGCGTGGGCTGCGCGACCAGAAGGCGGACAACGGCCTGGTGGTGTTGGAGAGCCTGCGCGATGCCGGCCTGCCCGACGAGATCGCACCCGAGGACGACCTCACGGTCGAGGTCGAGCTGATGCCGGAGGAGGTGCAGGCGTGGCTGCGCACGCTGACCGACGTACGCATCGCGTTGGCCACCCGTCTCGGGGTGGAGGACGACGACGAGGACTACTGGGCGTCGCTGCCCGAGGACGAGCCGCGCAGCTATCTGCACGACATCTACGACTGGCTGGGCTTCGTGCAGGAGGCGCTGGTGCACACCCTGGCCTGAGGGCACCGGCGCGGCACGCCGTCCGCGGCGCACGCCGTCTCAGCATTTGATCGCGGCGGGGGTCGCAGCAGGCCCGACCTACGCTCGGTGACGTGCTCACCATCGACCAGGCCGCGTACGACGCGATTGTCGCGCACGCACGCAGAGACCATCCGAACGAGGCCTGTGGTGTGGTGGCCGGGCCGGAGGGCTCGGACCGTCCCGAGCGCGTCATCGCGATGCTCAACGCGGCGGGCTCTCCGACGTTCTACGAGTTCGACTCCGTCGACCTGCTCAAGCTCTATCGGGAGATGGACGACCGGGACGAGGAGCCCGTGGTGGTCTACCACTCGCACACCGCGACCGAGGCGTACCCGTCGCGCACCGACATCAAGTTGGCGCAGGAGCCGAATGCCCATTACGTGCTGGTGAGCACCCGCGACGGTGCCGACGCCGACAGTCCGGTGGAATTTCGCTCGTTCCGGATTGTTGAGGCAAGTGTGACCGAAGAAGAGGTACGCGTCGTCCCGGCGTACCCGGCAGACCTCCAGGAGCAGTGAGATGGCTATTGACGTCCGTGTCCCGACGATCCTCCGCACCTACACCGGCGGCCACAAGGTGGTTCCCGCCGAGGGCGGGTCGTTGTCGGAGGTCATCGAGAACCTCGAGACCAACCACCCCGGCATCAAGGATCGCCTGGTCGACGGCGAAGACCTGCGTCGTTTCGTCAACGTGTACGTCAATGACGAGGACGTGCGTTTCACCGGCGGCCTCGGCACCGATGTGTCCGAAGGTGACGCGGTCGTGATCCTGCCTGCCGTTGCCGGCGGCATGTAAGACCGATGCGCTTCGACTCGATGCTCGACACCGTCGGCGGCACACCACTGGTCGGCCTGCCGCGGTTGTCGCCGTCGAGTGACGTCCGGCTGTGGGCCAAGCTCGAGGACCAGAACCCGACCGGCTCGATCAAGGACCGCGCGGCACTGGCGATGGTCGAGGACGGCGAGAAGCACGGCCGGCTGCGTCCGGGTTGCACGATCCTGGAGCCGACGTCGGGCAACACGGGCATCTCGTTGGCGATGGCCGCGAAGCTGCGCGGCTATCGGCTGGTGTGCGTGATGCCGGAGAACACCTCGGCCGAGCGCCGCCAGCTGTTGCAGATGTGGGGTGCGGAGATCGTGTCCTCCCCGGCGGTGGGCGGGTCCAACGAAGCGGTCCGCGTCGCCAAGCAGCTCGCCGAGGAGCACCCCGACTGGGTGATGCTCTATCAGTACGGCAACCCCGCCAACGCGCTGGCGCACTACGAGGGCACGGGGCCGGAGATCTTGGCCGACCTGCCGTCGGTGACGCATTTCGTGGCGGGCTTGGGCACCACCGGCACGCTGATGGGCGTCGGCCGCTTCTTTCGCTCCGAGGCCCCGCAGGTGCGCGTGGTGGCCGCCGAGCCACGGTACGGCGAGCTGGTCTACGGCCTGCGCAACCTGGACGAGGGCTTCGTGCCTGAGCTCTACGACGACTCGCTGATCGACGCCCGGTTCTCGGTGGGTCCGCGCGACGCCGTACGCCGGGTCCGGGAGCTGCTGGAGACCGAGGGCATCTTCGCCGGCGTATCCACCGGCGCGATCCTGCATGCGGCGCTGGCGCAGGCGGCGAAGTCGACCAAGGCCGGCGAGCACGCCGACATCGTCTTCGTGGTGGCCGACGGCGGGTGGAAATACCTGTCCACCGGTGCCTATGAGGGCAGCATCGACGAAGCCGAAGACCGCCTGGAGGGCCAGCTCTGGGCCTGATCGCTCCCGGGCGGCGTCCGCTGTGGTAGATCCTCCGCGTCCCGGCACGGGTGAAGTACCACGATTTGCCGGGACCGGGTTCCGTCCACAGGCCGCCCGCATCGCGGCCGGATCCACCGCGACCGCGCCGGGTCTTGATCCGCGTCCGTCGATGGGTCGACAGTGCGGGCATGGTCACGCCAGCTGCGTCGAGGCCCGACGGGTTGTTGTTGCGCGCCGAGCGCGTGCAACTGCTGATGGCGGTCGCGGCGGAACAGGCCGGCATCGTCGCGCGTCGGCAGGTGCTCGCCCACGGCCTCACCGACGAGTGGATCGAGCATCGCATTGCGGTGCAGCGCTGGCGACGCGTCCATCCAGGTGTCTATGCGACCTTCACCGGTCCGCTGCCCGACGACGCGCGGCAGTGGGCCGCAGTGCTGTGCGCCGGCCGCGGCGCTGCGTTGGCCGGTGAGACCGCTCTGGGGCTCTGGATGCCGCGGCCGACGCCGACCGGCGCGGAGCCGACGATCGTGGTCGCCGTCGACAGCTCCCGCAAGTTCCAGTGCCCGGACGGTGTCGATACGTGGCGGGTCAGCAACCTGCACCGATACGTCCACCCCGCACGCACACCGCTTCGCCTGCGGCTGGAGGCGGCGGTGATCCTGACCGCTTCGCGGAGGCGGTCGGCGGATGCTGCGATCGGTGTCATCGCCGATGCGTGTCAGTCGCACCAGACGACGCCAGGGCGGCTCGTCGCCTCGTTGCTGGAGATGCCACGCACCCTGCGCCACCGGCGGTTGCTGCTCGAGATCCTCGAGGATGTCGCCAGCGGCGCATACTTCTACCTCGAGGTCCGCTACCTGCGCGATGTGGAGCGGCCGCACGGGCTTCCCACCGGCAAACGCCAGCGTCGCGTGCGGGCCGGGAAGCCAGCTGCTTCCGAGACGTCGAGTACCTCGGATACGACGTCGTCGCCGAGCTCGACGGTCGCCTCGGTCACGAATCCTACGACGACCGCCGCCACGACATGGACCGCGACAACACGGCGAGCCGTGGTGGCAGGACGACGATCCGGGTCGGACATCGCCAGGTCGTGCGAACGGCATGTGCCACCGCCGACGTCGTCGCGGCGATCCTCCGGAGCAAGGGCTGGGCGGGTCGCGCGCGCCGGTGCGGACCCGGTTGCGCGATCGACTGACGAAAGCGCGGTCGATCACCCGGGTGCCGGCACGGGTGATCCTCCACACTTCCACGGCTGATGGTGCGTCGGTCTGGGGGGATCGGGTCGTAGTCTGTCGGGCGTGGCAGACGCACCCATCGGCATCTTCGACTCCGGCTTCGGCGGGCTCACCGTCGCACGCGCGGTGCTCGACCAGCTGCCGCACGAGCCGGTGCTGTATCTCGGCGACACCGCGCGCCAGCCTTACGGGCCGCAGCCGATCGGTGACGTGCGCGAGTATGCGCTGGAGTGCCTGGACCACCTGGTCGACCAGGGCGTGAAGATGCTGGTGATCGCGTGCAACTCCGCCAGCGCCGCGGTCCTCCGCGACGCCCGGGAGCGCTACGACGTACCTGTGGTCGAGGTGATCCTCCCCGCCACCAGACGTGCCGTCGCCGCCACCCGCAGCGGCCGAGTCGGTGTCATCTGCACGCGTGCGACCGCGGCCAGCATGGCCTACGACGATGCCTTCGCGGCGGCGCCGCAGGTGCAGCTGAGCACCCGCGCCTGCCCCCGGTTCGTGGAGTTCGTCGAGCGGGGGGTGACCAGCGGTCCCGACCTGCTCGCCGTCGCGCACGACTATCTCGACCCGCTGCTCGCCGACGGCATCGACACCCTGGTGCTGGGCTGCACGCACTATCCGCTGCTGACCGGCGTCATCTCCTATGTGATGGGAGACGCAGTGACACTGGTGTCGAGCGCGGAGGAGACCGCCAAGGACGTCTACGCCCGGCTCGTCCGCCACGGCCTGGCCCGCGACGAGAGCCTGCCCGCTCCGGTGCACCGGTTCCTCACCACCGGCCAGCCCGCGGAGTTCCGTGACGTGGGTCAGCGCTTTCTCGGCCCCGAGCTCGACTCGGTCGACCAGTTCGCCTGGGTCGGCGTATGAGGCTCACCGTCATCGGCATGTCGGGCTCCTATCCCAGTGCCGACTCGCCGGCGTCCTGCTATCTCGTCGAGGCGGGGCACGACGGCCGGACCTTTCGGCTCCTGCTCGACCTCGGCAGCGGCTCGCTCGGACCGCTGCAGCGATACATCGACCTGGCCGACATCGACGCGGTGCTGCTCAGCCACCTGCACGCCGACCACTGTCTGGACATGTGCGGGCTCTACGTCGCGCGCAGGTACTACGCCCCCGCAGAGGCACCACCGATCCCGGTCTACGGCCCGACGGGTACGCCGGGGCGACTGGCCCGTGCCTACGATCTGCCACCGAGTCCGGGGATGACTGCGGAGTTCGACTTCCAGCAGTTCCCGGAGGCGCCGTTCTCGGTGGGCCCGTTCACGGTGACCGCGACCCGGGTGGTGCATCCCGTGGCGGCGTTCGCGCTGCGCATCGAGTCGCGCGGCAGCACGTTGGCATACAGCGGCGACAGCGGATCCTGTGACGCGCTCACGAAGGTCGCCCGGTCGGCTGACCTGTTCCTGTGCGAGGCGTCCTTCGTGGAAGGCGCCGACAACCCACCTGACCTGCACCTGACGGGCAAGCAGGCCGCCGAGCACGCGACCCGCGCAGGGGCGGCGCGGCTGGTGCTGACCCACGTCCCGCCGGCCGTCGACCCGCAGCGAGTGCTCGACGACGCACGACCGGCCTTCGACGGCCAGATCGACCTCGCGGCCACCGGAGCGACGTACTCGCTCTGAAGCTGTGGACGGGGCGACGGGGCAGCGACGTGCGCTCGGTAGGGTCGAGGGTATGACTCGTGAGGATGGCCGCGACCCCGCACAGCTGCGCCCCGTGCGCATCACCCGCCACTGGCTCGACCACGCCGCCGGCTCGGTGCTGGTCGAGTTCGGCCGCACCCGGGTGCTGTGTGCGGCCAGCGCCAGCCCCGGGGTTCCGCGCTGGCGCAAGGACTCCGGCCTGGGGTGGGTGACGGCCGAGTACGCCATGCTGCCGAGTGCGACCCACACCCGGTCCGACCGCGAGTCGGTCAAAGGCCGCATCGGCGGACGCACACACGAGATCTCGCGGTTGGTCGGTCGGTCGCTGCGCGCCATCATCGACTACAAGGCTCTCGGCGAGAACACCATCGTGCTCGACTGCGACGTGCTGCAGGCCGACGGAGGCACCCGCACGGCTGCGATCACCGGAGCCTACGTCGCACTCGCCGACGCGGTGTCACACCTGCGTGGCAAGGGTTTGCTGAAGGGTGAGCCGCTGATCGGCTCGGTGGCGGCGATCTCGGTCGGCATCGTCGACGGCGTCCCGCTGCTGGATCTGCCCTATGAGGAGGACGTGCGCGCCGAGACCGACATGAACGTCGTCATGACCGGTGACGGGAGGTTCGTCGAGGTGCAGGGCACCGCCGAGGGCGCGCCGTTCGCCAAGGCAGAGCTCGACGCGCTGCTCGAGCTCGGCACGACCGGGTGTGCAGAGCTGACCCGGCTGCAGGCAGAGACCCTGGCATCATGAGCCAGGTAGTGCTCGCGACCCACAACCCAGGCAAGCTGGCCGAGCTCCGGCGGATCCTGGAGCCGTTGGTCACAGGCGTGGACGTGCTCGGCCTCGACGACGTGGCCGACTATCCCGAACCAGCCGAAACCGAGCTGACCTTCGAGGGCAATGCGCTGATCAAGGCCCGCGCCGCCGTCTCGGCGACGGGGTTGCCCGCGCTGGCCGACGACAGCGGTCTGTGCGTCGAGGCGCTGAACCTGATGCCGGGCGTGCTCTCCGCGCGCTGGGCCGGGCCCGACAAGAACGACGCGGACAACAACGCACTGCTGCTGAGGCAGCTCACTGGCCTGCCGAGCAGTCGCAGAGGGGCGGAGTTCCGTTGTTCAGTGGCATTCTACGCTCCCGGCGCCAAGCCGATCGTGCGTCGCGGGGTGATGGCCGGACGGGTCATCCGCGAGCTGCGCGGGGCCGGCGGGTTCGGCTACGACGCGTTGTTCGTGCCCGAGGGGCATCGGCAGACGACTGCGGAGATGGGTTCGGAGCTCAAGGACGAGTTGAGCCACCGCGGCAAGGCACTTCGTGCGATCGCACCACAGGTCGCGGCCGCCCTGCAGCGGTGAGCGATTCTGCGTGGGGCCGGTGAGATTCGAACTCACACTGGCACGGACCTAAACCGTGTGCCTCTGCCATTGGGCTACGGCCCCTCAGCGATCATCCTCCCACCACGCTCATCCGGGTCAGACGCCGAGCTCGCGACGCAGCCTAGCGACGTGGCCGGTGGCCTTCACGTTGTACATCGCGTGCTCGATCTTGCCCTCGGCGTCCAGCACGAACGTCGACCGGATGACGCCGTCGACGACCTTGCCGTACATCTTCTTCTCGCCGTACGCGGCGTAGGACCGCAGGACGTCCTTGTCGGGGTCGGAGAGCAGGGTGATCGTCAGGTTGTCGCGCTCGCGAAACTTCGACAGCTTCTCCGGCTTGTCCGGGGAGATGCCGAGCACGGTGATGCCGGCCGCCTGCAGAGCGTCGAGCGAGTCGGTGAAGTCGCACGCCTGGGTGGTGCAGCCAGGCGTCATCGCAGCCGGGTAGAAGTAGAGGACGACCCGCTGGCCGCGCAGGTCCGTCAGCGACACCTGGTCGCCGGTGTCGGTGGCGAGGGTGAAGTCGGGTGCCTGATTGCCTGGCTCGAGCTGCTGTCCGGTCATGTCTGTCTCCCTCTGGGCTTGTTGCACATAGTTTGCAATTGGGCAATCATGACATCAAGAGCCGGGGTGGGGCGGGGGCCCATCCTGGCTCGCAGCCAACCATCCCATCCTCGAAGGGAGCGGCCACATGCATGTGCCGGACGGTTTTCTCGACGCGCCTACCTCGGTCGCCACCGGCGTCATTGCCGCCGGAGGGGTGGCGGTGGCCCTGCGGGGGGCACGCAGGGAGCTCGACGACCGCACCGCGCCGATGGCCGGACTGGTGGCCGCATTCGTGTTCGCGGTCCAGATGCTGAACTTCCCGGTGGGCTTCGGCACCAGCGGACATCTGATGGGCGGTGCGCTCGCGGCCGTCCTCGTCGGCCCGTGGACGGGCGTGCTCTGCCTCTCGGTCGTCCTGGTGGTTCAGTCGCTGCTGTTTGCCGACGGCGGCGTCACCGCGCTGGGTACGAACATCACGCTGATGGGCCTGGTCACGGTGGTGGCCGGCTGGCTGGTCTTCCGCGGACTGCTGGTGGTGCTGCCGCGTCGGCTCTCGGTCGTCCCCACCGCCGCTGGCATCGCGGCGCTTCTGTCGGTGCCCGTGGCAGCTGTGGTGTTCGTCGGTCTTTACCTGGTCGGCGGCACCGTTGACGTGCCGATCGTCCCGTTGACCGCTTCGATGGTGGGCTGGCATGTGCTGGTCGGAATCGGTGAGGGGGTCATCACCGCACTCACCGTCGGCAGCATCGTCGCGGTGCGTCCCGACCTGGTGTACGGCGCACGGCCCGTGATCGGATCCAGCGAGCTGGAGATACGTCCCGGGCTGAAGGAGCAGACGGCATGAGGACCAAGCGATTCTTCGTCGTGTTCGCGCTGGCAGCTGTCCTGCTCGCGGGTGTGGCGAGCTATTTTGCCTCCAGCAGTCCGGACGGGCTGACGAGGGTCGCGGACGACCACGGCATCTCCAAGGCCGAGGAGGAGCACGCGGCCGAGGGCTCGCCGTTCGCCGACTACGGCACCGAGGGCGTCGACAACAATGCCCTGTCCGGTGGCTTGGCGGGGGTGATCGGGGTCGGTGTCGTGCTGGTGGTTGCCGGCGGCCTGGCCTTCGTGGTGCGCCGCAAGTCCGACAGAGCCTGAGATGGGAGCCGCCCACGGCCACCGCCTGCATTTCCACGGGCACTCCGTCGTGCACCGGCTGCCCGCTCACGTGAAGGTCCTCGCGCTGCTGACCTTCGTGTTCTGCGTGGTGGCTACCCCCAGCGGCGTCTTCTGGCCGTACGGCGTCTACGCGGCTGGCCTCCTTCTCGCGGTCACTGCGTCGCGAGTGCCGTTGACCTTTATCGGCAAGCGGATGGTGGTGGAGGTGCCGTTTGTCGGCTTCGCGCTGCTGATGCCGTTCGTCGCTACCGGCCCGCGGACCGAGCTCCTTGGACTCAGCCTGTCCGAGCACGGCCTGGCCGCCGGTGCAACGCTGCTGTGCAAGGGCACGCTGGGTGTCGTCGCGTCCCTGCTGCTCGCCGCGACGACCGAGTCCCGGGACGTGCTCGCCGGTCTGCAGCGACTGCGGATGCCGCAGCAACTGGTGCAGATCATGGCGTTCATGGTCCGCTACCTCGACGTCACCAGCGCGGAGATGCAGCGGATGCGGGTCGCACGTGCGGCACGATGCTTCCAGGCGACCGGCCCGCGCGGGTGGCCGACCGTCGCGCGTTCGGGTGGCGCCTTGTTCATCCGGGCCTACGAACGGGGGGAGCGCGTCCACCTTGCGATGCTCTCCCGCGGGTACGCCGGGTGGCTCCCCGCGTTGTCCGACGTACCCGCATGTGCGCGGGACTGGACCATGGCGGCGCTGCTGCCCGGGCTGGCCCTGGTCACCTCCTGCACGGCATGGCTGGTCGCCCGGTGAGCAGTCCCGTGCTCGACGTCCAAGGTCTGGCGTTTGCTTATGCAGATGGGCATCAGGCTTTGTTCGGTGTCGACCTGCACGTGCACCGAGGTGAGCGGGTCGCGCTGCTCGGGCCGAACGGTGCCGGCAAGACGACCCTGGTGCTGCATCTCAACGGCATTCTCACCGCGGGACGTGGGACGGTGCGGGTCGCGGGCCTGCAGGTCGCCAAGCCGAACCTGCAGGAGATCCGGCGACGCGTCGGGGTGGTGTTCCAGGATCCTGACGACCAGCTGTTCATGCCGACGGTTCGCGACGATGTGGCATTCG
>DASSKO010000179.1:0-9189 GCA_035690425.1 Nocardioidaceae bacterium
GACCAGGACCCCGGAAAACCGCGGCAGACGCGGCGGTCAGCCACGCGCTGAAACACCAGCCCAACGAGAGCACCATCAAGTCGCGGCGACAACAAGATCACGAAAGATCGAGGCTAATGGCCTCACTGACGCAGGCACGGATGTCCTTCGGATCACAGGAGCAGGACCATGGGCGAGTTGGCTCGGCTGATGAGCGAAGTCATCTGGCAGTTGCCGAACCCTTCACAAGAATTCAACCAGGGCCCGCAGATCCTCGTGTCCAACGGACGCGTGACACTCCGCTGGGACCACGAGACTGAGGATGGCTCCTACGCCTGGTCGAGCGCTGAGTTCGTTGGCGTTGAGGATGCGGAATTCATCGCTCAAGACTCGTGCTCGCCGGACCACGCGGAGGCCTACGATCGGTTGCTGAAGATCGAGCCGTCGGCGAGGCTCGAGGCACTCCGGGGCAGCGGCACGAAGTTCCTGCAGCACTTTCGGATCTACTTCGACGACATCGGATGCCTTGAGATTGTCGCTGAGGACTTCGTGCCACCGGCTCAGCCCTGATCCACCGATGATCTTGGGTTGTTGGCGTGCCGGAGAACGAGAATCCCCTTGTGTGGCAGGAGAATCGGGGTTGCTGAAGTCCTGATCTCCACCACAACAAGGGGCGTCCCGTAAGTGCGAGCATCTCACAGGGTCGATGTGGTTTTCGATGATCCGAACCTGGTGTCGGCGGCTGGGCTGGTGCCGGTGATGCGGCTGGGCGAGGCCGCCGGGCTGCACGAGCTGTTGGACGAGCATCTGTCGGTCGCCTCGCCGAACCCGGTGGTCAAGTCGGCCAGTGTGATCGCGGGGATGCTCGCCGGCGCGGACAGCATCGACGATCTGGACGTGCTGCGCCACGGCGGGATGCGCCGATGCTTCGCCGGGGTGCGGGCGCCGTCGACGTTGGGCAGCTACCTGCGCTCGTTCCGCCACGGGCACGTGCAGCAGTTGGACGCGGTCGCCTCCCGGCTGCTGGCGGGGCTGGCCGCCCGGGTGCCGGGCCTGCTCGCCGGCGGGGACACGGTCAGCTTCGTCGACATCGACGACACGATCCGTGAGGTTCACGGCTATGCGAAGCAGGCTGCGGCGTTCGGCTACTCGGGGGTGCGGGGGCTCAACGCGCAGCTCGCCGTGGTGTCGACTCCGCTGGCCGCGCCGGTGATCGCCGCCGCGCGGCTGCGCAAGGGGAACACCGCCTCCGGGAAGGGCGCGGGGCGGCTGCTCGCCCAGGCCGTCGCCACCGCGCGCCGCGCCGGGGTGTCCGGACGCCTGCTGGTGCGTGCTGACTCCGCCTACTACGCCCACGCCACCGTCGCCGCCGCGCTCCGAGCGAAGGCATGGTTCTCGATCACTGCCCGGATGAACCCGCAGGTCGTCGCCGCGATCAGCCGCATCCCGGAGGACGCCTGGAAGACGATCGAGTACCCGAACGCGGTCTGGGACGAGGACGAGCGCCGGTGGGTCTCCGAGGCGGAGGTCGCCGAGATCGCCTTCACCGCGTTCACCTCCCGCCGCAAGGCCGACCAGGTGGCCTGCCGGCTGGTGGTCCGCCGGGTCAAACGGCTCAACACCACTGGGCACGGCGGGCAGGGTGAGCTGTTCGCCGCGCACCGCCATCACGCGTTCATCACGAACTCGACGCTGTCCACCGTGGAGGCCGACGCCCGCCACCGCGACCACGCCGTCATCGAGCAGGTCATCGCCGAGCTCAAGGCCGGCCCGTTGGCGCACCTACCCTCCGGCTCCTATGCCGCCAATGCCGCCTGGTTGGCGCACACGGTCATCGCGTTCAACCTGGCCCGCGCCGCCGGCGTGCTCGCCTCCACCCGCCACGCACGGGCACGGTGGACGACGCTGCGCACCCAGCTGATCAACGTGCCCGCCCGCGTCGCCCGCTCCGCCCGACGGCTGACCCTGCACCTGCCCGCCGCCTGGCCCTGGGCCGAAGAGTGGGAGTCGCTGTTCGCCGCGGCCACCGGCCCACCCCCCATCGTCACTTCCTGACCACCCAGCCGACCAGGCGCAGCCGAGGACCCCAGTAGAAAAGCCGGGTAGACCGGCGAACGCCCCACGCCCACAACCGGAAAGGCCGAGCCCGTCACGAAAATGGAAACCCTGCAATCACGGTCGGTGGATCAAGGCTCAGGCGAGCCTCGCGGATTTCACTGTGGCCCAAACCCCGGTCTCGGGCACGCCACTCTTCCCGGGCGCGTCCCAGTCGCTGACCGGCACCGTTAAGAACGGCGACACGAACGCCCCAGCGCAGCTGCAGAAGGTCGTTGCCACGATCAAGGCACCCACCGGCGTTCACACTGACAGCAGTACGCCTCCGTGCTCCGCGGCTGACTACCAGCTGTTGAGCCCCGGTAACACGTGGACGATCAACGCTTCTGGTGATGTCGCCACTATTCATCCGAACGTCGAACTGACGAAGGCCGGCTCCTCTGGCGACACGTTCAACATCGAGGACCTCACAGTCACCATGGTCGACCGCGCAGACGGTACGGCGGGCGACGGCACTGGCAACCAGGACAACTGCAAGGGCGCGACATTCAACATCACGTACGACGCTAGCTGACGCCAACCGGCGCGAAGAGTCATGTGACTACACGATCCGAGAGGCCGAGTAGGAAGCCATGAGTGCAAGTGACGTGCCAGTCAGTCGCTGGCGGCGCACGGTTCTACTCGGCCTCTCGGGGGCGGCCGCCGCTGCAGTAGCAGTGCTTGTGTGGCAAGTGGTGGGCGAAGAGCCGTCGCGTCCTCTGCAAGTCTCGGTTCTCGGAGAGAAAAGCGTTGTTGCTCAGGCGGCCACAGGCAACAGCGGCTGTGGGCAAGGCAACGGCGGACCGAATGGAAGCAAGGTCTGCTCCAATCCGGGCCACCCGATCAGCGTCAGCGAACAGCACCTTGGAAAGCTGTCGCCTGGCCAGACCATCAACCTTGCGGTCACGGTGGTGAATCCCAACAACCAGGACGTCCAGCTCACCAAGATCCAGGTCGTCAAGGGCACACCAACGAATCCGGCCTGCTCGGCCGCATGGTTCCAGGTGCAGGACTTCAGTGGTTCGCAGACCATCAAGAAGAACAGCCAACTCGCTGTGTCTCTGCCCATGAGCATGGCGGACGTGGCGGCTAACCAAGACGCCTGTAAGGGCGTCGCTATCCCTTTGACCTTCACCGCCACCGTGACCGGTGCGTGACATGACGGAGACACCAGTGGCAACCAATGGCAACAGCACCCGTCGTTTCTTTGGCCGCGGGTGGGCCAAAAAGGCAGCTGTGCTGGCATCAGCCGCCATTGCGGTGATCCTCGGCAGCGGCGTGGCCTACGCGTACTGGACCACCACAGGGTCCGGCGCCGGCGCGGCCGCCGCGGGTACCGCCTCGCCTCTCACCATCGCGGCGGTCAGCCCGGCCCAGGCCCTTGTCCCTGGCGGGACAAGCGACGTCAAGCTTGTTATCACGAATCCGAACAAGGCGAACGTCCAGGTAACCGCACTAACCCTGTCCAACACGGGAATCGCCGGCTACACGGATAGCACCTTCAGCACCTCTCAGTCTGGCTGCGGCACAACCGGCGTCACGTGGGCTTCGTCTGGCCTCAAGGCCCTTGGCACGCCGATCGTGATCGCCGGCAATGGGGGCAGCTACACCCTCACGCTTACCGGCGCTGCATCGATGGACACGACATCCGACAACGGTTGCCAGGGCGCAACGTTCAAGATGCCGATTACCGGCGTCACCGCCCAGTTGACGGGTGCGACGGCGAGCACCCCGACCAGCGGCACGCAATCCTGAGCCGGCTCGTTCGGCAACGCGTATCTGAGGAGCCTTCTGTGAAGCGCGATCGCCTCGTGGGCCTTGCCATTGCCATGGCGGCGCTTGGAATCCCCGGCGTTGCCGCCGCCGGATGGGCGCCGACTATCGCCAGCGGATCGGCCGGTGCTGCGCCAGCTTCGCTGATCGGAACTCAGAGTGCGCCGTCGACGAGCGCCGATCCGTCTACCTCTCTGCAGGTCAACCTCAGCTGGTCACCGGCGGCGCTGGTCCCGTCCGGGCCTAACGCAACGAGTTTCGAGGTGTTGCGCTACACGGTGCCAACGGGCGGTACCGCCACAAAGATCTGCGGCAGTTCCGCGGGGCCCATCGCCGTGACGAGTTGTTCGGACACGACGCCGGCTCCCAGCACCTACTACTACTCCGTCGTGCCGCACTTCCAAGGTTGGATCGGGACGGAGTCGTTGCGGACCCAGGCGACTTCGGTGCAGAGCGCGCCGCAACTGAGGATCAGTTCGGTCGCTGCCAACGGGGGCAATAAGGCGACATTCTCAGGTGTGGGCGGGGCTAACGGGGCGACGATAACCGTCTACGTCTGTACCTCCTCTGGTGGATGTTCGAGCACGTCGCAACCGCTTCTTGCCTCGGCAACAACGACAGTTGTGAACGGTGCATGGACAGCGACTACCAGCCAGAATGTGAACACCAGCGGTACCACCTACTACGCGCAGGCATACCAGACCTCGCCAAGCGCCCCGTCGGCAACGAGCTCAACCTTCGGGCCGTTCCACTGCAGTGGTAATGGAAGTAACCAGACGTGCACAGGGCCCTGAGCGAGGATGAGACGCTCGAGCTGATCAGTGGCTGTCCATGCCGCGCACCACGGCGAGCAGCATCTTCCACACGGTCATCGCGTCGAGGGCACGCGACCAGTTCTCCACGTAGCAGGGCCCAGGCACACAGTGTCGTCCCAGGACAGGTCGTCGTGGCCGTCGCTTCCGCTCGCACGAGCCGCCGAAGCGAGTTTCAGGCCGCGCCTGGCTGACGATCTCGAGAGAGATCGTCAGCCAGGGGCTGCTTTGGAGAGCGCCTGGATGTGCGGCACCGTGGCGAGACGCCGTGCCAGCTGCTCGTCCGCGGTCACGACCGTCGCGCCCATCTCAGGCGGCTGGGCGTTCCTTGCCGACCACCGCGGGGGAGTCGGCGGCGATGCTCGCGAGCGTCGGCGCGGGAGCCGCGGCGGCGAGCGCGGGCAGCGGCGCGCGCAGCCGGGCCAGCCACTCCAGCCAGCGGGCGAACCGGTGCGCGGGTGCCTCCACCGCCAGGTAGAAGAGGTGCGCGGCCAGCAGCGAGGCTGGCAGCGCCACGACCAGCAGCGGAGCGCCTTGCCACCGGGGACCGAGCAGCAGCGCGAGCGACACGACGATCGGCTCGTGCACGAGGTAGAGGCTGAACGACCGCTTGCCGAGCCACTGCACAGCGGGGCGCTCGGCGCCGCGGCGTACGCCGGGAAGGCAGAGGAAGCAGACCACGACGAGCGCGGCGCCCAGGGCGGTGGCCGCGTCGAGCAGCCCGCCGGTGGCCCCGGTCGCGCCGCGTCCCGCCGGCGCCCACCAGCGGGCCAGCAGCAGCGCGAGCGCCGCTGCGGCGGCGGGCACGGCGGCTGACCGCCACCATCGCCGGGTGAGCTGGTGCAGCCGGTCGTGGTGCACCGCCAGGATCGCGCCGAGCCCGAAGATCGGCAGGTAGACCAGCGTCGGGTGCCCGGTCGCCGAGCCGACCGCCACCGTCGCCAGCAGGCCGGCCACGCCCGCCAGCGGCCGGACCCGCGGTGCGGCCCAGACATAGACGGGCAGCAGCAGCGAGAAGAACACCTCCCAGCGCAGTGACCACAGTGGCCCGTTGAGCATGCCGGGTCCGTGGCGCAGGATCAGCCCGGCGTCGTCGGCCGCAGCCCGCGCGGTCAGCGGTACGTCGTGGGCGTTGAGCCACCAGCTGGCGCCGGCCGCCGTCGACCGCGGCACGAGCAGCGCCCACCCGGCCGCGAGCGCGACGGCGGCCAGCACCGGCAGGTACAGGCGGGCGAGCCGCTTGGGGAAGTAGCCGGTCCATGCCGCCGGCCCGGCGCCGGGGCGGAGGAACGGCAGGGTCAGCACGAAGCCGGAGAGCACGAAGAAGACGAGCACCGCCTCGCCGCCGGCCCACAGCAGGTGCAGCGGGCTGTAGACGAGCCAGCGCGCCGCACCGGTCAGCGGCTGGTGCGGGTCGAGGTAGGGCAGCGCGAGGGCCGGCGACGTCAGCAGTGTGTGGTGTACGACGACGACGAGGGCGGCGATGCCGCGCAGCCCGTCGAGGGCGTGGAAGCGCCCGGGGGAGTCGCGCTGGTGCACCGGGCCGACGCTACGGCGTACGGCGGGACGCGTCGCCCCCGGTTCCGGCGCGAGACCGTGCGCGGCTGGGATGCGATGTACGTCGTCCTCGCCGAGGCCATTGATGAGGTCCTGCTCACCACCGACCAGCGTCTTGCCACCGCTACCGACCCGACCTGTCGGGTCAAGGTCCTCGGTTAGCGGCGCTCCGGGCGCTCGCTAACCCGTGAGCGTGCAGGCCAGCGTCTTGTTCCGGGCGGGCCCGCTCCAGGTGCAGGTCTCGGTCGTGCTCGCCGTGGAGCCGTCTCCGGCGGTCAGGGTGACCGTGTCGGTGGTCGGGGAGCTGTACCTCGTTGTGGCGGAACCATCGGAGTTCGTCGTCAAGACGTTGGCTGTGTCGCTCCATGTCAGCGGCGATGTGCCGGTGCCGGTGAACGAGCACTGCGCTCCGGTGCAGGACGCGCTGGCGATCGCCGCCGACCCGCCTGTCGTGGGACCGGTCACCGTCACCTGCTGCGAGGTGCTGTCGGTGGCGCCGCCGTTGTCCGTGACGGTCAGGCTGACGGTGTAGGTGCTACCGGCCGCATAGGTGTGGCTCGGGCTCTGCGTCGTTGAGGTGCTGCCGTCGCCGAAGTTCCAGCTCCAGCCGGTGACGGTCCCGTCGGAGTCGGAACTCGCGTCGGTGAAGTTGCACGTCAGACCGGAGCACGACTCGGTGAACGAGGCGACCGGCGGGACATTCGTCGGGCTGCTCCCGACGGCCCCGCCGAAGCCGCTGGCGCCGAAGGGTGTGCCCCACCCAGTCGGACCGTCGTAGCCGACCACCGCATGGCAGAGGTAGCCGGAGCGGCAGCGACGCGTGTTGCTGCCGGAGGTGATGTCCGTCCATCCGCCCGTGTAGTCGTAGGGCGTCTGTGCTGCGGGGCTCGTCGGAGTGCCGGCCAGCGCCCACACTGCGGCGACGAAGGGTGCGGCGACGCTGGTGCCGCCGTAGACGTACCAGTTCGCGCCGCCGCTGCTGCCGTAGCTGTCGTAGACCGCGACCCCGGTGTTGGGGTCAGCGACCGCCGACACGTCGGCGACCGTCCGCCTGCTGCAGCCGGTGTCCGTCTGCCACGAGGGCTTGGTCTCGACCGCCGAGCAGCCGGATCCGGCGCCGCTCCACGCCGTCTCGGCCCAAGCTCCGTTGGACTGGGTCAGGCTGGTGCCGCCGACTGCGGTGACTTTCGGCGAGGCGGCGGGGTACTGCACGCCGTAGCCGTTGTCGCCCGAGCTCACCGTGATCGGGACGCCAGTCGGGAAGTAGCTGTCGTAGGCGTTCTCGCCGGAGAACTCGTTGCCACCCCAGCTGTTGCTGACGAACGAGGCGTGGTTGGTCGCGTACTGCTCCGCGGTCATCAGGTCCGAGAAGTTGTTGCTCGCGGCCTCGACCAGCAGGATGTGGCAACTCGGGCACGCGGCCGAGACCATCTCGACGTCGAGGTCGATCTCGGCGCCCCAGTTGGTGTCGCCACTCGGGTAGCTCGTGCCGCCGTTCTGGTCGACCTTGGAGAAGCAGTCACTGCCACAGACGGGTAGCCCGAACTGATGCCGGTAGGCGGCGAGGTCCGCCTGCACGTTGGGGTTGTCGTAGGCGTCGACGATCGCCACCGTCGGGGACGCCGTCGAGCTGGGCAGCTGGTACGCCGACTGCAGGTCGGCCGGGCTGTAGCCGGACTGGTAGCTGGCGCTTGCTAACGGCGTCACGCCGTCGGTGTAGGTGACGACATGGGCGTCGCAACGGGCCGTGAAAGCGGCCGGGGGAGCGCACACCGGGCGCTCGCTGTGAGCCGGCAGCGGGCGCGGCGCGGCCGGCGTCGGCGGTGGCGCTGCGGACGCGACCTCGGTGCCGACACCGGCGAGCGCGCCGGCAGCCAGCAAGGCAGAAGCAGCGGCGACCAGACGGCGGGATGCGCGCATGAGGATGCCCCCCCGGGGCGACGTGGGCAGTCGAACTCTCGTAGCGTGACACGTCACGGCGGCATTCGTGCGTGAACTCGGCTTTGTGGTTAGTAGGCGCCAACACGACGTCGTGGACAAGTAGCCGCTTCTCTGGTCACCACAGCAGGGGGATCAACGTCCCGGCGATCGCGACCGTCGTCACGGTCAGGATCGACCCGAGCGGCAGGAAGTCGGCGAAGCGGTAGCCGCCGAGACCGGAAACGATCATGTTGGTCTGGTAGCCGATCGGCGTCAGGAACGAGCACGACGCCCCGATCGTGACCGCGATCGCGAACGCCCGCGGGTCGGTGTGCAGCGACGCCGCGACCGACAGCGCGACCGGGAACATGATGATCGCCGCCGCGTTGTTCGTCACTACCTGCGTCAGGATCACCGTGGCGATGAGCACGGCAAGCAGCGTCCAGCCGCGCCCGGAGGGTGCCATGGAGACGAGGGCCGAGGCGATGTGCGACGCGAGCCCGCTGGCCGCGATCGCCGCGCCGATGCCGAAGCTGCCGGCGAGCACGATCAGCACGTCGAGGTCGATGGACCGCCGGGCCTCGGTCGGCGTCACCACCCCGAGCCCCACCACCGCCAAAGCGGCGATCAGTGCCGCCTCCAGCACCGACAGCACGCCGGTCGCCGCGGTCACCAGGAAGCCCACCAAGATCAGTCCCACGAGCCAGGACCGGGAACGCCGCGGGGGAGGTGCGGCCCCGTCCAGCGGCGCCACCAGCCCGAAGTCGCTGGCGTCGCGCCACCGCAGCAGGAAGTCGTCCCCCGCCAGCACGAGCAGCAGGTCACCCGTCCGCAGCCGGACCGTGCCGAGCTTGCCGCTGACCCGCTCGCCGGCCCGGTGGATCGCGACGACGGCGGCGTCGTACCGTCCGCGGAACTCCGCCTCTTGCAGCGTCTGCCCGACCAGCGGCGAGTTCGCGCCGACGACGGCCTCGTAGAAGCGCCCCTGCGGCTCGAAGTGCCGCTCCTCTGCGGAGACCAGCCCCTCCATCCGCTGCAGGTCGACGACCCGCGC
>DASSKO010000180.1:0-39402 GCA_035690425.1 Nocardioidaceae bacterium
CGCCAAGAAGCCCGACGCGCTCGCACTGATCGCCTTCAACGAGACGACCAAGATCATCCCTGAGCTGATCAAGGCCGGCATCGGTCCGGACAAGATCCAGATCTACTTCACCGACGGCAACTGCGCTGACTACTCCAAGGAGTTCGACAAGGGCGTGCTCCAGGGCGTCAAGTGCACCTACCCCGGCGCGGAGCTCAAGGACGACTTCAGGAAGCGGATGCTCAGCATCAACCCCAAGCTGACGGAGTTCACATACGGCCCCGAGTCCTACGACGCGACCGTCATCTCCGCGCTGGCCGCCGAGGCCGCTGGCAGCGACGCCGGCACGGAGATCGCCAAGGAGCTCGTCGGTGTCACCCGTGACGGCGAGGAGTGCACGACCTTCGCGGACTGCAAGGAGCTGATCGCGCAAGGCACGGACATCGACTACAACGGCGTGTCCGGTCCGATCGACTTCAACGACACCGGCAGCCCGTCGGCCGCCACCATCGGCATCTTCCAGTACAAGGCCGACAACACCTTCGAGAACCTCGACTACATCACGGGTCAGATCTGATCCGTCACCCGTAGCTGAGCCTTCCGGGCCCGAAGGCCCCCGACCGGTTCGCCGGCCGGGGGCCTTCGTCGTCGCGGTTGCAGGGAACGGCCACGCCACGCCGCACGTCTTCCGCGGTTCCGTGAAACACGTGCGGGGTTTCGGCCGGCCGGGTGTGCGTCTTCCGCGGTTCCGTGAAACACGTGCGCGCGGGCTCGGCCGGAAATCGGGACGAGGGCGGGTACGGCGGCTGCGCGCCGGGAGGCTCAGGCCTTCGCGAGCGTGCCGAGGTAGAGCTGGATGACCTTCGGGTCGTCCAGGAGGGCCCGGCCGGAGCCGGAGTAGGCGTTGCGGCCCTGGTCCAGCACATAGCCACGGTCACAGATCTGCAGGCAGCGGCGCGCGTTCTGCTCGACCATGACGACCGAGACACCGGCACGGTTGATCCGCCGGGTGTTGACGAACACCTCGTCCTGCATGAACGGGGACAGACCCGCAGACGGCTC
Organism: Nocardioidaceae bacterium; assembly: GCA_035690425.1. Lineage (GTDB taxonomy): Bacteria > Actinomycetota > Actinomycetes > Propionibacteriales > Nocardioidaceae > DASSKO01. Next base: position 1,042 of record DASSKO010000180.1, read on the forward strand.
GTCCAGCAGCAGCACCGAGGGTTCCATCATCAGCGCACGGCCCATGGCGACCATCTGCCGCTCACCGCCGGACAGTGAGCCGGCTCGTTGCTTGCGCCGGTCGGCCAGCGCAGGGAACAGATCACTCACGAACGCGAACCGCTGGCTGAACTTCTTCGGAGCCTGGAACACGCCCATCTCGAGGTTCTCCTCGATGGTCAGGCTCGGGAAGACGTTGTTGTTCTGGGGAACGAACCCGATGCCCTTGGCCACCAGCTTGTCGGCACGCTGGTTGGTGATGTCGGAGTCCTTCAGCAGCACCGTGCCCGAGCTGACGCCGACCAGCCCGAACATCGCCTTCAGCAACGTCGACTTGCCGGCGCCGTTGGGGCCGATGATCGCCACCAGCTCTCCGGGTTGGCAGTACAGGTCGCATCCGTTGAGGATGTTCACCCCGGGCACGTAGCCCGCGACGAGGTCGTCGGCACGCAGCACCGCGCCGTCGGCGTTGGCCAGGTGCTCGCGGCGCTCGGGCGTCACCTCGGACGTCTCGGTCATGCCTTGCCCCTCTCCTTGGTGGCGCGGTCGCTGTGGTGGAGCTCGGCGTCGATCTCGGCCTCCGCCTCCGCGACCTGCTGCTGCTCCTCCTCGGCGCTGAGCGCGGAGTCGTGGTGCGCGCCCAGATAGGCGTCGATGACACGCTGGTCGCCCATGATGGTGTCTGGCGGGCCCTCGGCGATGATGCGTCCCTGGGCCATCACCACGACCCAGTCCGAGATGTCGCGGACCATGTCCATGTCGTGCTCGACGAACAGCACCGTGCGGCCCTCGCTGCGCAGCGACTTCACGTGCTCGAGCAGGGACTGCTTCAGCGCCGGGTTCACGCCGGCCATCGGCTCGTCGAGCATCACCAGCTCCGGCTCGACCATCAGCGCACGTGACATCTCCAGCAGCTTGCGCTGGCCACCGGAGAGCGAGCCCGCGAAGTCCTCGCGCTTGGGGCCGAGCTGGAACCGCTCCAGCAGCGCGTCGGCTCGCTCGGTGTTTGCCTTCTCCTGAGCCCGCCACAGCACGGGGATCATCGAGCTGAGCAGGCTCTCGCCGCGCTGGCCGGTCGCACCGAGCCGCATGTTCTCGATCACGGTCAGCCGGGACAGGACCTTGGTCAGCTGGAAGGTCCGGACCATGCCGAGTCGGGCGACCTTGTACGCCGAGAGGCCCGCGAGCTTCTTGCCGTTGAAGGTCCACGAGCCGCTGTTGGGCTTGTCGAACCCGGTCAGCAGGTTGAAGAACGTCGTCTTGCCGGCGCCGTTGGGGCCGATCAGCGCGGTGATCGCGCCGCGCTGGATCTCCAGGTGATCCACCTCGACCGCGGTGAGACCGCCGAACCTGCGGACCACGTTGTCGGCCACGATGATCGGGTCCTGCTTCACGGCTCCCGGGTGGGGGTCCACATCCGCGAGAGCCTTGGTCACGTCGGCATGCCGGTCGACGTCGGCAGCGGGCGTGGGAGTCGTGTCAGCGGGCATCTAGAGCCAGCTCCTTCCGGTCGCCGAGGAGTCCTTGTGGTCGATAGATCATCAACAGCATCAGCGCCAGGCCCATGATGATGAAGCGGACGAGGGACGCCTGGTTCTGCGTCATCAGCCAACTCGGGATCAGCGGGTCGGCGCCCGCGGTGGCCCAGCCGAAGAAGCCGCCGAGCGCGTTGATCAGGAACCAGAACAGGATCGAGCCGACCACGGGTCCGAGCACCCGCGCGGCGCCCCCCAGGATCAGGACGGTGTAGGCGAAGAAGGTGACCTCGGTGAAGTAGTCGTCGGGGTTGGTGGCCGACTGCCGCAGCCCGGTCATGAAACCTGCCAGGCAGCCGATCATGCCGCCGATGACCAACGACTGCATCTTGTAGCTGTAGACGTTCTTGCCGAGTGAGCGCACCGCATCCTCGTCCTCACGGATGGACTTCAGGACACGTCCCCAGGGGCTGCGCATCAGCATCCACACCACGAGGCAGCTCAGGGCCACCAGCCCCCACCCGACCACGATCACCCACGCGTCGTAGTCGCGGTAGGTGAGCGGGCCGAACCCCGTCGATCCCTGGAAGGGGTTGAGGTCACGGAACCCACCGGTGAACTGCTGCAGGCCGTCGCGGCCGCCGAACCACTGCCGCAGGGTGACCGACCCGACCGTGAGCCGGATCATCTCGGCGGCGGCGATCGTCACGATGGCCAGATAGTCGGCCCGCAGCCGCAGCGTGGGCGCGCCGAGCAGGAGGGCGAGTACGGCGGTCGCTGCGAGGCCGACCAGGATGCCGGCCCAGAACGGCAGACCGAAGGTGCTGACGGTGGCGGCGAGGCCATAGCCGCCCATGGCCATGAAACCGGCCTGACCGAAGTTCAGCAGGCCGGTGTAGCCGAAGTGGACGTTGAGCCCGATCGCTGCGAGCGCGAAGATGATCGCGTCGGCGCCCACAGCCTGCCGAAGCGCGGCTTCGAGGATGTCCATGTGTGGCAGCTCCTAACGATCAGCCGACACGCTGGGCGCGGCCCAGGATGCCTTGTGGGCGGAACAGCAGGACGAGGATCAAGATGCCGAGTGCTCCGACGTACTTCATCTCCGCGGGGATCACCAGCGTCGACATCTCGATGAAGACACCGATCAGCACGCTGCCGAGCATGGCGCCCCAGATGGTGCCGATGCCGCCGAGGATGACCGCGGCGAAGATCAGCAGCAGGAGCTTGAAGCCCATCTCGTACTGCACCTGCTGGGAGAGCCCGATCAGGACGCCGCCGAGTCCGGCGAGCGCGGTGCCGACGATCCACACCACGGAGACGACCCGGTCGACGTCGATGCCGGTGGCAGCCGAGAGTGCGGTGTTGTCGGCGACCGCTCGGGTGGCCTTGCCGATCCGCGTCTTGGCCAGCGCGATCGCGACCAGCACCAGGACGACGATCGCGACCGCGGCGCTGATCAGGTCCTTGGGGAACACCGAGATCGGACCGAGCGTGATCGTCTCCTGCGTGACGTAGTCACCGTAGGTCTGGAAGGCGCCCCCGTAGAGGTATTGGTACAGGTAGCGCAGGAAGATCGACATGCCGATCGCCACGATCATCATCGCGATCAGGCCGGTGCCGCGGCGGCGCAGCGGCCGCCAGAATCCGGCGTCCTGCAGGTACCCGAAGGCGCCGGACAGGATCACGGCGATGGCCGCCGCTGCGATCAGCGGCAGTCCGATCGTGACGTTGAAGGTCAGTGTGATCAGCGCACCGAAGGTCACCAGCTCGCCGTGCGCGAAGTTGGTCAGCCCGGTGGTGCCGAAGATCATCGACAGGCCCAGGGATGCCAGCGCCAGGATCAGGCCGAAGAACAACCCGTTGGCGAACAGGTCGATCGCCTGCTCCCACACCGTGCTCACGTCGCGGGTGTCCGGCCCGATCTGGAACTGCACGGTCGCGTCGAAGCCGAGCACGTTGACGGACTTCTCGACGTCGGCGGGGTTGCGTAGGAAGGTTCCCTCGGGAAGCGTGTCGGGGTCGATGGTGATCGTGTAGGCGCCGTTGCCGGGCACGGGCACGGCGTACTCGCCGTCCGCGTCGGAGGTGGTCGTGCCGACCTCCTTGCCTTGGGCATCGGTCACGGTCAGCGTGACGCCTTCGACCGGTTCGGGGTTCACCGGGTCGGTGTCGTCGACGAGCGCGCCCTGGATGGCGAGCTGGTCGGCCGCCAGCGCCAGTGGCGCGCCAGCGTGGCCGACGGCGCCGGCGTGCGCGGGAAGCGCGGTGCTGCCGAGGAACAACACACCCATCAGCAGCGCGAGAACTGCGGGCATACGCACTCGCACGTAAGACTCCTGTCGCCGTCACGGCTCGAAGGGACGGCGGGAGCATAGCGAGATCTGGCTCACAACGTGGACGGTAACGGCCGCTGTCACCCAACCGTTGCCTGCGGTCAGGAGCCATTCGCGGGCACAGTCCTGTCGATGGCGGAGTGTCGTCGCGCTCAGCGCATGACGACGACCAACTGGGTGAGCAGCGGCGCAACCAGCAGCGCCGGCAGCAGGTCACCGACCGGCAGTGGCTTGATCCGCAACAGCCGCAGCGCGACGCCGACGAGCAGCAGTCCGCCGGCCGCGGTGAGCGCGGCGACGTGTGCCTCCGGCACGAACTGCCCGAGCGCCGCGCCGAGTGCGGTCAACGGCCCCTGCACCGCGAGTACGGCGAGCGCGGACGCGGCGACACCCCAGCCGAGCGACGCCGCGAACGCGATGGAGGCGAAGCCGTCCAGAGCCGACTTCAAGAACAACTGGTCAGCGCCGTTGCCGAGGCCGTCGTTGAGTGAGCCCAGCACCGTCAGCGGGCCGACGCAGAACACCAGGGATGCGGTCACGAACCCCTCGATGAACCGCTGCCGGCCCTCGGAGACACCTGCACCGGCGTGCGGCGTACTCGACGTCAGCCGGTGTTGCAGCCAGCCGCCGAAGTCCTCGAGCCGGCGCTCGATGTGCAGCAGCGAGCCGATGATGCCGCCGATCAGCACCGCGCCGAGCACGACCAGCACGGGAGCGCTCTGGCCGACCGCGTCCGTGAGCGCCTCGTCGGTCACGCTCGCCGCCGACAGGGCGGCGATCAACAGGGTCACGAGCCCGAGTGCATCGGTGACGACATCTCGGGTGCGCTGCGGAAGCCGGTGACCGACCAGCACGCCGATGCCGGAGCCGATGAGGATCGCGACGACGTTGACCAGCGTGCCTATCCCCGGGACCACCCGGCGACCCTATCCTCCGCGCGCAGGCGCCCGGCCGCAGCCTTGCCTACCCGGCGGACGGGCAAAGTTGTGTGCAGAGAAGTTGCACAGGCAACCACGTTGGGGCCAGAATCATCCCGGTCCTGGCGGGCGTGTCGTTGCCGACGTCCGTGGCCACAGATTCGCTCAGGGGTCGGTCGGGGGAGCAGAGAGAGGTCACAGCATGGGCCGGCCCCCAGTGCACATCCGTGCGGCGGTGCCAGCGGACGCAGCGGCGCTGATCGCCCTGTGGACCGCGTCCACGGAGGGTCTACCGGCTCGGTTGGTGCAGCCGACCCTGTCCGAAGCCGAGCGGTCCATCGAACGCCAAGGCCTCGACCCGCTCGAGTGCCTGCAGGTGGCCGTCGTCGAGGACGAGGTGGTCGGCGTGGCGCACTTCAGCCGGACACCGGTCTCGCCGCTGCACGAGGACGACGCGGTGCAGGTCACCCATCTCTTCGTTGCTGCCGGGTCGCGACGCCGTGGTGTCGGGCGTGCTCTGCTGGCAGCGGCCGCCGCATGGGCAGATGACTGCGGCGCGACGCACCTGCTGACGGCGGTGGCGGCCAGCTCGCGCGATGCCGCTCGTTTCCTGGCGTGTCTCGGGCTGGCACAGACCGCGACGGTGCGCAGCGTGCCGGTGGCGGTGCTGCGGCAGCGCCTGACCGTCAGCGATGCCGAGTGTGTCGACACACCGGCTCGGCAGGCCCGCCGCCGTACGTTGCTGCGCCGCCAGATCAGCGCGCGGGAGCGGCAGGGCGCCCGACGAAGTGACGAGGTCCAGCGACCAACCCCGACGCCGAGCTGATCCGGGCATGGTGATCGTCCGCCGGGCGTGATCAGGTCAGCGGCGTGCGCCGTCGCCGGTCTTCGGGGCAGGCGGAGCGTCCGCACGCACGATCGGCAGCAGCGCGACGACGATGACCACGGTCAGCAGCGCCAGCGGCAGCACCGGCGCCATCGACGACGCGGTCGCGACGAGCAGCGCCGCGCCCGCGGCGCCGGCGATCAGCGCCGCCAGCCGGGCAGCGGCCCATCGCTCGACCCACCCGCCTTGTCCGCCGGTGACCAGCCTGGTGATGGTGCCGCTGAGCAGCCTGGTGAGGGTCCCGGTGATGTAGGTCGTAGAGCCTCCGGGCACGTCGAGCTGGTTGACCACAGCGCTCTGCGTGCCCATCGCGAACGCCGCGAGCGCCAGCAGCACGAGCTCCTCCGCGCCGGCTATCTCGGGTCCACGGAGGATCCACAGCAGCAGGAACACGCTCAGTGCGGTGGCCTCGACGGCAAACGCCGCCGTCGTCCGCGCCGGCCACACCCGGCGGCCGGACGGTGCCCGGTGCCGACCGGCCGTGAGCGAGCCGAGCAGGGTCGCCACGCCGAAGCTGGCCAGGGCAACGCCGGTGTGCACGGCAAGAGCCCCGTCGGCGTTGCCCGCGGCGAGGCCGAGCAGGACGACGTTGCCCGTCATCACGCTGGCGAAGACGTCACCGAGCTCGAGGAAGCAGATGGCATCCATGGCGCCGGTGGCCACGGTGAGCAGGACGGTCAGGAGGTGCAGCGCTGCCGGTGGCCGCGCGTGGACCTGCTTGGCTTTCGCCCGCTGTGACCCGTCGGACACGACGCTCAACCGGCAGCGTTGGCGTCGAGCAGCGCACAGGTGAGCCGCACCGTGCAGGTACGGCGGCCCTGGTCGTCGGTCAGCACGACCTCGTGGCTGGTCATCGACCGGCCGAGGTGCACGGGCGTGGCGACACCGGTGACCTGCCCGGAGCGCACGCCGCGGTGATGGGTCGCGTTGATGTCGACGCCGACGGCGATCCTGCCGAGCGGAGCGGCGTGTATCGAGGCACCGACCGATCCGAGGCTTTCCGCGAGCACGCAGGAGGCCCCGCCGTGCAGCAGGCCGTGTGGCTGGGTGTTGCCCTCCACCGGCATCGTGCCCACCACCCGGCCTTCGGTGGCCTCGATGATGGTGATGCCCATGCGGTCGTGCAGTGCGGCAGAGGGGATCGGGTCGGTCATCGCGCTCCTCGGCTGTGCGGCCTGTCCGCGCCTCAGACTAGAGTCTTGGCGTGTCCACCCCAGTCTCCGGCACCCCAGTTTCCGGCACCCCAGCCACCGGGTCGGCAACGTCGGCTACGCCCCGCCTGCTGCTGATCGACGGTCATTCCGTGGCGTATCGGGCCTTCTTCGCGCTGCCGGTGGAAAACTTCTCCACCACCACCGGCCAGCCGACCAACGCCGTCTACGGCTTCACGTCGATGCTGATCAACGTGTTGCGCGACGAGCGGCCGACGCACCTCGCGGTTGCCTTCGACGTGTCCCGCCAGACCTTTCGCAGCGCCGAGTACGCCGACTACAAGGCCAACCGGTCGACCTCACCGGAGGAGTTCAAGGGGCAGGTCTCGCTGATCAAGGAGGTGCTGGCGGCCCTGCGGGTGCCGATGGTGGAGTCCGACGGCTACGAGGCCGATGACGTGATCGCGACGTTGACCACCCAGGCCTATCGCGACGGGCTCGAGGTGCTGATCTGCAGTGGTGACCGTGACGCGATGCAGCTGGTCAGCGACCGGGTGACGCTCCTCTACCCGCGCAAGGGCGTCTCCGACCTCGTGCGAATGACACCGCAGGCGGTGCAGGACAAGTACGGCGTCGGGCCCGGCCGCTACCCCGAGCTGGCGGCGCTGGTCGGGGAGAGCAGCGACAACCTGCCCGGCGTACCCGGCGTGGGGCCCAAGACCGCGGCGAAATGGATCAACCAGTTCGGTGGCCTCGACGAGGTGATCCAGCACGTGGAGGAGATCAAGGGCAAGGCGGGTGATGCGTTGCGCGAGCGCCTGGCCGACGTGATCCGCAACCGCCGGCTCAACGCCCTGGTGTGCGACCTGTCGCTTCCCGTGCAGCCGTCGGAGCTGGCCGTGCAGCCGTGGGACCGTGAGCAGGTGCACCAGATCTTCGACGGTCTGGAGTTTCGGGTGCTGCGCGACCGGCTCTTCGCCACCCTCACCGCCGACGAGCCGGCCAGCGACGAGGGCTTCGAGATCAAGGGTGAGTGCCTGGCGCCGGGCGCGGTGCGCGAGTGGCTGACCACACATACGTCGGTCGCAGAGCCCACCGGCGTGCACGTCCAAGGCTCCTGGAGCGGCGGGGCGGGCGACGTGATCGCGGTGGCGCTGGCCACCGTGGCGGGAGCAGCAGCGTGGGTCGACGCCGGCGAGGTGACCGCCGACGACGACGCCGCCCTGGCCGGGTGGCTGGCGGATGAGACTCGGCCCAAGGCGTTGCACGACGCCAAGGGCCCGTCGCTGATGCTGGCGGCCCGCGGATGGCGGCTCGCCGGTGTCACCGCCGACACCGCGCTGTCGGCGTACCTGTCGCGTCCTGACCAGCGCTCCTACGACCTGGCCGACCTGACCCTTCGCTACCTCAAGCGTGAGCTGCGCAACGACGAGTCGGAGTCGGGTCAGCTGACGTTGGACACCGGCTCCGTCGACAGCACCGCGGAGGTGGCGATGGTGCACGCGCGCGCGGTCGTCGAGCTCGCCGGCGCGCTGGCCGACGAGCTGGAGGAGCGCGGTGGCACGGCGCTGCTGACCGACGTCGAGCTGCCGCTCGTGCGGGTGCTGGCAGGCATGGAGCAGTGTGGCATCGCGGTGGACTGTGACTACCTGCAGAGCCTGGAGTCGGAGTTCGCCGACGGTGTTCGCGACGCGGCCTCGGAGGCCTACCAGGTGATCGGCAAGGAGATCAACCTCGGCTCGCCCAAGCAGCTCCAGGTGGTGTTGTTCGACGAGCTCGGGATGCCCAAGACCAAGCGCACCAAGACCGGCTACACCACCGATGCCGACGCTCTGCAGCAGCTGAACGTCAAGAGCCCGCACCCGTTCCTGGAACACCTGCTGCGGCACCGCGACGTCACCCGGCTGCGGCAGACGGTCGAGGGGCTGCTGAAGACGGTGGCCGACGACGGGCGGATCCACACCACGTTCAACCAGATGATCGCGGCGACCGGCAGGCTGTCCTCTACCGAGCCGAACCTGCAGAACATTCCGATCCGCACCGAGGAGGGTCGCCGGATCCGCGCCGGCCTCGTGGTCGGTGACCACTACGACGAGCTGCTGACGGCCGACTACAGCCAGATCGAGATGCGGATCATGGCGCACCTGTCAGCAGACGAGCTGCTGATCGAGGCGTTCAAGTCCGGTGCGGACTTCCACTCCGTGACGGCATCCCGCGTGTTCGACGTCGAGGCCGCTGCAGTGACGCCGGCACAGCGCTCGAAGATCAAGGCGATGAACTACGGGCTGGCTTACGGGTTGTCGGCGTACGGGCTGTCGCAGCAGCTGGGCATCGAGACGTCGGAGGCGCGCGGGCTGATGGAGGAGTACTTCGAGCGTTTCGGCGGGGTGCGCGACTATTTGCAGGGCATCGTCGCCGAGGCCCGGCAGAGCGGCTTCACCGAGACGATCATGGGGCGCCGGCGCTACCTGCCCGATCTGACCAGCGACAACCGGCAGCGCCGGGAGATGGCCGAGCGGATGGCGCTCAATGCGCCGATCCAGGGGTCGGCGGCCGACATCATCAAGGTGGCCATGCTCCGGGTCGACCGGGCACTGGTCGAGTCGTCGCTGCGGTCACGAATGCTGCTGCAGGTGCACGACGAGCTCGTGTTCGAAGTGGCTCCGAAGGAGCGACAGCCGTTGGAGAATCTGGTACGTAAGGAGATGGCGGCCGCGGCCGAGCTGCTCGTGCCGCTCGACGTGTCGGTGGGTGCCGGTCGGAGCTGGCACGAAGCCGGGCACTGACGCCGGTCTGGCTCGGCACACCGGGCAGCGCTGGGCAGCGCTGGGCAGGCGGGCTTCGTGGGCGTCTGCCGAGCGGAAGGGGGAGGTGCGGCGTGGCGGTGCTCTTCGCGTTGCTGTCGGCCACCTGCAACGGTGGCAGCACGATCCTGCAGCGGATGGCTGCCGCGGCGGCGCCGCCGGAGACCGCCTTCCGCTTCACTCTCCTCACCTACCTGCTGCGTCGCCGGATCTGGCTGGCCGGCATGGGCGCCATGATCGCCAGCTTCCTGCTGCAGGCGGCCGCCCTCGACCGCGGGACGCTGGCGGTGGTGCAGCCGTTGCTCATCACCAAGCTGCCGATCACCGTGGTGCTCGCAATCGTGGTCTTCCGTGGTCTGGTGCACGTCGGCGCCCATGACTGGCTCGCCGTTGCGGCGATGTCGGTCGGGCTCGCCCTCGTCCTCGTCGTGTCGGCGCCCACGCCGACGCCCACCGCCAACCCGCCGACCGTCATGGGGTGGTGGCTGAGTGTGGCGACCACCCTTATCGTGACCGCGGTGCTGGTGCACCTGTCCCTACGGCACCCCGGGACACCGCGGGCGTCGTTGTTGGGTGCGGCATCGGGCATCGCGTTCGGTCTCACCGCCGCCTTCATCAAGGCGGTCACTGATGTGTCGGGCAATGGCTTGGTCGATCTCGCCCTGTCGTGGCCGCCGTACGCGACCGCCGGCGCCGGGCTGGCTGCCGTGCTGTTGCAGCAGAACGCGTTGCAGGCCGGCTCACTGGCCGCCTCGCAGCCTGCCTCGATGATCGTGGGGACCGTCGTGAGCGTGGTGCTGGGCACCATGCTCTTCCACGAGCAACTGCACATCGGAGCGGCCTGGCCGGTCGCGGTGATCGGGGCTGCTCTGGTGATCTACTCGGTCTTCGCCGCGGCGCACTCACCCCTGGTCTCGGCAACGGTCGCGAGCAGCGCCCCGCGGGAGCACCGCAACGAAGACACGAGGTAGGGGCGACCGCCCCACTCTCCACTCCGCTTCCCGCCGAGATCGCACTTCTGTCCCAGCCGGGTACGCCGGTTGGCCTGTCGGGTGAAGGAAAGCGATCTCGTGGTGAGGGCCAGGGGCGGCGGTCCGACGCTTCACCGCCAATGGCGTGCTCGGTCCGGACGGGGAAGCCGACGGTCCGGTGACACTCTTTGCAATCAATCAATCACCAACGGCAACTAGATCCGTCGTTTCCTCTCAACCCGACCGCGTGGGCGCCGATGGCCAGTCACGAAGCGGCACCGCAAGCTACCGGCCAGGGGACACCGTGGACGACATCGACGACCTCGACGACATCGTCGAGGCCTTCCTCGTGGAAAGTCACGAGAACCTCGACCAGTTCGACCGCGACTTGGTCGAGCTGGAGCGAGACCCGTCGTCGCACGAGCTGTTGTCCAGCGTCTTCCGGACCTTGCACACGATCAAGGGGACCAGCGGCTTCCTCGGGTTCGCAGTGCTGGAGTCGGTGACCCACGTCGGCGAGAGCCTGCTGTCCCGGCTGCGCGACGGTGAGACGACCTTGAGCCCGCGCACGACCACCGTGTTGCTGGAGATGGTAGACGCGGTGCGTGCGCTGCTCGCGCAGATCGAGCAGACCGGGTCCGAGGGCGACGACGACTACGCGGCTCTGGTGGCACGGCTGACGGCCATCCTCGACGGCGACGACACCAGCACCACCACCACCACCAGTGCGAACGATGAACTGGTCCCAGTCCCAGCGGCGGCGACGCAGCAGAGCGTCGGGGCGTCGCCGTGGGGTGCGGCGCCCCCGCAGAACGGCCTCGTCCACGCCGACGACCTGGCGATCGCGTTGGCCGAGCGGGAGTTTGCCGAGCCTCCCCAACCTGCGACTCGCACGTCCGACGACCGCGGGTACGGCGGTGTGGACGGCAGCACGGACAACGGTGCCGACGACGGGACGCTTCGAGGTGTGGGCCCCGACACGGCGGTCACAGCGCCAACCCCGCGGACCGAGACCCGGCGGCCGGTGGCCGACAGCAGCATTCGCGTCGACGTCGCCCTGCTGGACTCGCTGATGAACCTGGTCGGCGAGCTGGTGCTGACCCGCAACCAGATGCTGCAGCGCGCTGCGACCCGTGAGGACGTCGAGCTGCAGCGGACGACCCACAGGTTGAACCTCATCGCCGGTGAGCTCCAAGAGGGCGTCATGAAGACGCGGATGCAGCCGATCGACCATGTGTGGAGCAAGTTGCCCCGGGTGGTGCGTGACCTGTCGGTGACGCTGGGAAAGGCTGTCGACCTCCGGATGGAGGGACGCCACACCGAGCTGGACAAGACGATCCTGGAGGCGGTCCGCGACCCGCTGACGCACTTGGTGCGCAACGCCGTGGACCACGGGATCGAAGACTGCGAGCGACGCCGCCTGGCCGGCAAGCCCGAGCAGGGCACGCTGCTGTTGCGCGCCTTCCATGAGGGCGGTCAGGTCAACATCGAGATCGCCGACGACGGCGCCGGCATCGACCCGGAGAAGCTCCGCGCCAAGGCCGTGACCCGCGGCATGCTGACCACCGAGTCGGCGGCGGCGATGAGCGACCGGGAGGCCATCAACCTCATCTTCTCCCCGGGCTTCTCCACGGCTGCGGCGGTCACGAACGTCTCCGGCCGAGGGGTCGGGATGGACGTCGTCAAGACCAACATCGAGAAGATCGGCGGCAGCATCGACCTGACCAGTGTGGTCGGTGCCGGGACCACCGTGCGGATCCGGATCCCGCTCACGCTGGCGATCATCCCCGCGCTCGTCGTCTCCGCGGCAGCCAACCGTTACGCGATCCCACAGGGCAACCTGCTCGAGCTGGTCCGGCTGGAGCCGGAACAGGCGCAGGCGGCCATCGAGACCGTGCACGGCACCCCGGTGTATCGGCTGCGTGGGCGGCTGCTGCCGTTGGTCCACCTGCGTGAGCAGCTCGAGCTGCCGGTCGCCGAGCACGCCACCACCTACATCGCCGTGCTGCAGGCCGACGACCGGCAGTTCGGGCTGATCGTCGACGACATCAAGGACACCGAGGAGATCGTGGTCAAGCCGCTGGGCACACAGCTCCGGGCCATCACGCTGTACGCCGGTGCGACCATCATGGGAGACGGCCAGATCGCCCTGATTCTGGACGCGATGGCACTCGCACGCCGAGCCGGCATCACGCTGGAGGGCGCCGGCACGGCGAGCGCGGCAGCTGCCGGCGCAGTCTCGTCGGCGCGCGCCGCATTGCTCGTGGTCGCTCTCGGCGATGGTCGACGAGTCGCCATCCCGCTCGACGCCGTGGACCGGCTGGAGGAGTTCCCCGCAGGGCGGATCGAGCGGGTCGGCAGTCACGAGGTGGTGCAGTATCGCGGCCAGATCCTGCCGCTGCTGCGACTCGACGACGCGCTGCACGCCTACGGCGAGGGCACCGCGACGGGCACGACCCAGGTGGTGGTCTGCCGCAGCGACGGCCGACTCGTCGGCATCACGGTCGCCGCGATCCTCGACATCGTCGAGGACGAGTTGGCGGTGCGAAGCCACCTCGACAGCGGCGGCCGCCAGGGCTCGGCCGTCATCGGCCAGCACGTCACCGAGCTGGTCGACATCGGGAGCGCTGTCGCCACCATCAACCCGGAGCTGCTGACTCCGCTCCGTGCGGGCTGAGAGGAACCTGACCATGTCACACCAGTACTGCACCTTCGTCCTCGACGGGCACCTCTTCGGCGTACCCGTGTCCTCCGTCCAGGAGGTGCTCAAGCCGCAAGCCCTCACGCACGTGCCGCTCGCGCCGGCCGAGGTCGCCGGCCTGATCAACCTCCGCGGCCAGATCGTGACCACGCTGGAGCTCCGCAACCGGCTCGGTCTGCCGCGCCGAGATCCCGGATCACCGTCGGTCAACGTCGTCGTACGCACCGGCGACGGCGGCACCGTCAGCCTTGTCGTCGACGAGATCGGTGACGTGCTCGAGCCGGACGAGGACACGTTCGAGACTCCGCCGGAGACCGTGCCGGCGCGCATCCGCGCGCTGGTCACGGGCGTCTGCAAGCTCCAGGAGCACCTGATGCTGGCACTCGACACCGAGCGGGCCGTCAGCGTGGAGAGCGCGGCATGAGTCTCCTCAGCGCACCAACACAACGCACCCACCACGCCGCCCTGCGCGGCGAACACCCGAGAGGCACCACCGTGAAGACCGACCACAGAAGGCGAGGAGCCATCTCCTTCTACCGCAACCTGCCGACGGCCAGGAAACTGCTCGTCCTGACCGGGATCTGCCTGACGCCGAGCATCGTGCTCGGTGTGGTCGCGGTGACCCAGCTGCAGACGATCGACGACCAGACCCAGGCGGCGACCCAGCTCGAGCGGGCGTCCGCAAAGCTGTACCACCTCGACAACCGCAACAGCGAGCTCAAGAGCGACGCATACCGGGCACTCGTCGAGCAGGACCTCGCTCAGGTCAGCGCTGACGGAGCCGAGGACGTCGCGAGCGTCGAGGAGGTGATGGACACGCTCGACGGTCTTGAGCTGCCGGCGGGGATGGAGCAGGCGCTGGTCGAGCTGGCTCCGGCGATCGAGCGCAACAACGGCTTCATCACCGACTTCGTGGCACTCGCGGAACAGGATCGGGCAGCCGCGATGGAGCAGCAGCCGGAGGTCGCCGCGGAGAACCAGCGACTCGATGCACACCTGGACGAGCTGCGGGCCGCGGCCGACGAGGCTGTATCCGACGCGCAGGCCAAGACCGACCGGCTGCTGTCCCAGCTGCGCTGGCTGGTGCTCATCGTCCTCGGTGTCGGGCTCGTGCTCGCCGTCGCCCTGGCGCTGGGGATCGGCCGGATGATCGCGGCGCCGCTGCGGCGCACCGTCGCCGTGCTGGAGGCGGTCGCGGCCGGGCGGCTGGACGAGCGGCTCGACGTCGACACCCGTGACGAGGTCGGCCAGATGGCCTCGGCGCTGAACACGGCGGTGGCCAACCTGGGCGCGACGATGAGCAGCCTCGGGGACAACGCGCAGGCACTGGCGTCCTCCTCCGAGGAGTTGTCGTCGGTGTCGAGCCAGATGAGCGGGTCCGCACAGGAGTCGGCGTCGCAGGCAGACCTGGTCTCCGCGGCTGCCGAGCAGGTGTCGCTGAACGTGCAGACGGTGGCCACCGGCACCGAGGAGATGTCGGCATCCATCCGCGAGATCGCGCAGAACGCCACTGCAGCCGCAGGTGTGGCGGCACAAGCAGTCGTGGTCGCGGAGTCGGCGAACGTCACCGTGGCGAAGCTGGGCGACTCCTCCGCCGAGGTCGGCAATGTGATCAAGGTGATCAACTCGATCGCGGAGCAGACGAACCTGCTGGCGCTGAACGCCACCATCGAGGCCGCCCGGGCCGGTGAGGCCGGCAAGGGCTTCGCGGTGGTGGCCAACGAGGTCAAGGAGCTGGCGCAGGGGACCAGCAAGGCGACCGAGGACATCGGCCGGCGGATCGAGGCGATCCAGTCCGACACCCAGGCCGCCGTCGCGGCGATCAGCCAGATCTCCGAGATCATCGCGCAGATCAACGACACCCAGTCCACGATCGCCTCGGCAGTGGAGGAGCAGACCGCGACCACCAACGAGATGGGCCGCAACGTGTCCGAGGCGGCGACCGGGTCGACCGACATCGCCACGAACATCACCGGCGTCGCCCGTTCCGCGTCCGACACGACCGCCGCTGCCACCAGCACCAACCAGGCTGCCGACGAGCTTGCCCGGATGGCGTCGCAGATGCAGCAGCTGGTCGGGCAGTTCCGCTACTGACCTCCCGCTACGGGCGCCGCTACGGAGGACTGGGCGCCGGCACGGCGCGACACCGCCACCGAACAGACGTCGACGATGAAAGGCAACACTGATGGCGCGAATCCGCGTGCTCGTTGTGGACGACTCCGTCGTCGTGCGAAAGCTGGTCACCGACGTGCTGGCCGGCGACCCGAGGATCGAGGTTGTCGGCACGGCCGCGAACGGCAAGGTCGCGCTGTCCAAGATGGCGCAGGTCAACCCGGACCTGGTGACGCTCGACATCGAGATGCCGGTCATGGACGGGCTCGCCACCCTGGTCGAGCTACGCACGTCCTATCCTCGCCTGCCGGTGGTGATGTTCTCCACGCTGACCGAACGCGGCACCTCCTCGACCCTCGACGCTCTCGAGCGAGGAGCCAACGACTACGTCACCAAGCCGGCCAACGTCGGCAGCGTGACCGCGTCGATGGAAGCCGTGCGCGCTCAGCTGATCCCCAAGATCATCGCCTTGTGCACTCCGTCCGCACCCCCTGCCAGCCGCCCGAGGACTTCCGTGGGGGCCGCCGCGAAGCCAGTGACCCGCGCCACGGTGACGCGAGCGGCGCCGGCGGCCACGGCATCGCCGGCCCGTGTCGACGTGCTCGCCATCGGCGTCTCGACGGGAGGCCCCGACGCGCTCACCACGGTCCTCACCAGACTGCCGGCGGACCTCCCGGTTCCGGTCCTGGTCGTGCAGCACATGCCGCCGCTGTTCACCAAGCAGTTCGCGGATCGGCTCGACGCCAAGTCGGTGCTGCGAGTCAGTGAGGCCACGCGTGGTGACGCCGTGCTGCCCGGCCGGGTGCTGATCGCACCGGGAGACTTCCACCTGCGCACCCGGCGCTGCGCCGGCGGCGTGGTCGCCTCGCTCGACCAAGGCACTCCGGAGAACTACTGCCGGCCCGCGGTCGATGTCCTCTTCCGGTCGGTCGCCGAGACCTACGGCCAGCACGTGCTGGCCGTCGTCCTGACCGGCATGGGCACCGACGGTGCTCGCAGCTGCCGCGACGTCGTCGCCGCCGGTGGCTCGGTGATCGTCCAGGACCAGGCGACCTCGGTGGTGTGGGGCATGCCCGGTGCGGTCGCGGGCGCGGGCCTGGCCAGCGAGATTCTCCCGCTGCCGGAGATGGTGCCCGCAATCCTGACCCGGCTGCGCGTCGGCCGCAGCCAGGCCGACACACGTCAAGCTCTGGAAGGTGCACGGCCGTGACGCTTTCGTCGACTGCCTTCGGCTACGTCAGCGACCTGGTGCGCAAGGAGGCGGCCATCGTGCTGGACCCCGGCAAGGAGTATCTCGTCGAGGCCCGCCTGCTGCCGCTCGCGCGTGCGGCCGGCATCAGCGGAGTGGACGAGTACGTCGCCACGGTGCGAGCCAGCGCGGGGCCAGCCGAGCGCGCCGCCGTCGTGGAGGCGCTGACCACCAACGAAACCTCCTGGTTCCGTGACCGGGAGCCCTTCGAGGCGCTCACCAAGACCGTGATCCCCGAGCTGCTGGAGAGCGCGTCGGTGCGTCGCAAGATCACGATCTGGTCCGCGGCGTGCTCGAGCGGCCAGGAGGCCTACACGATCGCGATGCTGATGGCCGACCACGTCCTGCCTCGCGGGTGGACGGTGGAGATCCTCGCCACCGACATCTCCACCGAGATGCTCGAGCGGACCAAGGCCGGACGCTACAGCCAGCTCGAGGTCAACCGCGGCCTGCCGGCGCCGCTGCTGGTGAAGCACTTCCACAAGGTCGGCACCCAGTGGCAGGTGTCGGATCAGCTGCGCTCGATGGTGAAGGTGCAGCGGCTCAACCTCGCCGGCCCGTTCCCGCCGCTGCCGACCTTCGACATCGTCTTCCTGCGCAACGTGCTGATCTACTTCGACAACTCCACCAAGCGCTCGATCCTGGACCGCACCCGGCGAGTCATGAGCCCACGGGGATTCCTTCTCCTCGGCGGCGCAGAGACCACGCTCGGCATCGACGACCGGTCGTGGGCACGCACACCCGCCGGACGCTGCACGCTCAACCGTCCTCTCACAGGAGCACACCATGATCCCTCGCTCACGCCCGCTACGCCTCTGGTCTCCGCTGCCGGGGTGAGGTGAACCACCATGCGCGCGCTCGTGATCGACGACTCCCGCACGATGCGAATCGTGCTATGCCGCCAGCTCGCGCGGCTCGGCTTCGACGTACTAGAGGCCGCTGACGGCCGGCAAGCGTTGGACGTCCTGGCCAGCACCGGAGACGACCCGCCTGCGCTGGCCACCGTCGACTGGAACATGCCGGTGATGGACGGGCTCACCTTCGTGCAGGCTGTGCGCCAGCAGTCGCAGTGGCGTCAGCTCACCCTGGTGATGGTCACGACCGAGAGCGAGCACGGGCAGATCGTGAGGGCTCTGGCCGCCGGCGCCCACGAGTACCTGATCAAGCCGTTCACGCCAGAAGCCCTCGCCGACAAGCTCGAGCTGCTCGGCCTGCATCCGACGGGAGCCGTCGCATGACACCCGCGGCCACCGCCTACGAGCTGCGGTCGGCGGACCTGGCGGCGATCACCAGCGACGTGTGGGCGGTGTTCTGCGACGTCGATGAGGAGTTCCCGCTGCTGCCGACGACCGAGGCCCCGGCGGACGGGGCCGAGGTCGTGCACGCCAGCGTGGGTGTCAGCGGTGCATGGAACGGCCAGGTGATCCTCGAGCTGACGGCGGTGACCGCGCACGCCGCCACCGCGGCGATGCTCGGGCAGCAGCACGTCGAGCCTCGTGACATGACCGACGCGGTCGGCGAGCTGGTGAACATGGTCGGAGGCAACATCAAGAGCCTGCTGCCCACACCGAGCACCCTGGGTCTGCCGGTCGTGGTCCGCGGCCGGCTGCTTCAGGCCGAAGTGCCCGATGCCGCCGAGATCTACCGAGCCGAGCTCGCCTGGGCAGCCGAACCATTGCGAGTCAGCGTCTGGACGTCGGACCACACTCCCGGAACCAACCAAGGAAGGCAGCAATGAAGATCCTGATCGTCGACGACAGCCGAGTGATGCGCCAGATCGTCACTCGCACGCTACGACAAGCCGGCTACAGCGGGCATGACGTGGTCGAGGCCGGCAACGGCCGTGAAGGGCTGGACGCCGTTGCCGCGCATGGTCCCGACCTGGTGCTGTCGGACTGGAACATGCCGGAGATGAACGGCATCGACCTGCTGCACGCGCTGCGTGCGACTGGCCAGGCAGTGCCGTTCGGCTTCGTCACCTCGGAAGGTTCCCCCGAGATGCTCACTCGGGCCGAGCAGGCCGGTGCCCTCTTCGTCATCACCAAGCCCTTCACGCCCGAAGCGTTTCGGGCCACCCTCGACCCGGTCATCGGCTGAGGCGGGGTCGACCATGACATCCACCCCGCTGCCCACGACGGCGCTGCCCACGACCAAGGCGCTGCGCGACCTCCTGCTGGACCTGCTCGGCCGTGACGTCGAGGTCGCTCCCACCGAGCCGTACGCACCCGAGGCCGACGAGCGCGCCACGTCGGCTGTCTACGTCGACGACTCGATGCATACGAGCGCCGTCATGGTGGCCGACCTCCCGTTCTCGGCGTACGCCGGGGCCGCCATCGGGCTGGTGCCCGTCGGTGGCGCCAAGGCCGCAATCGAGGACCGCGAGCTGGCACCGACCGTCCGCGACAACCTCTACGAGGTGCTCAACATCTGCGCGTCGCTGCTCAACGGCGAGGGCCGCCCGCACGTGAAGCTGCACACCATGTACGAGCCCGGAGCGTGGCCTCCTGCCGACGTCTCGGCATACGCGAAGGCGCTGGGGCGGCGTCTGGATCTGACCGTCGACATCGCCGGTTACGGAAGTGGGAGGCTGTCCATCGTGGTGGTCGGCTGACGCCCGCTGTCGGTCACGCCCGGGAGCGGCCAGCGGTCAGCACCGTCCGCGCACCATGCCCAGCAGCCGGTCGATGACGTTGCCGCTGGCACGCAGGCCGTCGTGCTCGTGCTCGTTGGTGACCCAGGTGCGAACGCCGTGGACCGCACTCGCCGTCTCCAGACTGTGCTCCCGGTCGACGTACATGTCGTCGTGGTAGACCGCGGCCGCAACCGGCACGGTGTTGCGCTGCAGCTGCGGGAGGTCGTAGAGAGCGGGCCAGTCGTCCTTGGCCGCCAGCCGGTGCGCGACCTCGCGCAGGTCGACCAGCGCGGGGTCCTCGTCGAACATCCACGGGTAGATCATCTCTCCCGTCAGCAGCGGAAGCGGTGCCGCCGGGTCGAACTCACCGAACTCCTCGCGGACCCGATGCGCCGCCCACCGGGTTGCCCCGGCGTACCCGTAGATGGGCTCGTGCAGCACCGCGAACAGGGGGTGCTCGGCGAGCGACACGATCGCGTCGACGCCGCGCAGGAACGTGTCGGACAACGTAGGGCCGGCGGGGCCGGCGACGAGGGCCTCCTCGAGCAGGTAGTGCAGGCTGTCGAGATTGGTGCCGCTGCCGAGCTGGATGCCGACGGTTTGCAGTCGCTGCGGCGTCAGTCGCTCACCGGTCGGCATTCGCACGTCGTGGTCCCGCACGTGCGCGAACACCCGGGCCAGCACATCCCGGTCGCCGGGGTAACGCGCGAAGTACATCCGGTTCTTGGCGCGCACGCGTGGGTAGGCGGCGCGGTAGACGGCGTCAGCGTCAACCCCGAGGCCCGGAAGCCCGCCGGCGATCAGCACCTCACGCAGGCCCGCTGGTGCGCGCGAGAGGTAGGTCACTGCACAGAAGCCGCCGAAGCTCTGCCCGAGGACACTCCACGGTCGGTCGCCGAGCAGCTCCGCCCGCAGCAGCTCCGCGTCGGCGACGATCGAGTCGGCACGAAAGTGCGAGAGGTGGTCAGCCTGCTCGGCCGGACTCATGCCGGCCAGGGTCTGCCGGGTCGCGGGGCTGCTGCGGCCTGTCCCGCGCTGGTCCATCAGCACGACCTGGAACTCCTGCAACGCGCGGTCGAGCCACACGTTACCGGCGGTAGGCCGATCGGCCTTGCCGCCGGGCCCTCCTTGCAGGTAGAGCAACGTCGGCCGGTCGTCGCGCTCGCGGCCCGGCGCGTTGACCACCCGCGCGAACAGCTCGATCGTGTGGCCGGCCGGGTCGGCATGGTCGAGCGGTACGTCGATCAGGTGGTCCGCGCAGACCAAACCGGGCCGGGCGTAGGTAGCGGCGAGCATGTGCGCCAGTATCCACGGACCGTCCAGCATCCACCGGCGGTCAGCGATCGCGCCCGTCGGGGTCGGGGGCCGTCTTCGTCCACGGCTGCACCTGCTCGAGCAGTGCCGCAGCCGCCAGGACGGTCGCGTCATCGTGGCGGCGGCCGACGATCTGCACTCCGATGGGCAGGCCGTCACACCGGCCGGCCGGCACCGAGACCGCCGGGTGCCCGGTGAGGTTGAAGGGGAACGTCAGGCCGATGCTGGCCCAGTGGGAGACCGGGACACCGTTGATCACGCTCGGCATCGGCCCCTCAGCTGCGAACGCGGTGGTCTGCGTCGTCGGCGTCACGATCAGATCTGCGTCGTCGAAGATCTCGGCGACCGTGCCGACGAGCCGATGGCGTTCCTCATACGCGTCCACGAGGCTGTCGATGTGCAACCCGCGCGCGGGGTCGAGGTACTGACGCACGGTGGGGGACAGCTGCGTCAGGTCGTCCCGGTCGAGAGCGCGCAGGACCTGGTAGACGTCGGGTGTGGACAGCGCCCGGAAGGTGGTGCTGCAGTCGTCGAGCGCCACCGGCCGTCGCACCTCGATGGCACTCAACGCGGTCAGCAGCGTCTCCGCGGCGTGCCGCGCAGCTGCGGCGACGGCGGGCTCGCACGGTGCGAAGCCCAACGTCTCCGACCACACCACCCGGAGCGGCTTGCGCGTCGTAGGGAGGGCAAGCGCCTCCTCGAACGCTGTCGCCGGTGCCGGCAGGGCGTCGGGGTCACGTTCGTCCAGCCCGACGACGCAGTCGAGAAACCGCGCCGTGTCGCGGACGCTGCGCGTCAGCACGCCGTAGCAGTCGTTCTGCATCGACCCGCCGAAGAGCGGCCCGCGTGTTACCCGGCCCCGCGTGCCCTTGAATCCGACCAGTCCGCTGAACGACGCCGGAATCCGGATCGACCCGGCACCATCGGTGCCCGTGCAGATCGGCATCAGCCCCGCCGACACCGCCGCCGCGGAGCCGCCACTGGACCCGCCCGGTGTACGAGTCAGGTCCCATGGGTTGCGGGTCACGCCGTGCAGACGGGACGAGGTGAACGATGCCCGGCCGAGCTCCGGTGACGCGGTCAGTCCCACGGGCACCGCTCCCGCACGGACAGCACGCTGGACCATGGTGGCCGTGGCGGGCGCGACCCGGCCCTGCAGCCCTCCTGAGGCCAGCGTCCACGGCCAGCCGCGCACGGCCTGCAGCTGTTTGACACCGAAGGGGACACCGGCAAGTGGGCCGGGGTCGACACCGGCCGCGACGGAGTCGTCGACAGCATCGGCCCGGGCCAGCGCCCCGGCCTCGTCGACGAAGACCATCGCGCCGAGCTCGTCGTTCGTCGCGGCGATGCGCTGCAGCGTCGCCTGCACGGCCGTACGGGCGCTCAGCCGACCCGAGCGGACCTGCGCCGCGAGCTCCACCGCGTCGAGATGCAGCAGGGGCGACGCCGACCTCGGGGGGCCGTCGGCTGCCTTGGTAGCCATCCCGCGGCTCACCCCCACATCTGCATCATGGCAACCGCGACAAGTCCTGCCGTCGCGAGTCCGACGATGACGGGCAGAAACAACATGCGCGCGAGGTCCACGACCGAGGTGCGTGTGATTCCTGCGACCGCGACCAGAGACGACCAGATGAGCAGGGTGCCTCCGCCCGTCCAGGTCGCGCTGACCTGTGCCATCGCAGCCAAGGTGGCAATCTGCGAGTCGCCGCCTTCGGCAAGTCCGTTCGCGAACGTACCCGTCAACGGCAGTCCCGCCCAGCCGTTCCCGTCCAGCCCGATGATCATGCCGATCAACAGCATTGCGAAGACGACGCCAATGGTGCTGTTCGGGATGTAGGTCTCCACGCTGCGGATCAGGTCGAACAGAAAACCGGGTGCGGTGGCGCCCTCTGGCAGCCCCAGGATGCGGCCGGCGAAGTCTGGAATGCCCATGAAGATGAAACCGGCAATCGGGATGACCACGCCCATCGCCTTGAAGGCGAACACCAAGCCGTCGACGATGTGGTCAGCCGCCATATCCAGGCTGGACCGGTGATTGTGCGCGATCGTCGCCAGGGCGAGCAGGACGACGGACGTGCCACCGATCAGAGACGCGCCCTGGGAGCCTTCGAGACCCGGCAGCAGATCAGTGGTCTTGCCGAGGATCATGCAAACCAGCAGGATCAGGAACGCGACGGGCACGGCGATCGCGAAAGCCTTGGCCGTGCGGGTCGTGCCGACCGGGTTTTCGGGGCCCTGCACAGCGGCCCCCAGCCCGTTCGTCCCTATCGCGGCGCCGTTCTGCGCGGCGCCGTTGTGTGCAGCGCCGTCTTGCAGAGTGGTGGCCTCGGCATCGGCGTTCGCGGAGCCGTCTCGGCCGTTCGTCGTGGCCGGAGTCAGGTCCGCGCTGTCAGTGCCTGCGTGCTGCGCATACTCCAGCTGCGCGTCGTGCCGGCGGCTCTCCGACACCGTCACCACCTGGCTCAGTGCCTCCGACCTCGGCGTCTCCACCGGTTGCTCCTCGACTGCTGCCTCGGACCGTTGCATCCAGGCACGAAGGTTGGCTGGGCTCGGTGCGGAGATCGCCTTACGCACATGGAGCACGTACGCCATCGGCAGCGCGACAAGACCGACCGCGACCGACAGCACCAGCGCTCGATCGGCGATCATGGCGGCGGGTACGCCGGCACCCTCCGCGGACAGCTGGGGGGCGACGCCCATGACGTAGTCGGCGGCGAGCGCCATCCCTTGTCCGGCGAGCGCGATGGCGATGGCGCATCCAACCGGTGACAGGCCTGCGCGGATGGCCGCAGGCACCAGGATGGCTCCGAGCAACGGCAGGGCCGGCGTCGGCCAGAAGAACAACGAGATCGTAAAGGTGACCACGGCCAGCACCACGTAGGCGCTCGTGCCGCCGCGCATCAGAGGTTGGAACGGGCGGACCATGAGCAAATCAGCACCGAGGTTCTTCAAAGACCCGAGCAGCGCGGTGACCAGGGCAATGGTCAAGAAGATCGTGAACAACTCGGTTGCCGCGACGAAGCTCGCATTGAATACCGCAGACAATGCAGCCAGGATGTCGCCGCCGGTGTACGCCAGGGACGTGGCAATCGTGGCTACCACCGCGGGAATGACTACGTTCTTTCTTCCCACGACGGCGGCAATGATCAAGACGACGCTGATCAGATAGACCCAATGTGCCAGGGACAGTTGCTGCTCCACAAGACCCCTCCCGTAGATTGGGCCGCAGGCGCAGCCTCCGGCCAGGTCCGCGAGAGAGCCGGTCCCCTGAGCTGAGTGACGTGACGCGACATGCCCCGTCCCGCAAGCGGTGCCTGGAACTATTACGGTGCGGTGGAGTGCCCGGCAAGCGCCACCATGCACAATTCAGCCGCACTCAAATGTGCACGGCACCTATTCCCAAAAACAAATGTGCGCGCCATCCGCTCCAGAAAAATGCGCACCGTTCTGAGGGCACGAGCCATTCCTGGACGGTGGGTTGCCGATGAGAATGCGAGTTGCTGGGCTCGAGGGGCCGGCGCGATAACGGTGGTGCGCTCCGACGTGATCGAGTCAACCCGACGACCGACGACTCTCGAACATGACCTCGACTACGGGATTGATCGTTCACGTGACGCAATCGGCTGTCGTGGGCTCGGCGTTGCTGACCACAGCTGAGCCGGACTCCTGCGGCTAGTGTTGGCAGCGGCCCTGTCGGAGCCGCGTGCGGAAGATCGCCGTACCCGGGAGAAAGCGCCCGCGCTCGGGTCCCCACCCGCCCCAGACGCGGTCGTGTCCTGCCGGCCACTCCGGCTCGACCAGGTCGCAGAGCTCGAAGCCTGCTGCGGCGAGCGCGCCGATCCAGTCGCCCATGGTGTGGTGGTGCTCGACGTAGGAGGGGCGGCCGTCGTCGTCGGACTCGACGTAGGGTGTGCGGTCGAAGTAGGACCGGATCATCGTCAGGCCCTGCTCGGACGGGTCGTCGGGGAACCCCCAGCGCATCGGGTGCACGACCGAGAACACCCAAGACCCTGCGGGGCGCAGCACCCGCGCCACCTCGTGCATGACCGTGCCGATGTCGGCGATGAACGGCAGCGCACCGAAGGCCGAGCAGGCGTGGTCGAAACACCGGTCCGCAAACGGCAACGACGTCGCGGTCGCGCCCACCACGGGCACGCCATGCCCGGTCAGCTGGTCGATGCGCCGGCTGTGCTGCAGCTGCCGCACGGACAGGTCCAGGCCGGTGACCTGGGCACCGTTGGCCTGCAACCACCGTGCGCACTGCGCCGCGCCGCAGCCGACCTCGAGCACGTGCCTGCCGTGTACGTCGCCGAGCAGCCCGGCGGATGCCTCGTCGAGTCCTTCCGGCGACCAGATGAATCCGGCGTCGTGCAGGAAGTCGCCGTGCGTGGCCTGGTATTCGTCGGCCGCGGAGTCCCAGTCACGCCGATTGGCCCGCACCGTCTCCACGGCAGAAACCGGTCGATAGCTCGGATGTTCGCTCACGCCGTGCAGCGTATGGCCCCCGATGAGGTCGACCCCTAGCGGATCAGGGCGCGTTAGGGTAGCCTCACCTACATGATCGTCTGCCACTGCGGGGTCGTGAGTGACCGCGACGTAGCTGCCGCCGTCGACAGCGGTGCCCGGACCCTTACTGAGGTGTGCCGTGCCACCGGCGCTGCGCAGAACTGCGGCGCGTGCATCTTCTCGGTCAAGCGACTGGTGTGCCAGCATGGACCCGTCGAGGCTCCTACGGTCCTGGAGGTAGCAGGTGCAGCCAGTTAGTCCACGAGTGGTCGAACTGCTCAACGATGCTCTGACGTTCGAGCTCACCGTCACCAACACCTATTTTCTGCACGCCAGGATGCTGGACAACTGGGGCTTCCCGCGCCTCGGGAAGGTCTTCTACGACCTGTCCATCGACGAGATGCGCGACGCCGACGACCTGATCAACCGGATCCTTCTCTTCGACGGACACCCCAACGTGCAACGGCTCAACGCCATCCAGGTCGGGGAGACCGCGGAGGAGATGCTTCGTCTCGCCTTGGACAGCGAGAAGGGCGCGGTCGCGCAGTTCAACGCCGGAGCCAAGGAGTGCCACGAGCTCGGTGACCACGGCACCGCCGACGTCTTCGAGGACATGGTCCGCGACGAGGAGAAGCACGCCGACTGGTTCGAGGGCCAGCTCGACGCGATCGAGCGTGTCGGTGTGCACCAGTACCTCGCACAGCAGATCGACTCCGGCCGCACGTCCGAGTAGCGCCCATGCGCCGCGCCGGCCGCACCGACTGGCTGCACGTCTTCATCGACGTACCAGCATCCCAGGCAGCGAGGACGCGTGAGTTCTGGTCCCAGGCAGTGGGCTGGCCGTTGGGCGAGCCGTGGGCGCAGCACCCGGAGTTCGTCAGCCTGGTGCCGCCGGCCGGTGAGACATATGTGCACGTCCAACAGGTCGACGACGCGCCGAGGGTGCACGTCGACGTCGTCGTCGACGACCTCGACGTCGCCCGGGACCGGCTGACCGGCATGGGGGCAGACGCCGGCCACCGCACCGAGCGGTGGCAGGTGATGACGTCGCCGGGCGGCCAGCCATTCTGCCTCTGCCTGCATCCGCGCGAGGGTGCCTCCCGACCGGGGCCCGTGTCGTGGAGCGATGGTCACCGCAACCGGTTGGTGCAGGTGTGCCTCGACATCCCCGAGCGGCTGCACGCACGAGAGTCCGACTTCTGGGAGGAGATGACGGGCTGGGAACGCCGTCGGACCCGCTTCCCGGAGCTGGCGCTGCTGTCCCGCCGTGACGTCTCGCCGGTCCAGCTGCTCCTGCAGCGGCTCGGCCCCGACGACGCGGGTACGTCGGTGCGCGCGCACATTGACCTCGGCACCGACGACGTCGGATCCGAGACCGAGCGGGTCATCGGGCTCGGTGCGCGGCGGGTGGACTCCACCCACCCGTGGACGGTGCTGGAGGATCCCGCTGGCCTGCCGTTCTGCGTGACCCTGCAGCGGGCCGGCTGACCTCCGGTCCGGCACCATGGGCCAGATGACTGACGCGCTGGCGATGCTGGGCGGTGATGTGGTGCCGTTGAGCGGTGGCTACAGCGGCGAGACGTTCCTCGTCGAGGCATCGACCGAGCAGGCGGTGCTGCGGATCTACGGCCGGGAGCCGCACCGCGTCACCGTCGACGCGGCGCTGCTGGAGCTGATGCGGGGGCTGGTTCCCGTGCCCCGCGTGCTGGAGCTGCAGACACCCGAGCAGGGTGAGGGGCCTGCCTACCTGCTCGCCGAGCTGCTGCCGGGACGGCGTCTCGACGAGGTGCTCCCGACGGCCGGCACGGCGCTGCGCGAGACCATCGGCCGCAACGTTGGCGCGATCCTGGCCCGGCTGTCGGGCGTACCGTTCCGCACCGCCGGTCCCTTCGCCGACGCGTCGCTGACGCCCGATCCCGACGCGATGCCCGCCGAGGACCTCGTCAGCTGGGCGCGCCGGCACCTGCGCGAGGGTGCGCTGTCGCTGTGGTCCGCGGTCGACCGCGGTGACCTGCTCAGGCTCGCCGACGCCGCAGACGTGCTGCTGGACGAGCCTGACCGCCGATGCTGCCTCGTGCACAGTGACTTCAACGCCAAGAACCTGCTGGTCGATCCCGACACCGGCGCGGTCACCGGCGTGCTCGACTGGGAGTTCGCCCACGCCTGGTCGCCGTACTCCGACCTCGGCAACCTGCTCCGCTTCGAGCGCGACCCGTGCTTCGCCGACGCCGTCCTCGCCGAGTACGTCGACCGGGCGCCGCCGGTGCCCTCCGACCTCGTCGAGCGTGCGCACGCGCAGGACCTGTGGGCGCTGGTCGAGCTCGCCGGCCGCGTCGGAACCAGTCCGGTGGCGACCCGGGCGCACGAACTGCTGCTGGCCATGGTGCGGGAGCAGGATGTGACCGCCGTACCCGCTCCTGGGCCGTCTGCTTGACTCTGCCCTGCGTTGCGTCGTATGACGCCTGCGGCCTAGACTGGGGGGTGCGCTGTGGGCTTGCGTGACCTCGGACCGGAGCAGGCTTGCGCTCGCAATTTGTCGAGATCCCGGCACACACTGCGATCCAATGGCTCTCACCGCGTACGGGCACGACTCCCACCCATCCAACGGAGCACCTACTACATGACGTCCAGCATCGAGGCCCCTCCGGCCAGCACGACACCGCAGGTTGCGGTAAACGACATCGGCTCGGAGGACGAGTTCCTCGCCGCTATCGACCAGACCATCAAGTACTTCAACGACGGCGACATCGTCGACGGCACCATCGTCAAGGTAGACCGCGACGAGGTCCTGCTCGACATCGGCTACAAGACCGAGGGTGTGATCCCCTCTCGGGAGCTGTCGATCAAGCACGATGTCGACCCGCACGAGGTCGTGGCGGTCGGTGACAAGGTCGAGGCCCTGGTCCTGCAGAAGGAGGACAAGGAAGGCCGGCTGATCCTGTCCAAGAAGCGCGCCCAGTACGAGCGCGCGTGGGGCACGATCGAGCAGATCAAGGACGAGGACGGGGTCGTCACCGGCACCGTCATCGAGGTCGTCAAGGGCGGCCTCATCCTTGACATCGGCCTGCGCGGCTTCCTGCCGGCTTCGCTGGTGGAGATGCGTCGTGTCCGTGACCTGCAGCCCTATGTCGGCCAGGAGATCGAAGCCAAGATCATCGAGCTGGACAAGAACCGCAACAACGTGGTCCTGTCCCGCCGGGCGTGGCTGGAGCAGACCCAGAGCGAAGTCCGGCAGAACTTCCTCACCCAGCTGCAGAAGGGCCAGATCCGCAAGGGCGTCGTCTCCTCGATCGTCAACTTCGGCGCGTTCGTCGACCTCGGCGGCGTCGACGGGCTGGTGCACGTCTCCGAGCTGTCCTGGAAGCACATCGACCACCCGAGCGAGGTCGTGGCCGTCGGCGACGAGGTCACGGTCGAGGTTCTCGACGTCGACATGGACCGCGAGCGCGTCTCGCTGTCACTGAAGGCGACGCAGGAAGACCCGTGGCAGCACTTCGCCCGCACCCACCAGATCGGGCAGATCGTGCCGGGCAAGGTCACCAAGCTGGTGCCGTTCGGTGCGTTCGTCCGGGTCGAGGAGGGCATCGAGGGCCTGGTGCACATCTCCGAGCTCGCCGAGCGCCACGTCGAGATCCCCGAGCAGGTCGTGCAGGTCAACGACGACGTGATGGTCAAGATCATCGACATCGACCTCGAGCGCCGTCGCATCTCGCTGTCGCTGAAGCAGGCCAACGAGTCGGCCCCCGCGAGCGACGACCAGTTCGACCCCACGCTCTACGGCATGTCGGCGTCGTACGACGACCAGGGCAACTACATCTACCCCGAGGGCTTCGACCCCGAGACCGGCGAGTGGCTCGAGGGCTACGACGAGGCACGGGCCGTGTGGGAGCAGCAGTACGCCGTTGCCCACGAGCGCTGGGAGGCGCACAAGAAGCAGATCGAGGACGCGGCCAAGGCCGACGCCGAGGCCGGCGAGTCGTCGTCGTACTCCTCGCAGCCCGCCGCTCCGGAGCCCACCGGCGTCGGCAACGTCGAGGACGTGGAGGGCTCGCTTGCCTCCGACGAGGCACTGCAGGCACTGCGGGAGAAGCTCACCGGCGGCGGGGAGTGAGCTAGCCGCTTCCCTGCGCACTGTGGTGCGCACGCCGAAGCCCCGCCCGGACGGTGTCCGGGCGGGGCTTCGTGGTCTCGCGGGATGCGTCCCCGCGGGCGACGCGGTGCTCAGCGTGTGCCGTGCACCCAGCGATGGGGCGAGCTCGGACTGAGATCGTCGTGGTGGGAGGGCGGGGGCTCGCGGTGGCCGAGGCCGTCACCGTCGATGAGGCGGTTGAGGAGCCAGATGCCCAGGGCGGTTACTGCAATGCCGATGAGGAGGATCAATGTGGTCATGGCAGTAATTGTGGTCTCCTGGACATCCTGCCACGAGTGGCAGAGATGTCATGGTCCCTCGAAAAACTGCCAATCGTGTGGCATGCTGTCCGCATGACCATCCACAACGTCGCGACGCTCGCCTACGACGGGGTGGCGCCGTTCGAGCTGGGCGTGCTCTGCGAGGCATGGGGGATCGACCGCAGCGACTCCGGCGGCCCGACGTTCGACTTCGCCGTGTGCGCGCCCGAGCCCGGGCGGGTCGCGACCAGCATGGGCTTCGCCCTCGAGGTCGAGCACGGGCTGGAGCGGCTCGTCGAGGCCGACCTCGTCACGTTGCCGGCGATGCCCCGCGACGAGCCCACGCCGGGCGTGGTCATCGAGGCGCTGCAGGCGGCGGTCGCGCGTGGTGCGCGGGTGCTGTCGGTCTGCTCCGGTGCCTTCACGTTGGGCGATGCGGGGTTGCTGGACGGGCGCGACTGCACCACGCACTGGCGCTACACCTGCGAGTTGGAGGAGCGCTACCCCAAGGCCCGGGTGCACTGCGACGTGCTCTACGTCGACGCCGACCCGATCATCACCAGCGCCGGCTCCGCCGCCGGCCTCGACGCGTGTTTGCATCTGATCCGCAAGGAGTTCGGCGCTCGTGCTGCGCGCAGCGTCGCCCGTCGCATGGTGGTGCCACCGCACCGTGAGGGGGGTCAGGCGCAGTTCATCGAGACCCCCGTCGCGCTGCCGCAGCAGGCCGACAGCCTCGCGCCCGTGCTGACCTGGATGACCCGCCATCTCGACACTGACATGCCGGTGGCGGAGCTGGCCCGGCGCGCCGCGATGTCGCCGCGCACCTTCGCCCGGCGGTTCCGGGCCGAGACCGGCACCACGCCGCACCAGTGGATGACTGCACAGCGGCTGTTGCTGGCCGAACGGCTGCTGGAGGAGTCCGACGCGCCGATCGAGGCGGTCGCGTCGAGGTCCGGGTTCGGCAACGCCGCAGCGCTGCGGCACCATTTCGTCGCCGCGCGAGGCACCACACCGCAGGCGTTTCGCCGCACCTTCGGCCAGCCGGCACCGTCCGCCTTGCAGCCGTCGTAGCGGCTGAGCCGCCGGCCCGTAGGGTGGCTGCTGTGCTGCGGGTGGGACTGACAGGGGGCATCGGGTCGGGAAAGACCGCGGTGACCGACAGGTTGGACGAGCTCGGCGCGGTGGTCATCGACGCCGACGTACTCGCCCGGGAGGTCGTGGCTCCCGGCACTGACGGGCTGGCCGAGATCGTCACCGTCTTCGGTGGCGAGGTGCTCGACGACACCGGTGGGCTCGACCGGCCCGCCATGGCCCGCGCCGTCTTCGGTGACGAGGAGGCCCGTCACCGCCTCGAGGCGGTGATCCACCCACGGGTACGGCGCCGGGCTGCCGAGATCGAGGAGCAGGCCGACGCAGGGGCGATCGTCGTGCACGCCATCCCACTGCTGGTGGAGACCGGCCAGACGGACCGCTTCGACCGGGTCGTCGTGGTCGACGTGCCCGAGCAGGAGCAGCGGCGGCGCCTGCAGGAGCTGCGCGGGATGACGGCCGAGGATGCGGCCGGCCGGATCGCCGCGCAGGCAACTCGGCAGCGGCGGCTGCAGGCTGCCGACCTCGTCATCGACAACTCCGGCACCCTCGAGGCGCTGCGCCGGCGGGTGGACGAGGTGTTCGGGCTGCTGCAGGGGCTGGTGGCCGACCCGGAGCCGGGCTGACCTGCCGACCGCTTGCCTCGGTCTGTGATGCTTGAGGCATGACAGACGTCGCGGTGCACGTGCTCGGGGAAGAGGACTGGCAGACCTATCGGCGGCTTCGGCTGGCCGCGCTCAAGAGCGATCCCGACTCCTTCGCGGCCGACCCGGCTGCGGAGGAGCGCTACGACGAGCAGCGCTGGCGGGAGCGGATGCGGCGCAGCCGACGGCTGGTGGCCAGCCGCGGCGAAGGCGACATCGGAGTTGCCTCGGTCGGGCCGGCCCGCGACGACGAGGGCGTCATGGAGGGCATCGCCGAGCTGTTCGGCATGTGGGTGGCACCCGAGGCACGCGGCTCCGGTGTGGCCTGGGAGCTCGTCACCGCTGCGGCCAAGCAGGCGCACAAGGACGGGCATCACCAGCTACGGCTGTGGGTGTCGACGGACAACGGCCGCGCGGTCGGCTTCTACTCCAGCTACGGCTTCCGGCCCGCGGACGAGCGGCGGCCGATGACGACCGACGACACCGTCGAAGAGGCGGCGATGACGCTCCCGCTGTCCTGACCTGGCCACACCCGCGAACAGCCCCTGCCGCCTGACGGCGGCAGGGGCTGTTGCTGGGTTGGTCGCTCTCAGGCAGCCAGGTCGGGGTCGGCGATCTCCCGCAGCCGGGCGATGGCCTCACGCTCGATCTGCCGAATCCGCTCCGCGGAGATGCCGTGCCGGGCAGCGATGTCGGCCAGCTTCTGCTGACGCCCGTCGAGCAGGCCGTACCGCGACCGCACGACGTCGGCAGCTCGCTCGTCGAGCAGGCTGATCAGCGACTCCAGGCGCTCCCGCGCCTCCAGGCTGAGCACCGTGCTGTCCGGCCCGGGTGTGGTCTCCTTGGCCACCAGGTCGCCGAGGGAGGTGTCACCGTCCTCGTCGATCGGGGTGTCGAGGCTGACGTGGTCACGTCCCCAGCGCAGCAGGTCCAGGACCCGCTCGAGCTCCATCCCGAGCTCGGTGGCGATCTCCTCCGGCTCGGCGTCCCGGCCGAGCTGGCGCTCGAGGGTGCGCCGCGCCGACCCGATCTGGTTGAGCTCCTCGACGACGTGCACCGGGAGCCGGACCACTCGGGCCTGCTGGGCGATGCCGCGGGTGATCGCCTGCCGCACCCACCAGGTCGCGTAGGTGGAGAACTTGAAGCCTTTGGCGTAGTCGAACTTCTCGACCGCGCGGATCAGCCCGGTGTTCCCCTCCTGGACCAGGTCCAGCAGCGGCATCTGGGACCGCCCGTACTTCCGGGCGATCGACACGACCAGTCGCAGGTTGGCGGTCAGGAAACGCTCTTGCGCCTCCTGGCCCTGCTCGGCCAGCCACTGCAGCTCTGCTTCAGTTGCATACTTGGGGGCACCTCCCTTGCGACGCCCGGTCCGGCCCTCTGCCAGCAGTTGCTCGGCGAAGAGACCGGCCTCAATGGTCTTGGAAAGCTCGACTTCAGTGGCCGCATCGAGCAGCGGGGTGCGTGCGATCTCATCGAGGTAGAGACCGACGCTGTCGCGACCCTCACTCGAGTCGACCTTCAGCGTTCGACGATCCGCCACGGACACTCCCTTTCTCCTGGAACCCACCGTGTCTGGCACAACACCGGACCCTGGTGGAAGATTCCTTGCTTGTATCCAGGCAGACGACCGGGTAAGCAGAAAAGTTGCGCCTCTCAGCGACTTCTCAGGAACTCTGCGGCCCCGGCGCGTGCGATGCGCCGGCGCGGTCGACCACCCAGGCGTAGGAGAAAGCACGCTCGTGCCAGGCGTCGTAGCGGCCGCTGCGGCCTCCGTGACCGGCCTCCATCTCGGTCTTGAGCAGCACGGGCGCCGAGCCGGTGGCGACCTCGCGCAGCCGGGCGACCCACTTGGCCGGTTCGACGTAGAGCACACGGGTGTCATTCAGGCTGGTGATCGCCAGGATCGGGGGGTAGTCCTTGGCAGCGACGTTCTCGTAGGGGGAGTAGGACTTCATGTAGGCGTAGACGTCGGGGTCCTCCAGCGGGTTGCCCCACTCCTCCCACTCGATCACGGTGAGTGGCAGCGACGGGTCGAGGATCGACGTCAGCGGGTCGACGAACGGCACCTCCGCGACGATGCCGGCGAACGCCTCCGGAGCCAGGTTGGCGACCGCTCCCATCAGCAGTCCGCCCGCGCTGCCGCCGTGTGCGACCAGCCGGTCGGCCGACGTCCAGCCCGTCTCCGCGAGGTGGCGCGCGCAGGCGACGAAGTCGCTGAACGTGTTCTTCTTCGCCAGCATCTTGCCGTCGTCGTACCAGTGCCTGCCCAGCTCGCCGCCACCGCGCACGTGCGCGATCGCGACCACCATGCCCCGGTCGAGCAGCGACAGGCGGGGGATGCCGAACGCCGGGTCGCTGGAGATCTCGTAGGAGCCGTAGCCATAGATCAGCGCGGGGTTGGAGCCGTCTCGCCGGGTGCCTCGGCGGCACACGATCGAGATCGGCACCTGGGTGCCGTCCGGGGCGGTGGCCCACTCGCGGTGCTGCTCGTAGGCGTCGGCGTGGAAGCCGCCGAGCACCGGCGTGCGCTTGAGCAGCGTGCGCTCGCCGGTGCGCACGTCGAAGTCGTAGACCGACGCCGGCGTCACCATCGAGGTGTAGGCGAACCGGATCGTCGGTTGCTCGAACTCAGGGTTGCCGGCCGTGCCGATGGTGAAGATCGGCTCCTCCAGCTCGATCGGGTACGCCGTTCCGTAGCCGGCGTCGGTGAGCGGCACGACGCGCAGCGCGGTGAGCCCGTCGGTGCGCAGGGACACCACCAGATGGTTGCGAAACGCCTCCACGTCCTCGAGCCGGGTGCCGGGCGAGTGCGGCATCACCGGCGTCCAGTTGTCGGGTGTGGGCGCGTCGACCGGGGCCTCGGCCAGCTCGAAGTCGAGCGCGCCGTCGTTGTGCAGCACCAAGAACCTGTCCGCGCCGGCGATCACGGCGTGCTCGAGGTGGTACTCCACGCCTTGCCGGCGCGGCGCCACGACCCGCGGCTCGCCGGTCGGGTCGTCGGCGTCGAGCACCCGGTACTCGGTGGTCATCTTCGAGCCGCTGACGATCATCAGGTACCGGTCCGAACGGGTCCGGCCGACGCCGACCCAGAACCGCTCGTCGGGCTCCTCGTAGACCACCACGTCCTCGCCGGCGTCGGTGCCGAGGGCGTGCCGCCACACCCGGTGCGGACGCCAGGCGTCGTCGACCGTGGTGTAGAACAACGTGCTGCCCTTGAGGTCCCAGGTCGCGCTGCCCATGGTGTTGTCGACGACGTCCGGCAACAGCTCGCCGGTGCGCAGGTCCTTCACGCGCAGGGTGTACCGCTCGTTGCCCACGAAGTCGGTCGAGTACGCCAGCAGGGTGCCGTCCGTGCTGACCGAGAACGAGCCCAGCGAGAAGAACTCGTGGCCCTCGGCGAGCTCGTTGCCGTCGAGCAGCACCTGCTCCCCGGGTACGTCGACGCCCGACTCCAGCGCAGGCGGTGTCCAGTCGCGGGGCTCCGCGGCCGTACGGCAGTGCAGCGCGTACTGCTGACCCTCCACCGTGCGGACGTAGTACCACCAGTCGCCGACCCGGCTCGGCACCGACAGGTCGGTCTGGAGCGTCCGGGTCTTGATCTCGGTGAAGATCTGCTCCCGCAGGTCGGCCAGGTGCTCGGTCTGAGCCTGGGTGTAGGCGTTCTCGGCGCGCAGGTGCGCGATCGTCTCCGGGTCGTCCTTGTCGCGGAGCCACTCGTAGGGATCGACGAAGACGTCACCGTGGTGGGTGCGCTCGTGCGGCACCTGCTTGGCGACGGGCGGGTGTGCGAGGGGCCGGCCGGCGGCAGCGTCAGTCATGCTGACAGACGCTATCTCGCGGGGTCCGTGGGTTGCCCAGCTCGGTTGTGCTGGCGCCTGCTGAGCCCGGCGCGGGGGAGAGGGCGGGATCGTCGCTGGCGAAGGTCAGCACCGGGCCGTGGCCGGACTCGGCCGTCTCGAAGCGGACGGTGACCCGGCCGAGCCCGGAGCCCCATACCCAGCCGGCGCCGTGCTCGGCATGAGTGATGTCGGCGCCCGGCACCCACCGCCGGCGCAACCGATGGGCGTCGAACGACTCGACCGCGGACAGGTCGCCCACCTCGGCCGGTTCGTCGTCGCTGTCGCCGAACAGGTCGTCCTGGATCCAGTCGGCGAGCCCGGACACGCCCACGCCGAGCAGCCGTACGCCGCCTGAGGTGTCGACCTCGGTCACGAGCCGGCGCGCCATCCTGGCGATCGCTCGTGCGTCGTCGGTGGGGCCGGGCAGCGTCGCCGAGCGGGTATGGGTGGAGAAGTCGTGCAGGCGCACCTTGACGGTGATCGTGCGGCCGGAAAGTTTTGCCTTGTGCAGCCGCTCGCCCACCGTGTCGGCCTGCCGCGCCACGATCACCCCGAGGAGGGCGGGGTCGACCAGGTCGGTGTCGAAGGTGTCCTCGACGCTGACCGACTTCGACTCCCGCTCGGCCATCACCGGCCGGTCGTCGTCGGCGCGGCACAGCCGGTGCAGCGCGTGTCCGTGCGCAGACCCCACGATCCGGACCAGCTCGTCCTCGCTGACTCTCTCGAGTTGCTCGATCGTCTGCACGCCCACCCGGCGCAGCCGCTCCGTGGTGGCCGGGCCTACACCGGGGATCACGGTCACCTGCATGGGACGCAGCAGGTCCCGCTCACGGCCGGACTCGACGATCCGCAGGCCGTCGGGCTTGTCCAGGTCGCTGGCGATCTTGGCTACCAGCTTGCTGCTGGCCACCCCGACAGAGCCGTGCAAACCGCCGCTGGCCACGTGCACCCGCCGCTTGAGTTCGGACATCACCGCGTGCAGCCCGCCGGTGCCGAAGTCGGTCACGCCACCGGCGCGCAGGTCGACGAACGCCTCGTCGAGAGAGAGCGGCTCGACCAGCGGCGAGAGCTCGTGCAGCACCCGCATGACGGCGGCGCTGGTCTCGCGGTAGACATCGAATCGGCCGGCGAGGAAGGCCGCGTGCGGGCACCGTGCCCTGGCCTCGGACATCGACATCGCCGAGTGCACGCCGTACGTGCGCGCCTCGTAGGACGCCGTTGCGACTACGCCCCGGTGACCGATGCCGCCGACGATGACCGGCTTGCCACGCAGCGACGGCTTGTCCCGCTGCTCGACCGACGCGTAGAACGCATCGAGGTCGATATGCAGGATCGAGGCCTCCGGGCGCATGCGACCCATTGTGGCCATAGGACTTCGTCCCCCGTCCGCCCGGCCGTCTTTCCCGGAGCCGTAGAAGACGATCATGGGCCCGCTCGTCGCCGCAGCCGGACCGGCCCGGTTTTCGCCGTACTCGTGTGGACGAGCGGCATCCGTGCACAGGACAGTTCAGCGCCCTCGCGCCGCGAGCCGGTCAGCACGAGATTGGGCCGCATGAGCGAACCAACACAACTGCGCAACGAGCCGGCGTCGGGTCGTCGCATCCTCAAAGCCAAGAGCCCGGGAGACTTGCTGGCGCTCGTCCCCTACCGAGTGGGCTTCCATCCGACCGAGAGCCTGGTGGTGATCACGGTTGCCGGGCCGCGTAAGCGGTTGGGGTTCAGCATGCGGGTCGACCTGCCGCCTCCGGAGCACCTGGAGCTGGTGGCCGACCAGGTTTCCGAGGCGTTGCGGCGCAACAAGGCCGACCGGGTGGTGATGGTGGTCTACACCCAGGCGCCCCAGCGCGCCCAGCCGTTGGTCGACGAGATGCTCCGGCGCTTCGACTCCGGTGGTATCGACGTGCTCGAGGCGCTGCGCGCCGACGGCAAGCTGTGGTTCCCCTACCTCTGCGACGGCCCATGCTGCCCGGCCGAGGGAACCGCCTACGACAACTCCTGCCACCCACTGGCCGCGCAGGCGGTCCTGGAGGGTGGGGTAGCCCTGCCCGACCGGGCGACGCTGGAGGCGAGTGTGGCGCCGGTGTGCGGCATCGCGGCGGTCTCGATGATGCAGGCGGCCGCCCGCGCCGAGGACGAGCTGCTGACGCTAGCGGCGGCGGGGTGGAGCGCGGAGGAGATCCGGACCGCGCTGGAGCGGCAGATGCGCGACCTCGTCCAGGACTATCTCGGCGACCCGCGCCGCCTCGACGACAACGAGCTCGCGCGGGCCGCGGTGTGGGCGCAGTTCATTCCGGTGCGCGACGTCGCGTGGCGGATGATGAGCCGGGCCGACGCCGGCGCCCACCTGACGCTGTGGCGGCAGGCGTTGCGTCGGGTCCCGCCGCCGTACGAACCGGCGGTCGCCTGCCTGGCCGCGTTCGCCGCGTGGCTGCACGGCGACGGCGCCCTCGCCTGTTGCGCCCTGGAGCGGGCACTCGGGGCCGCACCGGACTACTCGATGGCCAACCTGATCGACCAGACGCTGCGCGCCGCGATTCCGCCGTCGTCGTGGGACGAGTTGCCAGCCGCCATGTGACGGCCAGCGAGCGACGCTGTTAGGTTGCAGGGCACGGCCTGGCCGCCGCCCGGCGGCTCGGCACTCAGCACTGACACGGCGACACCGACACGGCGACGGGGGGCAGCCAGCATGGACGCGGTTGACTGGTTGTTCGTCGTCGTGGTCGGCGCAGCTGCGGTCGCCGCAATCGTGTGGTTCGTCCGCCGCCGCAGCAGGCCGGCCGCAACCACGGCGCCCGACGACATCATCGGCGACGTCAACAAGCCGTCCGCCGACGCGCTGCGAGCCCTGCGCAACGGTGACGTGGTGGAGTACCTCGGCCACAACTGGTTCGTGCGGGGCCGCCTCGACCACGACGAGCACGGCTACCGATGGACCGACCACATGCTCGACGATGCCGAGACCAAGCGGTGGCTGGGCATCGAGGACGACGAGAGCTTCGAGGTGTCGTTGTGGCACGGCGTGCCGCTCGGCGCCATCGAGCAGGGCGAGGTCGGTGACCGTGACGTGATCGTCGACGGCGTCGCCTACCGGCTCCAGGAGCGGGGCACTGCGCGGTTCTGGTCCGACGGCGCGACCGGCACGGCAGCAGAAGGGTCTGCCGAGTACGCCGACTACCGGAGCAAGGACGGCAAGCTGCTGGGGTTCGAGCGGTTCGGCACGCACTGGGAGGTGTCCCTCGGTGAGGTGCTGCAGCCGTGGGAGATCACCGTCTATCCCGGCTCCGATCGGCCGGTGCCGTGATGATCTCCGCCCTCGAGGTCGCCTTCG
>DASSKO010000181.1:0-34687 GCA_035690425.1 Nocardioidaceae bacterium
CCAGCCTGACGTAGTTGTGCTCTCCCCACCGCCAGGTCTCACCAGTCAGCTCGTCGCGTACGGCGAAGGTGTCGTGCCAGTCCATGCCGAGCTCGGGCATGTCGAGGCGCACGGTCGTGTCCCGGGTCGCGTGCGGGTCGAGGTTGACGACGACGATCACAGTGTCAGTGGTGCCGTCGGGGAGCTCTTGGCTCTTGGAGAAGGCCAAGAACGCCTGGTCCTCGGGATGGTGCACCACCAGGTTGCGCAGGCGTTGCAGGGCTGGGTGCGCGCGCCGGATCTCGTTGAGCCGGGTGAGGTAGGGCGCGAGGCTGCGGCCCTGCGCCTCGGCCGTCTCCCAGTCGCGCGGCCGTAGCTGGTACTTCTCCGAGTCGAGGTACTCCTCCGAGCCCGGCCGGACGGCGACGTGCTCGAACAGCTCGAAACCCGCGTAGACACCCCAGGTCGGCGAGGCCATCGCGGCCAGCGTGGCCCGGATCTTGAACGCGGCCGGCCCGCCGTACTGCAAGAAGCCGGACAAGATGTCGGGGGTGTTGACGAAGAGGTTCGGCCGGAGGACGTGCGAGGTCTCGCGGGAGAGCTCGGTGAAGTACTCCTCGAGCTCCCACTTCTCGTTGCGCCACGTGAAGTAGGTATAGGACTGGTGGAAGCCGACCATGCCCAGGGTGCGCATCATCGCCGGCTTGGTGAACGCCTCCGCGAGGAACACCACGTCGGGGTCGGTCTCGCGCACCTGCGCCAGCAGCCACTGCCAGAACTCCACCGGCTTGGTGTGCGGGTTGTCCACTCGGAAGATCCGCACGCCGTGACTGATCCAGTGCCGCACCAGCCGCAGGACCTCGGCGTAGATGCCCGCGGGGTCGTTGTCGAAGTTCAGCGGGTAGATGTCCTGGTACTTCTTGGGCGGGTTCTCGGCGTACGCGACGCTGCCGTCAGCGCGGGTGGTGAACCACTCAGGATGCTCGTCGACCCACGGGTGGTCGGGAGCGCACTGCAGGGCGAGGTCCAGCGCGACCTCCAGGCCGACCTCGCGCGCACGGGCCACGAACGCGTCGAAGTCGTCGATCGTGCCGAGGTCGGGGTGCACGGCGTCATGGCCGCCGTCCTTGGAGCCGATCGCCCACGGCGAGCCGGGGTCACCGGGCCGGGTGAGCAGGGTGTTGTTGGGGCCCTTGCGGTTGACCTCGCCGATCGGGTGGATCGGCGGGAGGTAGATGACGTCGAAGCCCATCGCGGCGACCGCGTCGAGCCGCTTGGCCGCGGTGCGCAGGGTGCCGCTGGTGGTGGCACCGGTGTCCTGGTCGACCGCGGCTCCCTCCGAGCGAGGGAAGAACTCGTACCAGGACCCGACCAAGGCACGCTCGCGGTCGACGAAGAAGGGGAACGGGCCCTCGGTGGTCACCAGCTCGCGAAACGGGCACGCAGCCAGCACCTCGTCGACCTCGGGCGACACCGCTGCGGCGAGGCGGACGGCAACCGGTCGCTCGGTGTCGTCGACGGCCGTGACGGCGTCCGCCAGCACCGCGCGCTCGGCCCGGCGCTCCGGGGGCAACGCGTCCGCGGCACGGGTGAGGACGAGAGCGCCCTCGGCGAGCATCAGGTCGACGTCGATGTCGGCGGCGATCTTGATCTCCGCGGCGTGCCGCCAGGTCGCGACCGGGTCGCTCCACGACTCGACCGTGTAGGTCCACGGCCCCTCGACGTCTGGAGTGACCACGGCCGCCATCTCGTCGGGTCGCTGCTCGGTCGGGTGCATCAGCACCAGCGGGCGGGGCCTGCCGTCAGGGTCGCGCAGGACGACGCCCGCGCCGAGCAGGTCGTGACCCTCACGGAACACCGTCGCGGTGACCGTGAACGACTCGCCGACGGCCGCCTTGGCGGGCAGGCGCCCACGGTCGACCACCGGGCTGACGTCGATAATCGGGATGCGTCCAACCATTGCTGTCGAACCTACCCAGGTCCACCGGTCCTACGCATCAGGTTCGGGCATCGGGTTCGGGGCATCGGGTTCGGGAAATCGGGGGCCCAGGCATCGTCCGGCCCACGGAGCGTCGTTGGCATCGGTGGGTCGCGGGCGGCTACCGTGCTGCCCCGTGCGCGCTATCCGTCGATTCACCGTCCGCCCGATGCTGCCGGCTGCGCTGCAGCCGCTCGGCCAGCTGGCCAACAACCTGCGGTGGTCCTGGCATCCGGAGACCCAGGACCTGTTCCGCGCCATCGACTCCCGCCTGTGGGAGTCCGGTGGCCACGACCCGGTGCGGCTGCTCGGCGAAGTATCGTCGAGCCGGCTGACGCAGCTTGCGTCGGACCGGCGCTTCCTGCGTAACCTCCAGTTGGCGCATGCCGATCTCGACGAGTACCTCACTGGTGACCGGTGGTACCAGTCGCTGACCGAGGACGCGCCCCGGCAGATCGCCTACTTCTCGCCCGAGTTCGGCATCACCTCGGTCCTGCCGCAATACTCCGGCGGTCTCGGAATCCTGGCGGGGGACCACCTGAAGACGGCCTCCGACCTCGGCGCGCCGCTGATCGGCGTGGGCCTGCTCTACCGCCACGGCTACTTCGTGCAGTCGCTCTCCCGGGAGGGCTGGCAGCTGGAGCGCTACCCGCTGGTCGACCCGGACGGGCTGCCGCTGACGCTGCTGCGCGAGGACGACGGGGCACCGGCGACCGTGCGCCTGGGGCTTCCCGGCGGGCAGCAGCTGATCGGCCGGATCTGGGTCGCGCAGGTGGGACGGGTGCCGCTGCTGCTCCTCGACTCCGACCACGAGGACAACACCGACGTCATCCGTGACGTCACCGACCGGCTGTACGGCGGTGGCAGCGACCACCGGCTGCTGCAGGAGATGCTGCTGGGTGTGGGCGGGGTGCGCGCGCTGCGCGTCTACTGCCGGATCACCGGCACCCCGGCGCCGGAGGTCTTCCACACCAACGAGGGCCATGCCGGGTTCCTGGGCATCGAGCGGATCCGCGAGTTGGTGGGCGAGCACGGGCTGGACTTCGAGACCGCGCTGGAGGTCAGCCGGGCGGGCACGGTGTTCACCACCCACACGCCCGTGCCGGCGGGCATCGACCGGTTCCCACGCGACCTGGTGCACCAGCACTTCGGCGGCGACAACGCCAGCGAGGAGGTCCCGGTCGAGCGCATTCTCGCGCTGGGCTCGGAGGACTACGAGGGCGGCGACCCCTCGGTGTTCAACATGGCGGTGATGGGCCTGCGGCTGGCGCAGCGCGCGAACGGCGTCAGCGAGCTGCACGGCACCGTCAGCCGTGGCATGTTCGCGGGGCTGTGGCCGGGCTTCGACGTCGCCGAGGTGCCGATCAGCTCCATCACCAACGGCGTGCACGCCCCGACCTGGGTGGCTCGTGAGGTCTTCGAGCTGGCCGAGCGCAGTGTGGGTGCCGACGCCATGGAGTCCGGAGACGTCTGGAAGTCACTCAACAAGGTCTCCGACGCAGCGATATGTCAGACCAAGCGTGAGCTGCGGTCGCAGTTCGTCGACGTCGTCCGGCAGCGGCTGCGGGAGTCGTGGCTCAACCGCGGCGCGTCACCGGCCGAGCTGGACTGGGTCGGTTCGGTGCTCGACCCCGACGTGCTGACGATCGGGTTCGCGCGCCGGGTCCCGTCGTACAAGCGGCTCACCCTGATGCTGCGTGACCCCGCGCGGCTGAAGTCGCTGCTGCTGCACCCGGAGCGGCCGATCCAGCTGGTCATCGCGGGCAAGTCGCACCCCGCCGACGAGGGGGGTAAGCGACTGATCCAGGAGATCGTCCGGTTCGCCGACGACCCGCAGGTGCGGCACCGGATCGTGTTCCTGCCCAACTACGACATCGCAATGGCGCAGCCGATGTATCCGGGCTGCGACGTCTGGCTCAACAACCCGCTGCGGCCCTACGAGGCGTGTGGCACCTCCGGCATGAAGGCGGCGCTGAACGGCGGTCTCAATCTTTCGATCCGCGACGGCTGGTGGGACGAGTGGTACGACGGTGAGAACGGCTGGGCGATCCCCTCGGCGGAGGGGGTCGAGGACCCCGACCGCCGCGACGACATCGAGGCGGCCGTGCTGTACAACCTGCTCGAGCACGAGGTGGCGCCACGGTTCTACGACGTCGACGCGGTCGGTGTGCCGGTGCGTTGGATCGAGATGGTGCGTCACACCCTGGAGTCGCTCGGGCCCAAGGTGCTGGCCACCCGGATGGTCCGCGACTACGTCACCACGCTCTACCAGCCCGCGGCCGCATCGTGGCGCGCCCGCAACCATGACTTCGCCGGTGCGCGGGAGCTTGCCGGCTGGAAGCACCGCGTACAGGCTGCGTGGAGCAACGTGCGCATCGAGCACGTGGAGTCGTCGGGCGTGCATGACCAGCCGGAGATCGGCGCGACGCTGGAGGTCCGGGTGTATACCGCGTTGGGAGAGCTGTCCACGGATGATGTGGTGGTTCAGGTCGTGCACGGACGGGTCGACGCCGACGACGAGCTGGCCGACGTCCAGACGGTGTCGCTCGACCTGGCAGAGGCCTACGAGGCATCGCGGCAGCGCTTCGAGGGCGTCGTCGAGCTGGGCCGGACGGGCCCCTTCGGTTACACGGTTCGCGTCCTGCCCCGGCACGATCTGCTGGTCTCGACGGCCGAGACCGGGCTCGTGGTGTGGCCGCAGCAGCAGGCCGACGAGCGCGTCGGTGACGGCGTGAGCCAGTGGCACGGAGGCACCACCGACGGCGCCTGACGGCGGCCGTCGGGCCGACTGGTCGATTCCCGTACGCGGGTGGGTGGCCGCGTTGGGTGAGCTGGCTAGACCAGCTCGAGCATCAGGACGCTGCGCCCGGTCATGGTCACCGCGGCGCCGGGACGGTGGGTCTGCGCCGTCGGGCAACCGTCGGTGCGGAGCACCTCGGCGTAGCCGGTGCCGACGTCGGGGAGCCGCACGACGCGGTCGGCCGCCCCGGCGTGCAGCCAGACGAGGAACGAGGTGTCCCGGATCGGCTCACCGCGGCGTCCCCGGTGCCGGATCGCCTCGCCGTTGAGCAGGAAGCCCACCGTGCCGAGCGATGCGTCGTGCCAGTCGCCCTCCGCCATCTCGTGGCCGTCCGGGTGCAGCCAGGTGAGGTCCTTGCCACCGCCCTCGGCCAGCGGGCGGCCCGCGAAGAAGTGCCGCTGGCGCAGCACCGGGTGCTCCGCGCGCAGGTGCAGCAGCCGGCGGGTCAGCGCGTGCAGCTCCGACCACGCCCCGGCGTCGGACCAGTCGACCCAAGACGTCTCGTTGTCCTGGCTGTAGGCGTTGTTGTTGCCGCGCTGGGTGCGGCCGCGCTCGTCACCGGCCAGCATCATCGGGACACCGGTCGACAGCAGCAGCGTCGTCATCAGGTTGGCGGCCTGCCGGCGGCGCAGCCGGTTGATTTCCGGGTCGTCGGTCTCGCCTTCGACACCGCAGTTCCACGACCGGTTGTCGTTTGTGCCGTCGCGGTTGCCCTCCTGGTTGGCCTCGTTGTGCTTGCCGGCGTACGTCGTCAGGTCGCGCAGCGTGAAGCCGTCGTGGGCGGTGACGAAGTTGATCGACGCCAGCGGGTGCCGGCCGTCGTCGTAGTACAGGTCCGCGGAGCCCGATAGCCGGGACGCGAGGTGGCTCACGCTGCCCTGACCGCGCCAGAAGTCCCGGACGCTGTCGCGGAACTTGTCGTTCCACTCGCACCACGGAGACGGAAACGCACCGACCTGGTAGCCGTCACCCCGGACGTCCCAGGGCTCGGCGATCAGCTTGACCTCGCGCAGCACCGGGTCCTGGCCCACCGCGGCGAAGAACGGCCCGCGCAGGTCGACGTGGTCGTCGGCCCGGCCCAGGGCTGAGGCCAGGTCGAAGCGGAAGCCGTCGACGTGCATCTCGGTGACCCAG
Source organism: Nocardioidaceae bacterium (assembly GCA_035690425.1). Classification (GTDB taxonomy): domain Bacteria; phylum Actinomycetota; class Actinomycetes; order Propionibacteriales; family Nocardioidaceae; genus DASSKO01. Next base: position 5,892 of record DASSKO010000181.1, read on the forward strand.
TAGCGCAGCGAGTCCATGATGAGGCGCAGGGCCTGCGGCTGGTTGGCGTCGACGGTGTTCCCGCAGCCGGTGACGTCGGCGTAGCTGCCGTCGGCGTGCTGGCGGTAGTACGCGCCGTCGTCGTACCCGCGGAAGCTGAGTGCGGGCCCGTCGACCCCTCCCTCCGCGGTGTGGTTGTAGACGACGTCGAGGATGACCTCCAGGCCGGTCGCGTGCAGATCTCGGACCATCTGCTTGAACTCGCGCACCTGCTCGCCGCGGCTGCCGGCCGCCGAGTACGCCGCATGCGGCGCGAAGAAGCCGATGCTGTTGTAGCCCCAGAAGTTGGTCAGGCCGCGCTGCACCACGTGCGGCTCGGACACGAAGTGGTGCACCGGCAGCAGCTCCACGGCGGTCACACCGAGGTCGGTGAGGTAGCGCGTCACACGGGGATGCGCGAGCCCGGCATAGGTGCCCCGAAGCTCCTCGGGTACGTCGGGGTGCTGCGCGGTGAACCCCTTCACATGAAGCTCGGCGATCACGGTGTAGGACCACGGCCGGTGCAGCGGCCGATCGGCCTGCCAGTCGCTCTCCCGGTCGATGGCACCGGGGCCGACGACCACCGAGCGGGGGACGTACGGCGCGGAGTCCCGCTCGTCGCGATGGCTCGCATCGTCCGGCCTGGCGGCGAAGACCTCCTCGGCGTAGGTCAGCGTGCCGTCGACGGCACGGGCGTAGGGGTCGAGCAGCAGCTTGGCCCGGTTGAAACGGTGCCCGTGCGCGGGATCCCACGGTCCGTCGGCCCGGAAGCCGTAGCACTGGCTGTCGCCGATGCCGGGGACCAGGCCGTGCCAGACGCCGACGGTCTGGTCGGTCAACGGCAGCCGGGTCTCGCTGCCGTCATCGGCGAAGAGACAGAGCTCGACGCCGGTCGCGTCCGGCGCCCACACGGCGAAGTTGGTGCCGTCGGCCTCCACGGTCGCGCCGAGCGGGGTGTGCCGGCCCGGCCATACGTCGGGGTTGCCCATCGCCACATCTTCCCCGACCGGCGCGCCGTCGGGGGGCAAAGCCTGGCATAGGCTCGCGACCGGATCTGTCGTGTGTGTGGTTGGGAGGACCCGTGGGCGAGTTCGTACGGCTCGAGGTCGAGGACGGCGTGGGCACGATCCGGCTGGACCGGCCGAAGATGAACGCGCTGGACGCGCAGATGCAGGAGGAGATCCGAGCCGCGGCGAGCGCGGCCACCTCGCGTGCCGACGTCCGCGCTGTCGTGGTGTACGGCGGGGAACAGGTGTTCGCCGCAGGTGCGGACATCAAGGAGATGGCCGGGATGTCCTACACCGAGATGGTCGATCGGTCGACCGCCCTGCAGGCGTCGTTGACCGAGGTGGCCCGGATCCCCAAGCCGGTGGTCGCTGCGGTCACCGGCTACGCACTGGGTGGTGGACTCGAGCTCGCACTGTGCGCCGACGTCCGGGTGTGCGCCGCCGACACCAAGCTGGGTCAGCCCGAGATCTTGCTCGGCATCATGCCGGGGGCAGGTGGCACCCAGCGGCTGACCCGGCTGGTGGGCCCGGCGAAGGCCAAGAACATCGTGTTCACCGGGCGGTTCGTGGAGGCCGCGGAGGCGCTGGCGATCGGCATCGTCGACCAGGTCGTCCCGTCCGAGCAAGTGTACGACACGGCCAGGTCCTGGGCGGCGCAGTTCGCCCGCGGACCGGCGTACGCGCTGCGTGCTGCGAAGCAGGCCATCGACCGCGGCATCGAGACCGACCTCGACACCGGGCTGGAGATCGAGCGGCAGCAGTTCGCGGGCCTGTTCGCCACCGAGGACCGCGGTATCGGGATGGCGTCGTTCCTCGAGCATGGTCCGGGCAAGGCGGAGTTCGTCGGGCGATGAGCACGTCGGCCGGCCAGGACGATCGGCGGCGACGAGATCCAACCGGCGTGGCACGAGGTCGGGCGCGGGCTGCGCCAGCACGGCTGGGAGGCGCTGTCGAAGGTCCTCACTTCCTGCGCACCGGTGTCCTTCCTGCGCCACACCGACCCGCCGAAGTACGCAAACCGGACAAAAAGTGAGTCGAGGCATGCAGGAAGGTCGCTGCGCCGCAGGCAGCCTCAGCGACCGAGCCGACGCGCCGCGCGCTCGAACGACCGGCGGAAGCGGTCGCGGGTGGCAATCGGCCGGATCGACAGGTCGCCGTTGGTCCAGCGCACGACACCGTGGTCGGCGTCATCGAGCTCGTCGTGGCGCAGGCGCTCCCGCCACAGTCGTTCTTCCGGCGGTGGGCCGTCGGCGAAAGCCTTGAGGTACTTGACCTTGCCGTCAGCTTCGCCGACGAGCCGGAGGTGTCGCCAGTAGAAATCGACGCGGCCGACGAAGCGGCCGTCCTGCGTATAGACGTCGACCTGGCATTCAGGCAGCGGAAGGTCGTACTCGATGAAGAACGCGAAGGAGCGAGACTCCAGCGGCGACTCACGCTTCGTCGACGCGTGCTCGACGACCCGGCGGGATCCGACGATGCCCGGCCACCCGGAGCAGTCGCCGACCACGTCGCGCAGTTGCTGCATGTCGGTGAGACCCACGTGTAGTGCCGCATCGGCGGTGATCAGCCCGTCGGCAAGCTCCCGGTTGCGGGCGGTGTCGATGACGGTTCGGGCGGGCGACAGCAGGGGAAGTCCCCGGTGAGCGGTGCGGTGTTGCTCGGGCACGTGGGCGGGCAGGATATCGATCCCGTCGAGCCGTCTGCTGCGGTCGAACCGTCGATCCGGCTGCACTGTCAACTGGACTGCGCTCGGATCTCCGGCGAGCGTCGGCAGCCGATACAGCCGACGGGCGGAAGCCTGACTCGCCCAGGCGGGCGTCGATACCGCGAGCATTGCCGCTGTGCACCGCACAAGCTCGGTCAGTCCTGTGTCGGACAGCATCCGGTGCCGCGTCGCCCGAGTGCAGTAAGTGCCACGTCGCAGCGGCACCCAGTCGCGCTGTGCGACCCGGCGACGAATCTGGGCCTCGCTGAAGCCGAAGCGCCGGGCCTGCTCAGCGGTGAAGAGAAGAGGGAGCTCGCGCATAGGAAGACGATGGCGCAGACATGCGGTGCGGCGAGCGCGTTGTCCACAGCCTGCGGGTCCGCCGGCCGCCTGCAGCTGACTCACTTCCTGCAGCTGTCGTACGTTCCTGCAGCTGTGGCACCCAGCAGATGGTGCAAATCGGACAAAACGGGGCGCTGCCGGTGCAGGAAGGTCGCGCTGGTGCAGGAAGGACCGGCCCGGACCGACGTGCCTCAGTCCATCGGTATCGGCGTCGGTGTGTCGGCACAGGTGACCCCGGCGCTGGGCCGGGTGACAGGGACCCCGTGGGCGGTCACGGCTGTCTGCAGGTAGGTTCGGTCGGCAACGGGGCAACGGGCAACGCGGATCCGCCGACCCCGTGCCTGGGCCAGGCGAGACCCGTCGGTCCCGAACGAGCAGGAGGAGCCACCCGGCCATGAACATTGTCGTCTGTGTCAAGCACGTGCCGGACGCGAGCTCCGACCGGCGGTTCGACGGCTCCGACAACACCGTCGACCGGGTGGGCGTCGACGGCCTGCTCTCCGAGCTCGACGAGTACGCCGTGGAGGCGGCGCTGCAGATCGCCGAGGCGTCCGAGGACGCCGGCAGCCAGGTGACGGTGCTCACGATGGGCCCCGAGAACGCGTCGAACGCCGTGCGCAAGGCACTGCAGATGGGCGCACACCAGGGCGTCCATGTCGCCGACGAGCAGATTCACGGGTCCGACGCGCTGGCGAGCTCGCTGGTGCTGGCCACGGCGATCGAGAAGATCGGCGAGAGCGGACAGGTCGACGTGGTGCTGTGCGGGATGGCCTCGACCGACGGGTCGATGGGCGTCGTGCCGGCGATGCTCGCCGAGCGGCTCGGTCTGCCGCAGGTCACAGTGGTCTCGCAGGTGCAGGTAGACGGGCACACCGTCACCGCCCGGCGGGACGGTGACGCGGCCACCGAGACGGTCGAAGCCACCGCGCCGCTCGTGCTCAGCGTGACCGACCAGAGCAACGAGCCGCGCTACCCGTCGTTCAAGGGGATCATGGCGGCCAAGAAGAAGCCGGTGGAGTCGTGGTCGCTCGCCGACCTCGGGCTGAGTCCGGACGACGTGGGGTTGTCGGCCGCCTGGAGCCGGGTGGAGTCGTTCGCAGAGCGGCCACCCCGCTCGGCGGGCACGATCGTGGCCGACGAGGGCGACGGGGCGGCCAAGCTCGTCGAGTTCCTGGCGAGCCAGAAGTTCATCTGAGGAGGCTGCGAGCCAATGACCGAGATCCTGGTGCTCGTCGACCACGTCGACGGTGCGGTGAAGAAGACGACGTCTGAGCTGCTGACGCTGGCCCGTCGCCTCGGTGAGCCGTCGGCGGTGTTCTTCGGCTCGGGTGCGGCAGACGCGGCACCGGCGCTGGGCAGGTTCGGCGCCGCGAAGGTCTACGCGATAGACGACGAGTCGGTCGGCGCCTTCCTGGTCGCGCCGAAGGCCGAGGCACTGGCCCAGCTCGTGGAGTCGACGTCTCCCGCGGCCGTGCTCGTCCCGTCGTACGCGGAGGGCAAGGAGATCGCCGGACGGCTCGCGGTCAAGACGGGCTCGGGCCTGATCGTGGACGCCGTCGACGTCGAGGCCGGCGCCTCCGAGGACGCCGCGCCGGTGACCACACAGTCGGTCTTCGCCGGCAGCTACACCGTGCGGGCCACGGTCACCAAGGGCACGTCGATCATCACGGTCAAGCCCAACTCGGTGACGCCGGAGGAGGCCGAGGGCGCAGCGACGGTGGAGCCGGTCTCGGTGACGATCTCCGACACCGCCAAAACGGCGAAGATCCTGAGCTCCAACCCGCGGGAGCAGACCGGGCGCCCGGAGCTGACCGAAGCCGCGATCGTGGTCTCGGGTGGCCGTGGTACCGGTGGCAACTTCGAGTCGGTGGAGGCGTTCGCCGACTCCCTGGGTGCGGCGGTGGGTGCCTCGCGCGCGGCGGTCGACGCTGGGTGGTACCCGCACTCCTACCAGATCGGGCAGACCGGCAAGACCGTCTCGCCGCAGCTCTACATCGCCGCCGGCATCTCCGGTGCGATCCAGCACCGCGCGGGCATGCAGACCGCGAAGACGATCGTGGCGATCAACAAGGACGACGAGGCGCCGATCTTCGAGCTGGTCGACTTCGGCGTCGTCGGCGACCTGCAGCAGGTGCTGCCGGCCGCCACCGACGCGGTCACCAAGCACAAGAGCTGAGGCGACGGGCAGCCCAGGTGTGACCGCCTGGGCAGCCGACTACCCTGGTCAGGTTATGTCCGCATCCATCACTGAGCCCGTCGCTGAGCCCATCACCGGCCGGGTGGCCTACCTCGACCACGCGGCGACCACGCCGATGCTCGCCGAGTCCCTGGCGGCCACCACCGAGCTGATGCACCAGCTCGGCAACGCCTCCTCGCTGCACACGTCCGGCCGGGAGGCCAGGCGCGTGGTGGAGGAGGCCCGCGAGACGCTGGCCGCGACACTGGGTGCCCGCCCCAGCGACGTGGTCTTCACCTCCGGTGGCACGGAGGCCAACAACCTTGCCCTGAAGGGCTTGTACTGGGCGCGCCGCGCCGCGGACCCACGCCGGCGCCGGATCCTCACCACCGCGGTCGAGCACCACGCCGTGCTGGACCCGTTGGCGTGGTTGGCGGCACACGAGGGCGCCGAGGTCGAGCATCTGCCGGTCGACCGGCACGGACGCCTGGACATCGACGCGCTGCGCGCCGCGGTCGAGCGCGACCCGGAGTCCGTCGCGGCCGTCACGGTGATGTGGGCCAACAACGAGGTCGGCACCGTGCAACCGGTACCGGCCGTCGTCGAGATCGCGGCCACACACGGGATTCCCGTGCACAGCGATGCGGTGCAGGCGCTGGGTCAGCTGCCGGTCGACTTCGCCGCCAGCGGTGTCGACGCGCTCACCGTCTCGGCCCACAAGGTCGGCGGGCCCGTGGGTGTCGGGGCGCTGGTCATCCGCCGCGAGGTCGACCTGGTGCCGGTGCTGCACGGCGGCGGTCAGGAGCGGGACGTACGTTCGGGCACGCTCAACGTGCCGGCGATCGGAGGCTTCGCCGTTGCGGCCGAGATGGCCGGCAAGCACCAGCCGCAGGCCGCTGAGGAGCTGGCCGCGCTGCGGGACGATCTGGTGCGGCGCGTCACCGAGGTCGTGCCGGACGTGCAGCTCAACGGCGACCCGGGGTCCGGCCTCGGGCACCGGCTGCCGGGCAACGCCCACCTCACCTTCCCGGGATGTGAAGGGGACCTGCTGCTGATGCTGCTGGACGCCCAGGGCGTGGCCTGTTCCACCGGGTCAGCGTGCTCCGCGGGGGTGCCGCAGGCGAGTCATGTGCTGCTGGCCATGGGGTGCGACCAGGCCAGCGCCCGTGGCTCGCTGCGGTTCTCGCTGGGACGCGCGTCGAGCCGGTCCGACGTCGACCGGCTGGTGCAGGCGATCGGCCCCGCCGTACAGCGCGCCGGCGCGGCCGGACGTGTCGCGGCAAGGAGGGACTGACTCATGCGGGTGATCGCCGCGATGAGCGGCGGGGTCGACTCGGCCGTCGCCGCGGCCCGTGCGCTCGAGGCCGGCCACGACGTGACCGGCGTACACCTGGCCCTGTCGAAGAACGCGGCCTCCTATCGCAGCGGGGCGCGCGGGTGCTGCACGCTGGAGGACTCCCGCGATGCCCGACGAGCGGCCGACGTGATCGGGATTCCTTTCTACGTCTGGGATATGGCCGAACGCTTCCACACCGATGTTGTCGAGGACTTCGTCGACGAGTACGCCGCCGGGCGGACGCCAAACCCGTGCATGCGGTGCAACGAGCGGATCAAGTTCGAGGCGGTGCTGGACCAGGCAGTCGCGCTCGGCTTCGACGCGGTGGTGACCGGGCACTATGCCCGGCTGGAGACCGGGACCGACGGGTTGGTGCAACTGCACCGTGGCGTAGACGATGCCAAGGACCAGTCCTATGTGCTCGGTGTGCTGACGCAGGAGCAGCTGCGGCACTCGCTGTTCCCGCTGGGCGACACTCCGAAGCCGCAGGTGCGGGCAGAGGCCGACCGGCGCCGACTGTTCGTAGCCGACAAGCCCGACAGCCACGACATCTGCTTCATCGCCGACGGTGACACTGCGGGCTTCCTGCGGCGCCGGCTAGGCGAGGCGGAGGGCGAGTTTGTGGACGAGGCCGGCGACGTAGTCGGGCGTCACGAGGGCGCATTCGGCTTCACGGTCGGCCAACGCAAGGGTCTCAAGATCGGCCGTCCCGCGGCTGACGGTCGACCGCGCTATGTCCTCGACATCGAGCCGGTGACCCAGCAGGTGACCGTCGGCCCGCGCGACGCGCTCGATGTCGACCACCTGCAGGCCTCGAAGCCGCGGTGGTGTGGCACGGTCCCCGGCGGCCGGCTGGAGTGCGGCGTCCAACTGCGTGCGCACGCAGAGGAGGTCCCGGCGGAGGTGGTCGTGGAGGGCGACCAGGTCATGGTGTCGCTGCGCGAGCCCGCCCAGGGGATCGCCCCGGGCCAGGCGGTCGTGGTCTACGACGGCACCCGCGTGGTGGGCAGCGCCACGATCGACCGCACCGGCCGCACCGCATCGACTCGGTAGTTGCACAATTTTGTGATACATTCTTCCCATGGTGGGTCCCAGCGAACACTCGGTCGGTCTGCGAGAGCTCCGGCACCAGACAGGCGAGGTGCTGGCGCGGGTGCGAGGCGGCGAGACGGTCGACGTGACCGAGCGCGGCCGGCTGGTGGCTCGCATCGTGCCGGTAGCGGAGCAGGCGCCACCGACAGCACTACGGCGACTCGAGGAATCCGGCCGGCTGCGACGAGCGACGCGTCCTGGTTACCGGCCAACGAATCGGCGCCGCACCGACGGTGATCTGCTGACCGACGCGCTCGCGGCACTTCGCGACGAAGAGTCCTGGTGAGCCTGTACTACCTGGACACATCGGCGGCTCTGAAGTTGCTCGCGGAGGAGTGGGAGTCCTTGGCCTTCGCCCAGTTCTACGACGACAACGCCGAAGCGGTATGGGTGAGCTCTGCGCTGCTGCGCATCGAAGTGACCCGGACCGTCAGCCGTGTGCTGCCGGCTGCGCTTCCGGAGGCTCGTGATCTCTTGCTGGCGTTCGACTTCGTCAGCATCGATGACGAGATCGTGGAGGCGGCGACGTACGAGCCGGACCGAGCCCTGCGCTCTCTCGACGCCATCCATCTGGCGACCGCCCGTCTCCTCGGCACTGACCTCGACGCGGTGGTGACTTATGACAATCGGCTCGCGTCCGCGGCGAGCGCTGCGGGAATGAGCGTCATCGCCCCGCGCAGCGTCTAGGGTTCCGGTTGTGACCGAGCTGCCGAGCCTGCCCACCGGAGTCGCCACCGGCATCGGGTCGATGCCGGGCGAAGACCAGAGCCAGTTGGCCGAGGCCACCCGCACCGTGCTCGGTGAACTGCCCGACTTCCCGCACCTGCCCGAGCTGCCGGGCAGGTCGGCGGCGGCGTCGATGACCGGGCGGGCGTCGGCCTTGCTGGTCGACCTCGCCGTGGACCTGCAGCCCGCCGGCTGGCGGCTGGCGGACGCACCCGGGCTCGACCAGCGCCGCGCGGTCTCGCTGCTGAACCAGGACCTGGACACGCTCGAGGAGCTAGCGCAGGGCTACACCGGGCCGATGAAGGTCCAGGTTGCCGGACCGTGGACCTTGGCCGCGACCCTGGAGCGTCCGCGGGGCGACAAGGTGCTGGCCGACCACGGCGCGCGCCGCGAGGTCGCGCAGTCGATGGCCGAGGGGGTGACCAACCACCTGCGTGACCTGCGCCGCCGGCTGCCCGATGTGCAACCCGTGCTGCAGATCGACGAGCCCAGCCTGCCTGCGGTGCTCGCAGCCCGGGTCCCGACGGCGTCCGGGTTCGGCCGGCACCGCTTCGTCGACGTACCCGAGGCAGTGGAGGTGCTGCGCTGGTGGGTCGACGTGTCCGACGCCGCGCGGACCCCTGCGGTGCTGCACTGCTGTGCCCCGCAGGCGCCGCTCGAGGTCGCCGCCAAGGCCGGCTTCCGCGCGGTGGCGGTCGACGCGGCGCTGCTTGGTGAGACCGAGTACGACAGCTACGCCGAGGCGCTCGACGGCGGCATCGACGTGTGGCTGGGCATCCTCGCCGCCGAGGAGACGGTGCCGGCCGGTGCGCTCGCCGACCGGGTACGGCGGCTGGCGCCGCGGCTGGGTCTGGAGCCCGAGCGCGTCGCCGAGAGGGTGGTACTGACCCCGACCTGCGGCCTCGCCGGTGCAAGCCCGGCCGGAGCGCGGCAGGTGCTGCAGCGGGTGCGGGACGCGGCCCGCCAGGTGTCGGTGGGGCAGGCGAGGATGGACCCATGAGCGAGACCGGCGACGACCAGGTTTCTGCAGCCTCTGCGACGACACTGGCGGATGCTCCTGCGGCCGCGCCGGCCACCGCCCGCGAGCGACACCAGGACCTCGCCGAGCAGGTCGAGGACCATCGGTGGCGCTACTACGTGCTCGACCGGCCGACCGCCAGTGATTCGGAGTTCGACACGCTGATGCGCGAGCTCGAGCGGCTGGAGGAGTCCTACCCCGACCTGCGCACCCCGGACTCCCCGACGCAGAAGGTCGGAGGAGCGGTCTCCACGGTGTTCACCGCGGTCGAGCACCGCGAGCGGATGTTGAGCCTCGACAACGCGTTCAGCGCAGCGGAGATCGCTGCGTGGGCGGTTCGCGTCGAGCGTGAGGCGGCGAAGAGCGCGGAGTACCTCTGCGAGCTCAAGGTCGACGGGCTGGCGATCAACCTCACCTACGAGGGCGGCCGCCTGGTCCGTGGCGTCACCCGCGGCGACGGTCGGATCGGTGAGGACGTGACGCCTAACGTCCGCACCCTCGACGGCGTCCCACACCGGCTGGCGGACTCTGCGGAGCACCCCGTGCCGGAGCTCGTCGAGGTGCGTGGCGAGGTCTACTTCCCGGTCGAGGACTTCGTCAGGCTCAACGCGGCGCTGGTCGAGGCCGGCAAGCCGCCGTTCGCCAACCCCCGCAACACCGCGGCGGGTTCCCTGCGGCAGAAGGACCCCAAGGTCACCGCGAGCCGCCGGCTGCGGATGGTGTGTCACGGTCTCGGTGCCCGCAGTGGGTTCGAGCCGCGGCGGCAGTCCGAGGCCTATGCCGCGCTGGCGTCGTGGGGCTTGCCGGTCTCCGACCGTGTCCGGGTGGTGCCCGACCTGGAGGGCGTGCAGCAGTTCATCGACCACTACGCCGACAATCGGCATGGTGTGGAGCACGAGATCGACGGCGTGGTGGTCAAGGTCGACCAGGTGCCGCTGCAGCGTCGGCTCGGGTCCACGTCGCGGGCGCCCCGCTGGGCGATCGCGTACAAGTACCCGCCCGAGGAGGTCAACACCAAGCTCCTCGACATCCAGGTCAACGTCGGCCGCACCGGTCGAGTAACGCCCTTCGGCGTGATGCAGCCGGTCAAGGTGGCCGGCTCCACGGTCGAGATGGCCACGCTGCACAACGCCCACGAGGTCCGGCGCAAGGCGGTGCTGATCGGTGACACCGTCGTGCTGCGCAAGGCAGGCGACGTGATCCCCGAGATCGTCGGGCCGGTAGTCGATCTGCGCGACGGCTCCGAGCGAGAGTTCGTGATGCCTACCCACTGCCCCGCCTGTGGCACCGAGCTGGCGCCGACCAGGGAAGGCGACGCCGACATCCGCTGCCCCAACGCGCGGTCGTGTCCGGCGCAGCTGCGCGAGCGGCTCTTCCACGTCGCGGGGCGAGGCGCCTTCGACATCGAGGTGCTGGGCTACGAGGCCGCCGTCGCACTCCTCGACGCGGGGGTGGTCCACGACGAGGGTGACGTCTTCAGCCTCGACGAGGAGACGCTGCTCAGGGTGCCGCTGTTCACCAAGAAGGACGGCGGGCTCTCGGCCAACGGCGCCAGGCTGCTGGCCAACCTCGACGACGCCAGGAGCCAGCCACTGTGGCGGGTCCTCGTCGGGCTCTCGATCCGCCATGTCGGTCCGACGGCGGCGCAGGCGCTGGCGCGCTCGCTCGGCTCGCTGGACCGGATCGAGGACGCCTCGATCGACGACCTGGCCGCCGTCGATGGAGTGGGGCCGACCATCGCCGCATCCGTGCGCGAGTGGTTCGGCGTCGACTGGCACCGCGACGTGGTCGACAAGTGGCGCCGGGCGGGCGTGCGGATGGCGGACGAGGTCGACGAGTCCACTCCGCGCACCTTGGCGGGGCTGACGATCGTGGTCACCGGATCGTTGGAAGGCTTCTCCCGTGACGAGGCCAGGGAGGCCATCACGGCCCGCGGCGGCAAGGCCAGCGGCTCGGTGTCGAAGAAGACGGCCTTCGTGGTGGCGGGGGAGTCGCCGGGGTCGAAGTACGACAAGGCGGTGAGCCTGGGCGTCCCGATCCTCGACGAGGACGGTTTTCGCGTGCTGCTCACCGACGGCCCCGACGCCGCGCGAGCCGTCGTGACGCTCGGGGACTAGCACGCCGAGTCCCGTCGAGATTGCGCGTCCGTCGAAATTCCGCGTCCGTCGCGATTGGGCGTCCGGTCGACTCGAGCGGTGCCGTGCAGATGTGGGCCACCCCATCAGCCCCTTCTGCGCCAATCCCGATTTTGCCTGTGGACAACGAAAAGCCGGGGCTGCATTGTCGGTGGTCTCTGATCTGATGGAGGTATGGACGCACAGCAGGACGCGATCGGCGGCCACCTCGACGAGGTGGTCCGTCAAGCTGGTCTGCTGCCGACCGATCAGCGGCTGCGGGTGCTGGATGCGGCGGTGTCCCGGCTGCAGTCCGCGGCGGCGGAGGCGGCCGGTGACCTCGCCGTGGACGGCACGCTGGTGGGTTCGGGGTGCAAGAGTGCGGGCTCATGGATGCGGCTGCACCTGCGCCGCGGCGTGTCGGGGTATCGGATCGCCCGCCGCTCCCAACTGCTGCCGGAGCTGCCGGGGTTCGCCGCCGCGTTCGCGGCCGGGCAGGTCACCGACGAGCACGTCGACACGGTCATCCGGTGGACCAAGCCCTGCGGGCTGGAGGCGATCCAGACCCACGAGGGCACCCTGCTGCAACTCGCCCAGCAGGCGTCGGCCAAGGAGCTGGAGGAGGCGTTGGAGGCACTGGCGGACCTGGTGCGTCCCGACCGTGACGCCGACAAGATCGCCGCGCTGGCCGACCGGTCCTTCAAAGCCGCCAAGGTCGGTGAGCTGGTGCATGTCGACGCGATGGTCGAGCCTGCTCTGGGCGAGGCACTCAAGACCGCGGTCGAGGCTGGCGCGGTGCTGCCCACGGGAGTCCGCCGCGCCGATGACGGGCGGACGCTGATGCAGCGCCGCGCAGACGCGTTCGGTGAGCTCGTGCTGCGCGGCATCGGCGCCGATGCCGTGACCGGCGCCGGCGACCGGCCACACACCGGCCGGCTCCGTCCACAGGTTGCACTCACCGTGTCGACGGAGTTCCTTGCCGGCCTCGAAGGTGCACCCAAGCCGCTGCTGGACCACTTCGGGCTCATCCCCACCGACACCGTGCACCGGCTGGTCTGCGACGGCGAGCTGGTCCGGGTCATCGTCGACACCGCTACCGGGCTGCCCCTCAACGTCGGCCGGCGGCACCGGCTCGCCGTCAAGCGGCAACGTCGAGCGCTGGCCACGGTCTTCCGGCACTGCGCGTTCCCCGGCTGCGAGGTGCCGTTCCGGTTCTGCGAGATCCACCACCGCGACTGGTGGTGCCGCGACAACGGGGAGACCGATGTCGACTTGTTGCTGCCCTACTGCTGGACCCACCACCACTTCCTGCACGAATACGGCTTCACCGTCATCGAAGAACACGGTCGGCTGGTCCACCGCCGCCCCGACGGCCGCCGGATCCCCGATCCCGACCAGCACCTCCGGCACGCCATCACCCAGCTCAAGCTCGACTGGCCAACCGCCGGGCGAGCCGGCGGCTACGCCACCGAGATCGACGCCCGCGCGCGGAGCCATCGGCCCGCCTGGCCCGACCCGCCAAGACCTCCACCGCTTGAGTAGCCCGCTGCGGGCGTCCAGTCACCGCTCCGTAACCAGATCGTCTCCTGGGCCGAGGTCAACGGCAACGCCATCGTCCCGACCGGAAAGGCTCGCAAGATCTTCGTTCCTGCGGGCCAGAGGGTCGACGTCGACAACGAGAGGCGCTCACCAAGATCGTCGTGTCGCGCCGCGAACACGCACTCGAAGGCGCGGTGTGGAGCGGGTCGCTCAACGACCTCGGCCCAGCTGACCGCCTCCGAGACGCCCTCGTGCTCCCCGCCTGGTCGCACTCTGAAGGTGAGGGAGACCGACTCCGCCAATCTCGACGTTCGCAACCGATCGATCAATGACCGGCACGGCGGGCGACCGCGTGGGAGGCTGAGCCGGTGCTGATCGACCACACCATCACCCGCCTGTCGACTACTCCGGTCAAGGGGCTGATGCTCCACCATCCCGATTCGATCGACCTCACAACTCAAGGAGCCGCCGGCGACCGGCTGTTCTACCTCGTCGACGACACCGGAACGCTCCAGAGCTGCACCCGCAATCCCGGCCTGTACGGCTTGAGCGCGGCATATGACAACGAGAACCGTCGACTCGAGGTCACCCGCGGGGATGACGTGCTGCTCAGCGACATCGTCGAGCCGTCCAACGCCGTCGAAACCGACATGTGGGGACTCCGCACGATCACCGCTGGCGTCGTGGCGGACCCCCTCTGGAGCACCTTCTTCTCTGACATCGTGGGGTCGCGGGTCCAACTGCTCCAGACCCGCGGGTCCGCATACGACGTGCATCCCGTGACCCTGCTCGGGACCGCATCCGTTGAGGAACTCGCGCACCAGGCGGGCCTGGCCAGCGTCGACTCGCGCCGCTTCCGCATGCTGATCGAGTTCTCAGGCGGCGACCCGCACATCGAGGATTCCTGGAATGGCACGCGCCTGCAGGTCGGCGAGGCAACTCTGCGAGCCGGTGGTCCGGTCAAGCGCTGCGCGGCCACCACCCGCGACCCCGACTCCGGAGCGGTGAACCTCCAAACACTCCGCATGATCACGACCTACCGCGGCCGTCAGCACTCCGAGCTCGGCCTCGGCGCGAACTTCGGAATCTATGGCGAGGTCGTCGAGCCCGGCACAGTCTCGGTCGGGGATAGCCTCAAAGTCTGTGCAGATGCCTGACGTGCGTGGCGATGTAGTTCGACACCAGGCAGTTCGACACCAGGGAGTCGTCCCGGCCTGACCGCAAAAGCTCACAGGGCGATCATCGCGGGTGTTCAACACCTTGCGGGATACGTGATCAGCCGACACTGCTCGCCCGGGCGGAGTGTGTCGGACTGTCCTCGAGGTCATGGCTACGCAGCCGACGGGGCCGGGTGCGCTGTGGCCGGGCGCTGCACCGCAGCCCTGCACCGCCGACGGGGGTTCAGGGGGACTCTCACCCGGTGCGCAGTGCAACAGTGGCTTTCCGTGGGGCCCTAGGATTGGGCGGTCACGACCAATCCGACCGGAGCGAGTTGCTGCATGGCTGAGGACACCTCGGGGCCCGACCCACTGGACCACCCAGTCGCGGATCCCACGATCACCCGCGACGAGGTCGCCCATCTGGCGCACCTGGCGCGCATCGACCTCACCGACGCCGAGCTCGATCACCTGGCGCCGCAGCTGGACCAGATCCTCGACGCCGTGGCCAAGGTGTCGGAGGTAGCAGCCGGTGACATCCCGCCGACGTCGCACGCCGTGCCGCTCACCAACGTCTTCCGCGCTGACCAGGTGCGCCCCGGGCTCAGCGTCGACGAGGTGCTCGCCGGAGCCCCGGAGTCGGAGCAGCAGCGTTTCCGGGTGCCAAGGATCCTGGGGGAGGAGGCCTGATGAGCGATCTCGTGCGGATGACCGCACTGCAGCTGGCCGACGCGATCGCGCGTGGAGAAACCACCTCGGTCGAGGTCACCCAGGCCTGCCTGGACCGGATCGTGGCAGTCGACGAGACCGTGCACGCCTTTTTGCACGTCGACGCCGACGGCGCCCTGGCCGCTGCCCGCGACTCCGACCAGCGCCGGGCGGCGGGCCGGCCAGCCTCGGCCCTGGACGGCGTACCCATCGCCGTCAAAGACGTCCTGGCCACCAAGGGAATGCCCACCACCTGTGGCTCGCGCATCCTGCAGGGCTGGGTCCCGCCGTACGACGCCACCGTGGTCGCCCGGCTGCGCGCGGCGGGCCTGCCGATCCTCGGCAAGACCAACATGGACGAGTTCGCCATGGGGTCGTCGACGGAGCACTCCGCGTACGGTCCCTCCCGCAACCCCTGGGATCTCGATCGAGTCCCCGGCGGGTCCGGTGGCGGCTCCTCCGCAGCGGTCGCTGCCTACGAGGCGCCCCTGGCCATCGGCACCGACACCGGCGGCTCGATCCGGCAACCCGCCGCGGTGACCGGCACGGTGGGCGCGAAGCCGACGTACGGCGGGGTCTCGCGCTACGGCCTGGTGGCGCTCGCCAGCAGCCTGGACCAGGCCGGCCCTTGCACCCGCAGCGTCGCCGATGCCGCCGCCCTGCACGAGATCATCGGCGGCCACGACCCGATGGACTCCACCTCGATCGACCAGCCACTGCCCGCCCTGCGGGACGCGGTGGCGGGCGCGGAACGCTCCGGCGGTGACCTGTCCGGTCTGCGGGTCGGTGTGGTCAAGGAGCTCGGGGGCGAGGGCTACCAGGACGGCGTGCGAGCGCGGTTCGACGAGGTCACCAAGCTGATCACCGACGCCGGCGCGCAGGTGGTCGAGGTGTCCTGCCCGCACTTCGACTACGCCCTCGGTGCCTACTACCTGATTCTGCCGAGTGAGGCCTCGAGCAACCTCGCGAAGTTCGACGCGATGCGCTACGGCCTCCGGCTGCTTCCAGAGGGGGTCGAGGCGCCCAGCGCCGAGCAGGTGATGACCGCAACGCGCGCAGCTGGCTTCGGTGCGGAGGTCAAGCGACGCATCATCCTCGGCACCTACGCGCTCTCCAGCGGTTACTACGACGCCTACTACGGGCAGGCGCAGAAGGTGCGCACGCTGGTCGCGCGTGACTTCGAAGCCGCCTTCGCGCAGGTCGACGTGCTGGTCTCGCCGACCGCGCCGACCACCGCGTTCAGGATCGGCGACAAGCTCGACGACCCGCTCGCGATGTACCTCAACGACATCGCCACGATCCCGGCCAACCTCGCCGGCGTAGCCGGCATCTCGGTGCCCAGCGGTTTGGCCGACGAGGACGGGCTGCCGGCGGGGCTGCAGGTCTTGGCACCTGCCCTGGCCGACGACCGGCTGTACCGGGTCGGTGCCGCGGTCGAGTCGTTGCTGCACGAGCGGTGGGGCGGGCCACTGCTCAGCCAGGCACCGGAGCTGGGAGGACGTTCATGACCGCGACGACCGAGCTGGTCTCCTACGACGAGGCGCTGGCGGCCTTCGACCCCGTGTTGGGGCTGGAGGTGCATGTCGAGCTCAACACCGCGTCGAAGATGTTCTGCGGCTGCCCGACGGTGTTCGGCGCGGAGCCCAACACCCAGGTCTGTCCGGTGTGCCTCGGCCTGCCCGGGGCGCTGCCCGTGGTCAACGGCGCGGCGGTCGAGGCAGCGATCCGCATCGGCCTCGCGCTGAACTGCAACATCGCCGAGTGGTGCCGGTTCGCGCGCAAGAACTACTTCTACCCGGACATGCCGAAGAACTTCCAGACCTCCCAGTACGACGAGCCGATCGCCTTCGACGGGTGGACCGACGTCGCCGTCGACACCGTCGACGGCGTCGAGAGCTTCCGGGTCGAGATCGAGCGCGCGCACATGGAGGAGGACACCGGCAAGTCGTTGCACGTCGGCGGCTCGACGGGGCGCATCCACGGTGCCGTGCACTCCCTGCTCGACTACAACCGGGCCGGCGTGCCGTTGATCGAGATCGTCACCAAGCCGATCGAGGGAGCGGGCACCAACGCGCCGGCGGTGGCGCGTGCGTATGTCGCGCACCTGCGCGAGCTGCTGCTCGGCCTCGGCGTCTCCGACGTGCGGATGGAGCAGGGCTCGCTTCGCTGCGACGTCAACCTCTCGCTGCGACCTGCTCCGTCGGCGCCGTTGGGCACTCGCTCGGAGACCAAGAACGTCAACTCGCTGCGTTCGGTCGAGCGGGCCGTGCGCTACGAGGTGTCGCGGCAGGCGGCCGTGCTCACCGCGGGCCGGCATGTCGTGCAGGAGACGCGGCACTGGCACGAGGACACCGGTGTCACGACGTCGGGCCGCAGCAAGGAGGCGGCCGAGGACTACCGGTACTTTCCCGAGCCCGACCTGGCGCCGATAGCGCCATCCCGTGCCTGGGTCGAGGAGCTTCGCGCGAGTCTGCCGGAGCCGCCCCGCGAACGTCGGGCGCGGCTGCAGGCCGAGTGGGGCATGTCCGACCTCGATATGCGTGACGTCGTCGGCGCCGGAGCCCTGCCGCTGGTCGAGCAGACGGTCGCCGCCGGCGCTGACCCGCAGGCGGCCAAGAAGTGGTGGCTCTCGGAGCTGGCGCGGCGGGCCAACGAGCGGAACGTCGAGCTGGCCGAGCTGCCGATCACGCCGGCCCAGGTCGCCGAGATCCAGGGTCTGGTCGACGTCAACCGGGTCAACGACAAGCTGGCCCGGCAGGTCTTCGACGGCGTACTCGCCGGCGAGGGGACGCCCGAGGAGGTCGTGGTCGCCCGCGGCCTAGAGGTCGTGTCCGACGACTCGGCGCTCGGCGACGCGGTCGACAAGGCGATCGCGGCCAACCCCGACGTGGCGGAGAAGGTCCGCGGCGGCAAGGTCGCCGCCGCCGGTGCACTGATCGGCGTGGTGATGAAGGAGATGCGCGGTCAGGCCGACGCCGGCCGCGTGCGTGAGCTGATCATCGAACGCCTCACCTGACCGTCCCCGGTGCGCGTCAGGGGCGGATCTCGAGAATTCGGTCGTCCGCGGGGACGGGGTCGCCGCGTCCGTCACGGTTGCTCGTGGTGAACCACAGGTCGCCGTCCGGCGTGCTCTCGACACTGCGGAGCCGACCGTAATCGTTGACGAACAGCGCCTCCGGCTCTCCGACGCCGTTCTTCCGCACCGGCACCCGGTAGAGCCGCTCACCCTGCAGCGCGCCGATCCACAGTGCGCCGTCGAGATAGGCGATGCCGGAGGGTGACGCCTCACCCGTCGGCCACTGGAGCACCGGGTCGGTGAACTCCTCGACGTCCGACCTGCCCTCGGTCGCCGGCCAGCCGTAGTTGTTGCCCGGCTCGATCAGGTTCAGCTCGTCCCACGTCGACGCACCGAACTCGGTCGCCCACATCCTGCCGGCGTCGTCCCAGGTGATGCCCTCCACGTTGCGGTGGCCCAGTGTCCACACCGGCGAGCCCGGATCGGGGTTGTCGGCGGGAATGTCGCCATTGGGCTTGATCCGCAGGATCTTGCCACCGAGGGAGTCCGGGTCCTGGGCGAGCTGTTCGTTGCCGGCCTCGCCCGTCGTGATGTAGAGCATGTCGTCGGGGCCGAAGGCGATCCGGCCACCGTCATGGATCGCCCCTGACGGGATGCCGGTCAGGATCGGATCGGGTGCGCCCAGATGCTGGCCGTCGAACGTCATCCGGGCTACCCGGTTGTCGGAGTCGGTCGTGTAGTAGGCGAAGATCGTCTGGTCCTCGGGGTACGTCGGAGACACCGCCAGCCCGAGCAGGCCGCCCTCCGACGTGGCGACGACGCCGGGCACGGTGCCGACATCGGTCACGTCGCCGCCCGGCACCACGCGCTGGATCTGGCCGCTGGCCCGTTCGGCGACCAATGCCGAGCCGTCGGGCAGGAAGGCGATGCCCCACGGGACCTCGAGGTTGCGCGCGACCACCTCCGGGGTGAGGTCGGCCGGCTGCTCCGGTGCCGTCGTGGGGGTGCCCGTCGGCGTGTCGGTCGGCGGCGGGGGAGCTGTCGAGCTCGGTGGGCCGGATTCCGCGGTCGGCGGGGATGTGCTGGGCCGATCCTGGCCGGACTCGCTGCACGCGGCCACGGCGAGAAGCGCAGCGACGACCACGAGGCGGTTCGGCTTCATCTCTCGACTCTAAACAGCGCGGGCAACCCGATTCCTCTGCCCTCACCCGGAGATGTTGCGCTGGCCGACCGCAGACGAATCGATAGGGTCGGCCCGCATGAGCCAGACTTGCGATCTCGTCCTGGAGGGCGGGGGAGTCAAGGGGATAGCGCTCGCGGGCGCTGTGCTGCCCCTCGCGCAGGCGGGCTATCGGTTCCCTCGGATCGCCGGCACCTCCTCGGGCGCGGTGGTCGGGGCGCTGGTGGCCGCGTTGCAGCGGAGTGGCGAGCCGCTCGCCGTAGTCGGTGAGATCGCCCGCACCCTCGACTACTCGCGGTTCCCCGACCGGGGGCTGCCCGGCAGGTTGCTGGGGCCGCTGGCCTTCCTGGCCGACGGGCTCTCGCTGCTTTTCGAGGGCGGCATCTACGAGGGCGACTACCTGCACGACTGGATGGCCGGTGTGCTGTCCGATCTGGGCGTGCGGACCTTCGGAGACCTGCGGGTCGACGACCCCGGCGCAGACGGGGAGATCCATCATCGCTACGGACTGGTGGTGACGGCCAGCGACCTGTCCAGGCACCGCTTCGTCAAGCTGCCATGGGAGTACGGCGAGTATGGGCTCGACCCCGATGAGCAGTCGGTGGCAGACGCCGTCCGCGCGTCGATATCGATCCCGTTCTTCTTCGAGCCGGTGTCGCTGCGCGGTGCGCACGGTGTCGCGACGCTGGTCGACGGCGGTCTGCTGTCGAGCTATCCGATCGAGATCTTCGACCGGCGCGACGAGCACCCGCCACGTTGGCCCACGATCGGCGTACGCGTCAGCTCGCGGTCGGAGGAGCAGTCGCCGGAGCCGGTGGAGGGGCCGGTCTCGCTGGCGCTGTCGCTGGTCGAGACGGCGCTGGAGGCTCGTCAGTCGGCGGTCAGCATGGATCCCTGCAATCAACGGCGGAGCATCTTCGTCGACACTCGCGCGATCTCCTCGACCGACTTCGACATCACCCGGGAGCAACAGGAGCAGCTGGTGGAGACGGGGAGAACCGCGGCGGAGCAGTTCCTGCAGGAATGGGACTTCGCGGAGTGGCTGCGCGACTGTCGGGGCGTGGACCCGATCGATGGCTGACGACGTAGGGGTTAAGGCATAAAGCTTCATTTCGAGATATGTAGGTGCTAGCCTTAACTATCCAGTGTGAAGGGTCTGACCTACCGGAGTGACGGCGTGGCGTACGTGCTGACGATCGACCAACGTGCCAGCAGGTCAGGTGACGACCTCGTGCCAGACCTGGTGCGGACGCTCAACCGTGGACACACGGCCGAGAGGCTGGTGCGGCGGTTCGAACGCACGGCAGGCGACGAGCTGCAGGGTGTGGTCTCCTCCGCGCAGGCAGTGGTCGACATCACCTGTGTGCTGATCCGGTCCGAGAAGTGGAGCGTCGGACTCGGCATCGGTGGCGTGGACGAACCTCTGCCCCGCAGCACCCGTGCCGGTCGCGGTGCGGCCTTCGTGCATGCACGTGCAGCGGTGGAGCGGGCCAAGTCCGGGCCCCATCGCGTCGGTGTTGTCGGTGACGACGCCTATCGTGCCGAACAGGTGGAGACGGTGTTGTGGTTGCTGGCGTTGCTGCTGGCGCGCCGCACCGATGGCGGCTGGGAGGTGGCTGACTTGTTGGCGCAGGGGCGCACGAGGCGCGAGGTCGCCGAACGGCTGCGCATCAGTGCCTCGGCGGTCTCGCAACGCGTCCATGTCGCCGGCATCGTGGAGGAGCAGCGCGCCCGGGCTCTGGCAGCTCAGCTGCTGACGCGGGAGGCAGAGCGATGACGCTCGTGTTCGTGCTGCTCGTGCTGGCGTTGGTGCTGGCCTGCGGTGGTTGGTACGTGTCGCTCGCGGGTCGGTGGCAACCCGTGCTGGCCGCAGGTGCGGCGACCTGCCTTGCCGTGGTCGGTGCGGCCGTGTGGTGGGGCAGCGGTGGCCACGCCTGGTCGGACGGGCACGAGACGCTCGTGGCGCTCTCGGGGGTGCTCGCGGTAGCCGGCGGGGGACCGGCCACCGTGGCCGTGTTCCGCCTGGTCGACGGGGAGCTGCCGACGACCGACCGTGACTCGGTCGAAGCCGCCGGCGAGGTGCTGCGCGGCGGTGCGTGGATCGGCGGTCTCGAGCGCGCCGCGGTCTTCGCCACGGTGGTGACGGGGTGGCCGGAGGGGCTCGCGATCATCCTTGCGCTCAAGGGAGTGGCGCGCTATCCCGAGCTGCGGGGGCCGGGCGCGCCGACGGGGCAGGGCCTTGTCGAGGCCGGCGTGCCGCACGGCGTGGCGGAGCGGTTCATCATCGGCACGTTCGTCAGTGTGCTGTGGGCTGCTGCCTGCGCCGGTGTCGCGTTGTCCTGAACCGGCACCGCCGCGCTGCTCGGCTGTCGGCTGCTGCCTGACCTACTCCGGCTGACCTACTCCGGCTGACCTACTCCGGCTGCCTACTCCGGCAGCCGGTCCGCGATGTCCTCGACCGACCGCCGTTCCGCGTCGTAGTAGTCCAGCCCCCAGCCCGCGACCAGTGACGGGTAGGTGAACCCCTCCCTGCCCTCGATACTGTCCAGCACCGCCTGCAGATCGGCCCGCTGCCGCTCGAGGCCGTCGAGGTAGCCCTGCAGCATCTTCCGCACCGTCGACGGCTCGACCAGGTGTCCGAGCAGCAGCCGCAAGGCCACCGGGTGCTTCAGGATCGGGAACTCCGGTTCGCTGGTCGACAGCCACTCCCGCAGCTCGCCCAGCCCCGCCGCGTTGATGCGGTAACGCCGGACCGCCCGAGCGCCGCTGTCGGCGTCGTCGCGGGACTCGATCAGCCCGCGCGCGTCCAGACGCGCCAGCTCGGTGTAGATCTGGCTCATCGCCGGGGCCACCCAGTAGAACCGCAAGGTCGAGTCGGAGAACTGCTTGAGCTCGTAGCCGGTGAGCTCCTGGCCGAAGGAGAGCAGCCCGAGCAACGCGTACGACGTCGTCGGCAGCGGGCGCTCTTGACTCATGCCCCTCAGCGTACTATTCCTATTAGGAACAGCGAGCTGGGAGGGGCGAACATGACGGAGACGATCCTGCTGGTCGGCACCCGCAAGGGCATGTGGATCGGTCACGCAAATGCTGCTCGCGGCAGCTGGGACTTCGAAGGCCCGCACTTCGTGATGAACGAGACCGCGGCCTGCGCGGTGGACACCCGTGGGGCAACGCCCCGGCTGCTGGCGGGGGTGATGAGCTGGCACTGGGGCCCGCAGGTGCTCCGGTCCGACGACCTCGGCAGGACCTGGCAGGGCGAGTCCGAGACGGCGGTGGCGTTTCCGCAGGACACCGGTGCCGCGCTGGGGAGGGTGTGGCAGCTGGCCCCGGGCCCGGCCGACCAGCCCGGGGTCGTGTACGCCGGGACCGAGCCGTCGGCGCTGTTCCGCTCCGAGGACGGCGGGGCCTCCTTCGAGCTCGTCCGCGGCCTCTGGGATCACCCGCATCGGGAGAGCTGGGCTCCCGGCTTCGGCGGTCAGGCGGTGCACACCGTGCTCCCGCACCCGACCGACCCCGAGCGGGTGACGGTGGCGATGTCGACCGGCGGCGTCTACCGAACCGCCGACCGCGGGATGTCGTGGGCCCCGGCCAACGTCGGCATCAAGGCTTACTTCCTGCCCGACCCTTGGCCGGAGTACGGCCAGTGCGTGCACAAGGTCGCCGGCCACCCACGGCGTCCGGAGCGGCTCTACGCCCAGAACCACCACGGTGTCTACCGCACCGACGACGGCGGTGACACCTGGTCCTCCATCGCGGACGGCCTGCCGAGCGACTTCGGCTTCCCGATCGTGGTGCACCCGCACCAGCCCGACACCGTCTACCTGTTCCCGCTGGTCGCCGACGGCGAGCGCCTGCCGCCGGGCGCCAAGGCACGGGTGTGGCGCTCACGCGACGCCGGCGACAGCTGGGAGGAGCTCGGCAAGGGACTGCCGGACGGCTTCTACTCCGCAGTGATGCGCGACGCGATGTGCACCGACGGCGGCGAGCCCGCCGGCCTGTACCTCGCCAGCCGCGACGGTTCGGTGTTCGCCAGCAACGACGAGGGCGAGTCGTGGACGACGATCGCCGAGCACCTCCCCGACGTACTCTGCGTACGCGCTGCGGTCCTCGGCTGACGTTCCCACGCACACGGGATCGCCAGCATCTGAGCCGGGAGCTCCAGCTGCCGGACACCGTCGTAGCCTTGCGGCCATGGTCGAGTCGACACCGGACATCAAGCCCCGCTCCCGCGACGTCACCGACGGCCTTGAGCGCGCCGCGGCCCGCGGCATGCTGCGCGCCGTGGGAATGGGCGACGAGGACTTCGCCAAGCCGCAGATCGGGGTGGCCTCGAGCTGGAACGAGATCACGCCCTGCAACCTCTCCCTCGACCGGTTGGCGGGCGCAGTCAAGCAGGGCGTGCACGCCGGCGGTGGCTACCCGCTGGAGTTCGGCACGATCTCGGTCTCCGACGGCATCTCGATGGGCCATGAGGGGATGCACTTCTCGCTCGTCTCCCGCGAGGTCATCGCGGACTCGGTCGAGACCGTGATGATGGCCGAGCGGCTGGACGGCTCGGTGCTGCTGGCCGGCTGCGACAAGAGCCTGCCGGGCATGCTGATGGCTGCGGCCCGGCTCGATCTCGCCGCGGTCTTCCTCTACGCCGGGTCGATCATGCCCGGCCGGGTCGGCGACCGCGACGTCACGATCATCGACGCCTTCGAGGCGGTCGGTGCGTGTCTGCGCGGGCTGATCACCCGTGAGGAGGTCGACGAGGTCGAGCGTGCGATCTGCCCGGGGGAGGGTGCCTGCGGCGGGATGTACACCGCCAACACGATGGCCTCGGTCGCGGAGGCGATCGGCATGTCGCTGCCCGGGTCGGCTGCTCCTCCGGCCGTCGACCGGCGCCGCGACACCTACGCACACCAGGCCGGCGCCGCGGTGGTCGACCTGCTGCGCAAGGGCATCACGGCTCGCCAGATCATGACCAGACCGGCCTTCGAGAACGCCATCGCGGTGGTGATGGCGCTGGGCGGCTCGACCAACGCCGTGCTGCACCTGCTCGCGATCGCGCGCGAGGCCGAGGTGGAGCTCACGCTCGACGACTTCAACCGGATCGGCGACAGGGTGCCGCACCTCGGCGACCTCAAGCCGTTCGGAAGCTACGTGATGACCGACGTGGACCGCGTGGGCGGCATTCCGGTGGTGCTGCGCGCGTTGCTCGACGCCGGGCTGATCGACGGGGACTGCATGACCGTTACCGGCAAGACGATGGCGGACAACCTCGCAAACATCGCGCCCCCCGACGTCGACGGCACGATCATCCGCGAGCTGACGCGGCCGATCCACGCCACCGGCGGTCTGACGATCCTGCGCGGTTCGCTCGCGCCCGAGGGTGCGGTCGTCAAGAGCGCCGGTTTCGACAGCGCGGTGTTCGAGGGCACGGCCCGGGTCTTCGATGGTGAGCAGGCGGCGATGCAGGCGCTGTCCGACGGCACCATCGGCGCCGGCGACGTGGTGGTCATCCGTGACGAGGGGCCCAAGGGCGGCCCCGGCATGCGGGAGATGCTCGCCATTACTGGCGCGATCAAGGGCGCCGGGCTGGGCAAGGACGTGCTGCTGCTGACCGACGGCCGCTTCTCCGGGGGTACGACGGGGCTGTGCGTCGGTCACGTGGCTCCGGAGTCGGTGGACGCGGGCCCGATCGCCTTCGTGCGGGACGGCGATCCGATCCGTCTCGACATGGACGCGCGCACCCTCGACGTACTCGTCGAGGAGTCCGAGCTCGCCGCCCGGCGCGACGGCTGGGCGCCGCACCCCCCGAAGTACTCCACGGGCGTGCTCGCGAAGTACCGCAAGCTGGTGCAGTCCGCTGCCGTCGGCGCGGTCTGCAGCTGACGCCCCGCCTTGCCTCCTCGCGCTCACGGCAGGGAGAGGTTGAAATGTGGACACGCGTATCAAATGACGAGACGGGTTCGTGCTGTGCTTGACGCTCGGGCGGCGGCGGGTGAGTCTTGACCCGTGCACACGTTTCTCGTCGTAATTTGCTGGCGCGCCGGCTGAGGGTTGCAGACCGACCCAGCCAGCGCGTTCCCCTCGTCAGCCCACTCGGGCCGGGGGGTTTTTTACTGTCGTCACCCAAGTTCAGGAAGGCCGAGATGAGCGAGCAGCTGACCGGGGCGCAGAGTCTGATCCGATCACTGGAGCGCACCGGCGTAGACACCGTGTTCGGCATCCCGGGCGGTGCGATCCTCCCGGCATACGACCCGCTGTTCGACTCTGCCCAGATCCGGCACATCTTGTGCCGGCACGAGCAGGGCGCCGGGCACGCCGCCCAGGGATACGCCGTCGCGACCGGCCGGGTCGGGGTGTGCATGGCGACCTCCGGACCCGGCGCGACCAACCTGGTGACGCCGATCGCCGATGCGCACATGGACTCGGTGCCGATGGTCGCGATCACCGGCCAGGTGGCCTCCGGTGCGATCGGGACGGACGCCTTCCAGGAGGCCGACATCCGCGGCATCACGATGCCGATCACCAAGCACAGCTATCTCATCACCGACCCGGCGGAGATTCCCCAGACGATCGCGGAGGCGTTCCACATCGCCTCCACCGGCCGCCCGGGGCCGGTGCTCGTCGACGTCAGCAAGGACGCGCTGCAGGCGACGACGACGTTCAGCTGGCCGCCCGAGCTGCAGCTGCCGGGTTACCGGCCGGTGACGCGTCCACACGGCAAGCAGGTGCGCGAGGCCGCACGGCTGATGACCGCGGCGCATCGGCCCGTGCTCTACGTGGGTGGCGGAGTGCTGCGGGCCGACGCGACCAAGGAACTGCGTGTCCTCGCCGAGATGACCGGCATCCCCGTGGTCACGACGTTGATGGCGCGAGGCGCCTTCCCGGACAGCCATCCGCAGCACCTCGGTATGCCGGGAATGCACGGCACCGTGGCTGCGGTTTCTGCCTTGCAGCGCAGCGATCTGATCATCTCGCTCGGTGCGCGCTTCGACGACCGCGTGACCGGCAAGCTGGACTCGTTCGCGCCCCACGCCAAGATTGTCCACGCCGATATCGACCCGGCCGAGATCTCCAAGAACCGCGTGGCCGACGTCCCGATCGTCGGTGACGCCCGAGACACCATTGCCGACCTGATCGTGGCGTTGCAGGCCGAGTACGACGGTGGGCGCCGTGGTGACTACACCAGCTGGCAGGCGCAGACGGCGAGCTGGGCCGAGCGCTTCCCGCTCGGGTACGACGCACCGGCGGACGGGTCGCTCGCGCCGCAGTACGTCATCGAGCGCCTGGGTGCTGTGGTCGGTTCGGACGCCGTCTACGCCGCCGGTGTCGGCCAGCACCAGATGTGGGCCACGCACTACGTGAAGTACGAGCAGCCCCGCACCTGGCTGAACTCCGGTGGCCTCGGCACGATGGGCTTTGCCGTACCCGCGGCGATGGGCGCCCAGGCCGGACGGCCGGAGGCCACGGTGTGGGCGATCGACGGCGACGGCTGCTTCCAGATGACGAACCAGGAGCTCGCGACCTGCGCGATCGAGGGCATCCCGATCAAGGTCGCGGTGATCAACAACTCCGCGCTCGGCATGGTCAGGCAGTGGCAGACGCTGTTCTACGACGGCCGGTACTCCCACACCGACCTGCACGCGCCCAGGACCGAGGTGGCCAGGCCCGATGTGCCCAGCACTGAGGAGAGGATCCCCAACTTCGCCAAGCTGGCGGAGGCCATGGGGTGCGTCGGGCTGACCTGTGACAAGGCCGACGACGTCGACGCGACCATCGAGAAGGCCATGTCGGTCAGCGACCGGCCGGTCGTGGTCGACTTCCTCGTCAACCGCGACGCGATGGTGTGGCCGATGGTGGCGGCCGGCACCAGCAACGACGACATCCAGATCGCCCGCGACCTGGCCCCTGACTTCGAGACGGACGAGTGAGATGACCAAGCACACGCTGTCAGTCCTGGTTGAGAACAAGCCCGGCGTCCTGGCCCGGGTGTCGAGCCTGTTCTCGCGCCGAGGATTCAACATCGACTCGCTGGCGGTCGGCCCGACCGAGCGCGACGAGGTCTCGCGGATGACGATCGTCGTCAATGTCGAGAGCCTGCCGCTGGAGCAGGTGACCAAGCAGCTCAACAAGCTGGTCAACGTGATCAAGATCGTCGAGCTGGAGCCGTCCGCGGCCGTCGAGCGAGAGCTGCTGCTGCTCAAGATCCGCGCCGACGCGGCAACCCGTGGCCAGGTCCTGGAGACGGTCCAGCTGTTCCGTGCCAAGGTCGTCGACGTGGCACCGGATGCGGTGATCATCGAGATCACCGGCAACGCCGACAAGCTCGACGCCTTCATGCGTGTCATGGAGCCGTTCGGCATCCGCGAGCTGGCGCAGTCGGGCATGGTCGCCATCGGCCGCGGTGGCCGCTCGATCACCGACCGGACGCTGCGGCCGGTCGTCCCGGCCAGCCACCGATCCGCCTGAACCGCCGTACCCCCGAACCGCCGTACCCTCACAACCCAGAAGGAGCGCACGAAAGTGGCAGAGATGTTCTACGACGACAACGCTGACCTCAGCCTGATCCAGGGACGCAACGTCGCCGTCCTCGGGTACGGCAGCCAGGGGCACGCCCACGCCCTCTCGCTCCGCGACTCCGGTGTCGACGTCCGGGTGGGGCTCCCCGAGAAGTCGAACAGCCGGGCCAAGGCAGAGGCCGAGGGGCTGCGGGTCGTCACGCCGTACGAGGCGTGCGAGGAGTCCGACCTGGTCGTGATCTTGGCCCCTGACCACGTCCAACGCAAGCTCTACACC
Organism: Nocardioidaceae bacterium; assembly: GCA_035690425.1. Taxonomy (GTDB): domain Bacteria; phylum Actinomycetota; class Actinomycetes; order Propionibacteriales; family Nocardioidaceae; genus DASSKO01. The sequence continues at coordinate 33,813 of DASSKO010000181.1, forward strand.
GAAGCGGTCGAGCCCAACCTCGTGGAGGGCGACGCGCTGTTCTTCTCGCACGGGTTCAACATCAGGTTCGGCTACATCGAGCCGCCGGCCGGTGTCGACGTCGCGATGGTCGCCCCCAAGGGCCCGGGACACCTGGTACGCCGGGAGTTCTCCGAAGGCCGTGGTGTACCGGTGCTCGTCGCGGTGGAGCAGGACGCGTCCGGCAAGGCCTGGGAGCTCGCGCTGTCCTATGCCAAGGGCATCGGTGGCCTGCGGGCGGGTGGCATCAAGACCACGTTCACCGAGGAGACCGAGACCGACCTCTTCGGCGAGCAGGCGGTGCTGTGTGGTGGCACGTCGGCGCTGGTGCAGGCCGGTTTCGAGACGCTGGTGGAGGCCGGCTACCAGCCCGAGGTGGCGTACTTCGAGTGCCTGCACGAGCTGAAGCTGATCGTGGACCTGATGTACGAAGGTGGCATCGCCAAGCAGCGCTGGTCGGTCTCCGACACCGCCGAGTACGGCGACTACGTCTCGGGGCCGCGGATCATCGACGAGTCGGTGAAGGCCCGGATGCGCGACGTCCTCGGCGACGTCAAGTCCGGTGCGTTCGCGGACCGTTTCATCGCCGACCAGGACGCCGGCGCTCCGGAGTTCAAGGCGTTCCGCGAGGCCGGTGAGCAGCACCCCATCGAGGCCACCGGGCGCGAGCTGCGCAAGCTGATGAGCTGGGTGAAGTCGCACGACTCCGACTACACCGAGGGCACTGCGACCCGCTGAGGAGTGAGCCGGAGGTGCGCCGCGAGCCTGCGAGTGGTGCGCCGGAGGCGAGCCCCGCAGGCGGGAGCGGAGGCGGTGCTGCGACCCGCTGAGGAGTGAGCCGGAGGTGCGCCGCGAGC